>DAIUEQ010000253.1:0-2405 GCA_036845025.1 Xanthobacteraceae bacterium | reverse complement strand
CTTTGAGTTCGATCTCATCGCCGACCGGCGTCGAGGTGCCGTGGGCATTGATGTAGTCGATCTCGCCGGCTGTTATGTCCGCGCGGTGGACTGCGGCCTTCATGCAACGCAAGGCGCCGTCGCCGTCCTCGGCGGGTGCCGTGATGTGGAAAGCATCCCCGGAAAGTCCATAGCCGATCAACTCGGCATACATGTGGGCGCCGCGCTGCTTGGCGTGCTCGTATTCCTCGAGCACGACGACGCCCGCACCTTCGCCCATGACGAATCCGTCGCGATCGCGATCGTAAGGCCGCGAGGCGCGCGCGGGCTCGTCGTTGAAACCGGTCGAGAGTGCCCGGCAGGCCGCAAATCCGGCCAGCGAAATGCGGCAAACCGGTGATTCCGTTCCACCGGCGACCATCACATCGGCATCGCCGAGCGCAATGAGCCTGCCGGCGTCGCCGATCGCGTGCGCCCCGGTCGAACACGCCGACACTACCGACAAATTGGGCCCTTTGAGCGAGTGAGCGATAGACACGTAACCCGAGGCAAGATTGATGATCCGCCCGGGAATGAAAAACGGCGAGATGCGGCGCGGGCCGCGTTCCTGCAACAACAATGCCGTTTCCGCGATGCCCTCGATGCCGCCGATGCCGGAACCGATAAGGACTCCCGTCATGGTCTGGTCTTCGTAGCTTTCCGGGTGCCAACCGGAATCGTCGAGCGCCTGCTTCGCCGCGCTCATGGCAAAGAGGATGAAGTCATCCACCTTGCGGCGTTCCTTCGGCTCCATCCATTGATCAGGGTTGAAGGTGCCGTCCGTGCCGTCGCCGCGAGGAATCTGGCCAGCGATCTTGCACGGTAGATCGGAGACTTCGAACTTTTCGACGCGGTTAATCCCGCTCTTGCAGGCGAGTAAGCGTTGCCACGTTTCCTCCACGCCGCACGCCAGCGGGGTCAGCATGCCGAGACCGGTAACGACAACGCGTCTCATGCACGGCACTCCAAGCGAGCGCCGCGCCGATCGCCGGAGCCGTTATATCTGCAGCCGTAAGTCAGGGATAAACGCGGCGTGCGATATCTGCGCCGTAACGCATGCTTCATGTCGCGCCCGACCACATCGGTGGTCAGCTCTTCGCGTTTTTTTCCAGAAATTTGATGGCGTCGCCTACTGTGAGGATGGTTTCGGCGGCGTCGTCCGGTATTTCGCAACCAAACTCCTCCTCGAAGGCCATGACGAGCTCGACGGTATCTAGGCTGTCGGCGCCAAGATCGTCGATGAAACTGGCGTTTTCGGTGACTTTGTCCGGCTCAACGCCGAGATGCTCCACAACAATCTTTTTTACCCGCTCGCCAATATCGCTCATCGTTTCCAACCTCTTCTTTCAACGCGACCCAATCGACTTCAGCGTGGCCTCGTCGTTGGCGATGGCCGCGAAGAAAGCAACCGAAGGCGCACGTTAAATTCCCCCGCGCTCCGGCTTCCCGTCTGTCCCCCGCCAATCACGGTCCGGTTACCACACTTCCCAAGCGTTGACCAGCGCAGCGTACCGCCGACGACAACCTCTATCACCTTCAAATCATGGCCATTCCGCCATTGAGATGCAATGTTTGACCTGTGACATAGCCGGCTTCGCTCGATGCGAGAAAGGCCACCGCGGCAGCGACCTCCTCGACCGTGCCGGCGCGGCTTGCGGGGATTTTCGCAAGAATTCCCTCGCGCTGTTTTTCATTAAGCTTCTCGGTCATCGGCGTGACGATGAAGCCCGGCGCGACGCAATTGGCAGTCACCCCGCGCTTGGCATATTCCGCGGCGATCGACTTGATCATTCCGGTGATGCCTGCCTTAGCCGCCACGTAATTGGCCTGACCGGGATTTCCAGTGCTGCCGACGACCGAGGTGATGGCAATGATGCGCCCGAAGCGGCGGCGCATCATTCCGCGCACGGCATTTCGCGCCAACCGAAACGTCGCCGATAAATTGACGGCAATCACCTTGTCCCAATCCTCGTCACGCAATTGCACAAAGAGATTGTCGCGGGTGACGCCGGCATTGGCGACGAGCACGTCGAGCTGACCCATCGCGGCTTCGGCCTGTGCAACCAGGGCATCGGTCTGCGCCGGATCGGCTAGGTCGCAGGGCAAAATGTGTACCCGGCCCCCGAGGTCGCCGGCAAGCTGTTCGAGGGCATCCCGGCGAGTACCCGAGATCGCTACGGTCGCGCCTTGACGATGAAGCACGCGAGCAATGCCGCCGCCGATGGCGCCGCTTGCTCCAGTGACCAACGCAGTCTTGCCGTCGAGTTCAAACATGAAGGTCCCCGGGAACGCAGAGCCTTAGTGGAGCCGATTTGACATTCGCCACCCCCGCGCCGCGAACTCGTGAAGCGAATGTCAAATCCGAAGCTCCACTAGCATTTAAATTT
>DAIUEQ010000252.1:0-2598 GCA_036845025.1 Xanthobacteraceae bacterium | reverse complement strand
AGCGCACGCTCGACGACCAAGGCCGCGCCGGGCTGGAAGAAGAGCGCCGCCTCGCCCACGTCGGTCTCACCCGCGCGCGTAAACGGGCCAAAATCTATTTCGCCACCAACCGCCGCATGCACGGCCTGTGGCAGACCAACATCCCGTCGCGTTTTCTGGACGAATTGCCCGAAGCCCATGTCGAAGTGACCGAGTCCCAAGGCGGCTTCGGCGGTTATGGCGGCTACGGCGCCTCGCGCTTCGACGCCACCACCGCCTTCGGCTCCAACTACACGACGCCGGGCTGGCAGCGCGCGCAAGCGAAGAAGGGCGGCGGCTTTTCGGAGACCGGCTCGCGCTACGCCGCACACGACGACAGCGACGGCTTCGACGACGCCTCATCCCCCTCCCCCTGGCGCGCCCGCGAGGAAAGCCCGCGCCGCCTGCCGCTCACCATCGAGGGCGAGCTGGTGGCCAAATCCACCGGCACCGTCTCAGCTTTCACGCTGGGCGACCGGGTGTTTCACCAGAAATTCGGCAACGGGAATGTGACCGCGATTGACGGCAATAAGCTGACGATCCAGTTCGATCGGGCGGGGGAGAAGCGGGTGGTGGATAGTTTTGTGGAGCGGGTGTGAATCGGATTACCTGCCTGCAAAAAGGCTATTGTAGAGTTGATTCTTGAGACTAAGCCCGTACGAGGTCGCCTTTGTAAGGAACGCGTCTTTGTCAGTATCGCTCTGATCAAGTGGTCGGTTTATTTGGCTATTACATAAAGCAACAAGTCCTAGATATTGAGCCCTAATATCGGCGCGGTTTTCCTTCTTGAGGAATGGCTCAAGAGAGAAAAATGCGGACTCCATTTGGAGAACTTGCTTCGCAAAGTCTTGTTGATCGCGGGCTCCGACTGCCGTTACGGTTGAATCGAACGCAACCATGAAGCTTGAATATGCTCGCTGCTTTGGCGCGAACTCCACTTCATAGTGCTTTGTCGCTTCCTGTTCGCTTGTCGAATGCCATTGAACCCATACAGTCCCAACCACCGACACGGCTGCCACGAAGAGTGATGCTAACGGAATAATAATTGAAGTCCATTTTCGCGACCTCGCCTCTCGTTCTTCGGCGGCAGCCTTCCTCAGCCGATCAATATGCTGAAGGCCCCAGTCAATAACCTCGATATCGCATTTACCAGCACCGTCCCCTACGCGAAACTGATTCCTGAAAACGTCATCTCTTGTAAGTTGGTCAATTGCCCTCCTTTGCTGAGTTTGGTCATGTATTTCAACAATCCAGTTTGGACGGCTTTTCCCGCTCCTCATTAGGTCTTTCCATGCATTCAAACGCGAATTTAGAATCCCGGGTCTAAATAATTCGGGTCGACTGCGCACTACGGCTTTAACATCATAAGTCTCAGGCAAATTTAGTCGCTGAGCGATGCTTTTATAGGTCATGATCGGGTTGTCGTCGTTGCACGACATGATCCAAATGCCTGACAGGATGTCGAGGTCATCCGTTTTGGCTATTGGGGTGCGACCATTCATGACAAACTCGTGTTGTTAGCAATTCAGACAGTGATAGATGCTCTCGCGGGCGATCTAATATGTTACTCATCTGCGAGTTGAATCAATGGTGCCCGCCGATCGAGCGCACGGTCTCGGCGCCTAAATTGACATCTATACCCCATTGGGGTACTATCCCGCCTATGCTTGGCCGCCCGGTATCGGTGATCGAACTGCCCGGCTACCGGCGGCGCGCGGATGAGTTGCTCAGCGGCGATGAGCAGGACGCCATCGTTGATCTGATCGCTTATGAGCCGACATGCGGCGATCTGATTCCTGGCACCGGAGGGTTGCGGAAGGTTCGCGTCGGGCGCGGCGGCAGCGGCAAGCGCGGCGGTGCGCGGGTTATCTACTATTTCTATAACGCGAACTTTCCAGCTCTGCTTGTGGCGATCTACGCCAAGAACGAGAAAGCTGACGTGAGCGCGCAGGAGAAAAGGAAATTCACAACATTGGTGAAGGAGATCACGGCGCAATGGCAAAGAAAGTAAAGAGGAGCCGCAAAACTAAGCCAAGTCTTGCCGATGACATTTTCGCGAGCCTCAATGAGGCGCTAAAATATGCGCGCGGCGAGAAGGCCGACGTGATCGTCCACCGCGTCGTGCCGAGCCGGACCGATGCGCGCGAAGCCCGGCACAAGCTCGGCCTGTCGCAGCGGGAGTTCGCCGCCGTCATCGGGACCGGCGTCGGCACCGTGCGCAAGTGGGAACTTGGCACGCGCCGGCCGTCCGGCGCGGCGCGCACCTTGATCGAGGTCATCAAGGCCGAGCCAAAGGCCGTCCGCCGCGCCATCGCGAAAAGCAATTCCGCGGCGTGACGCCAATCTCGATCTATGTCGACGCCGACGCCTGCCCCGTAAAGCAGGAGATTTATCGCGTCGCCGAACGCCATGCGCTCAAGGGCGCGGCCATCAAGATCTACGTCGTCACCAACAGCCCCATCGCGGTGCCGCGCGAAGAAATGATCGAGCGCGTGGTCGTCGGCGCCGGCATGGACGAGGCGGACAATTGGATCGCGGAGCGCGCGGGCGCCGGCGCTATCGTGATCACGGCGGATGTGC
>DAIUEQ010000251.1:0-2728 GCA_036845025.1 Xanthobacteraceae bacterium | reverse complement strand
AACGCCAATCTGGTCTCGATCATTCCGACGCTGAAGCTGAAGCCGGAGTTTTCGCAGAAATTCGAGATTGGCGTTTCCGATGCCGCGCTGGGCCACGTCGCGCGGGTCTCGCACGCGCTCGACGATCTCCTTAACCGCGCGTCCGACCGTCATGCGCCCTATGTCGGCGAAAGCGCATTCGCCACCAAGGCCGGCATTCACGCCTCCGCCATTTTAAAAGAGCCGAAGACTTACGAGCATGTCGCGCCGGAATGCGTCGGCAATAAACGCAGGCTTCTGGTCTCCGACCAATCGGGCCGCTCGAACTTGCTCGCGGAACTCGAACGCATCGGTCTTTCGGTCGACAAGGACGACCCCCGGCTTTCGCGGTTGTTGGAGGAAGTCAAAGAGCGCGAGGCCATCGGCTACGCTTACGAGGCGGCGGACGCCTCATTCGAGCTGTTGGCCCGGCGGTTGTTGGATAAGGTGCCGCGCTACTTCGACGTCGAGAAGTTTGACGTCAATGTCGAGCGGCGCCTTAACGCCAAGGGCGAGCGCGTCACCGTCAGCCAAGCCGTGGTCAAGGTCAGAGTAGGCGACGAGATGCTGATTTCCGCCGCCGAAGGCATCGGCCCGGTCAATGCGCTCGATCTCGCGCTCCGCAAGGATCTCGGCAAATATCAAAGCTACATCACCGGGCTCGAGCTGACCGACTATCGTGTGCGTATCCTCAACGCCGGGACTGAGGCGGTGACGCGGGTGCTGATCGAAAGCGCCGATGAGAGCGGCGAGCATTGGACGACCATCGGGGTTTCGCCGAATATCATCGACGCTTCGTTCCAGGCGCTGATGGATTCGATCGTTTACAAGCTGATCAAGTCCGGCGCACCGGCATCATGATCGATCACATCTCCATCCCGGTGAGCGATCTGCAAAAGTCTGAAGCTTTCTACGCCGCGGTCCTTGCGACACTTGGCTTTGCGAAAATGCGCGAATGGCCGGATGAGACGATCGGCTTCGGCAAACGGCACCCGGAATTCTGGATCAACAAGCGCACCGGTATGTCGCGGATCCCTGACGACAGCGGCTTCCACGTTTGCCTGCGCGCGCCCGACGTGGCGAGCGTCAAGGCGTTTCATGCCGCGGCGCTACAAGCGGGCGGCTCGTCCGACGGCGAGCCGGGGGTGCGGGAGCGTTATAATCCGCGCTACTACGCCGCGTTCGTGCGCGACCTCGATGGCAATCGCATCGAGGCAGTGACGTTTCTCCGGGAGGGCTAGGTTTTCACAAACGCTCGGCCGGTACCACCAATTCTTTTTCCGCCGGACTCACCGTGCGCGCCGCTTCCTGCAACTTCGGCAAAATGTCCTCGACGCGGTTGGCGACCAGAAGCTCGACGCCGTGCGCCGATGAGGGCACCAGCCCAAGACGTCGCATGTGATCGATCAGCACCAGCAGCGGATTCCAAAAGCCGTTGATGTTGGCAATCAGGATCGGCTTCTTATGCCGGCCGAGCTGCGCCCACGTCATTTGCTCGACGAGTTCTTCGAGAGTGCCGAGCCCGCCGGGCAACGCGACGAAGGCGTCCGCGCGATCGAACATGGTGCGCTTGCGCTCATGCATGTCGCGGGTGACGATCTGCTCCTGCGCCAGCCGCTTCGGCTGTTCTTTCGCCGTCAAAAACTCAGGGATAATGCCGGTCGCATGGCCGCCGTGTTCGATCACCGAGCTGGCAATCGCTCCCATTAGCCCGATCGATCCGCCGCCATAGACGAGCCGCACTTTGTTTTCAGCCAGGATTCTACCGAAGTCGCGTGCGGTCTTGATGAACGCCGGATCGGTTCCCGGACTTGATCCGCAATAAACGCAGATCGCTTTGATTTTGCTCATAGAGTCACTCTCGTTAAGCGGTAGATGTGGCGAGGATTCGAAGGAAGCGCAAGCGATTTGGCGGGCAAGCTTCGGCCGGACGCGGGTGCGGCAGACGCCGAGAATCTCTATATGACGGCGTAGATGCGCGAATTCCAACGACAACCCGATCTACCGCGGCAGGTTTCAGACAGGACAGCATTGTTTTCGATGCTGGTTCACCTTTGGCCCTATATCTGGCCTGCCAACCGGGCCGATCTGAAAGCCCGCGTCATATTCGCGACCGTGCTGGTGTTCGTCGCCAAGCTCGCGACTGTGGCCGTTCCCTTTACCTTCAAATGGGCCACGGACGCGCTGGCCGGGCACGGCACCGCGCCGGTTTGGGCCAACTCCTGGTTTGCCTGGTCACTGGCCACTCCGGTCATGATGACGCTCGCCTATGGCGGCATGCGCATCATCGTGGCCGTGCTGACGCAATGGCGCGACGGGGTTTTCGCCAAGGTGGCGATGAACGCGGTGCGGCGGCTGGCCTTGCTCACCTTCGAGCACATGCATTTGCTGTCGCTTCGCTTCCATCTCGAACGAAAGACCGGTGGACTAACCCGCGTTCTCGAACGCGGACGTAACGCAATCGAGACCATCGTGCGCATGCTGCTTTTGCAGTTGCTGCCGACCATCGTCGAGGTCGTGCTCGTTGCCTGGGTGCTGTTCTTTCATTTCGATTGGCGCTACGTCATCATTGTTCTGCTCACCGTCGCGCTCTATGTCGGCTTTACCTTCTACGCGACCGAGTGGCGCATCGGCATCCGCCGCACCATGAACGACAGCGACACCGACGCCAACGCCAAGGCGATCGACTCGCTGCTCAACTACGAGACGG
>DAIUEQ010000250.1:0-2734 GCA_036845025.1 Xanthobacteraceae bacterium | reverse complement strand
GGACTCGCTATGGAATGGTCGGCGATGCAAGGCGGACATTGCTTTTCGCCTGTCCACGACATCTCGATAAATTCGAAACGCGCGCTGCGGACTAGCGCGGTCGGCGAAGCGATGACGGCGTGGTTGGCTCCGGCGAAGCAGAAGATGCAATGGCTGCAGGGAGCCTGCGTCGGCGCCCCGGCCGGGAGGGCTGGCGCAGCTCCGCCGTCATGCAAGCACAGCTCGAATGTCGGCGACGCATCATAGGCGGGGGCGGCAAGCGCGAATCCGCCAAGGGCGATAAGGAGGCTTTGCGTGGCAACGGCATAAGCAACAACAACCCCGATGAAGGGTCGGCAAAACCGCTTGGGCCATCTGCCAAGTTTGCTCATGCGCGAGAGCGTATCACCGGCGCGTCAGAGCTGGAAGCCGTTTTCCGCGTCACTTCGGCCGCATCCGCATGAAAGCCGAACGGCGACACTCTGCGACGAGTTTGTTGTCCTGGTTGTAGGCGCGGTGATGAAGCTCGACGATTCCCGCTCCGGGCCGCGATTTCGATTCGCGCTTGCCGAGGACCTCGGTGGTTGCATGCAGCGTGTCGCCCTCGAATACGGGATGGGGAAATTTCACGTCGCTCATCCCGAGATTGGCGATCGTCGTGCCGACGGTGAGATCACTCACCGACATGCCGATCATCAGTCCGAGCGTGAACAGCGAGTTCATCAGCGGCTGGCCCCACTCGGTCTCTTGCTCGCAAAAATGCCGGTCGATGTGGAGCGGCTGCGGATTCAACGTCATGTTCGAGAACAACATGTTGTCCATCTGCGTTACGGTCCGCGTGTAGCGGTGTTCGAACACCTCGCTGGCAATGAAGTCCTCATAATAAAGGCCGCCACGCTTGTGCCGTTGGGCGGTATTGGGCGTCATGGGCAATCTCCCTGTTAAGCGTTCGTTTACCATAAAGATTAATCTCTCTTTACGCCCAAAACGATCCCGCGCCGTCCCATTGGCGCTAGGGCAGGTGGGTCATCCGCCGTTGCAATCTTTCCGTACCCTTTTCAGGCGCTGCCGCGGCGGCAGGTGTGGCGGCAAGGGCGTTTTGGACGGTAACCTTTGCGAAAATTTATGGTGAACGAATTTTTAAGAGCCGGTCTTTAGCATCCAACCCAGGCCAGCGTGACCCAGTGAAACAATGATTATCCGCCATTATCTCGAAGGGATTCGCGCAGCATCTGCTGCGCAACGCGTGGAGGCGACGACTGCTCTCGCCAGCGCTTATCTCGATTCGGACCTCCCCAAAGAGGAAGCGGCGGTGGCCGAGCACGCCATGCTCATGGTGCTCGACGATCCGTCACCGCTAGTGCGGCGGGCACTTGCCGACGCGCTGGCGGCAAGTCCGAATTCGCCACCGGCCGTGGTCCTGGCCTTGGCCGCCGATCAGCCGCAAATCTCGGGGCCGGTCCTGGCCTTATCGCCGCTTTTCGTCGATGCCGATTTGGTAGATGCGGTCGCGACTGGTCCGGAACCCGTGCAGGCGGCGGTTGCGAGCCGCGCCGGTCTGCCTCGGTCGGTCGCTGGTGCCATTGCCGAGGTCGGTGCCGCGAAGGCTTGCCTCGTGCTACTGGGAAATTCTGCGGCGGAGATTGCGCCGCTTTCGATCGACCGCATGGTCGAGCGTTTCGGCGATCTTCCGGCGATCCGCGAAGCCCTACTGGCGCGTGACGACATCACCCCGTCCATCCGCCTCGCGCTGGTCGCAAAACTGTCGGAAACCCTTGTCGTATTCGTCGCCAAGCGGCGGTGGCTAGATGCGGCGCGCGCGCGGGTCGTTGCCCGCGAAGCCTGCGAGAAGGCGACCGTGACGGTTGCCGCCGAGACCCCTACCGCCCAAATACGGTCCCTCGTCAGCCATTTGCGCGCGAGCGGTCAACTCACCGCCGGCTTGATCCTGCGCGCTTTCCTGTCAGGCAATGTGAAGTTATTCGAAGAGGCGCTGGCCGAGTTGAGCGAGATGCCGGCCAAGCGGGTCGGAACGGTTATCCACTACGGCGGCGCGTCGAGCCTGCGCGCGCTGTTCGAGCGCGCCGGACTGCCACCGTCGACTTATCCGGCTTTCAAGCAGGCCATCGAAGCCATGCGCGAAGGCGACCTGATGTGCGAACCGGGCGGTTCGGCGAGGCTCAAACGTCGAATGATCGAGCGTGTTCTCACCGGATGTGAGAAAGAGGCGCTCGACGAATTGGCGCCGCTGCTGACCTTGTTGCGCCGCTTTGCCACCGAAGCCGCCCGCGAAGAAGCCCGCCTATTGTGTGACGACATGCTGGCCAAAAATGCCGCGGCCGACGATGTGTCAAGCGACGATGATCCAGACCACGATATATTCGACGACGATCTCTTCGTGCGAGATATCGAGGCGATCGAGCAGCCGCGGGCGGCGTAAGCCCGAATCAATATCCGAATTGTTCGCGCAGGATTCGGTCCTCGAGGCTATGCCCGGGATCGAACAGCATATGCATGGACTTCGAGTGGTCCATGCCGATCTCAACCGAACGCACCGAGCGCACTTCGTCGTGGTCGGCAACGGCGGCGACCGGACGCTTGGCCGCTTCGCGCACCTCGATGGTGACATTGGCGCGATCCGGCAAAAGCGCGCCACGCCAGCGGCGTGGCCGAAACGGGCTGATCGGAGTTAGCGCCAGGAGCGGCGCGCCGACAGGAATGATCGGTCCCTGAACCGAAAGATTATAGGCCGTCG
>DAIUEQ010000249.1:0-2864 GCA_036845025.1 Xanthobacteraceae bacterium | reverse complement strand
AGCGGCTGCGGCTTGTCCCAACTCAGGCTGCCGCCGAGTATCCGGCCGCCGCGGCGTAGCCGGACCGGCACCAGATCGTCGTCGGAGGCAGCGAGCCGCGGGCCGGCGAAACGAACGAGGACGCCGCCGTCTTCGATCCATCGTGCAAGCCGGTCGTGCGCGTCTCCCGCTACATTGCCGACGTCGGCGAGAATGAGCATCGGCAGGTTTTGATCGAGAAAGTGCCCGACGGCATCGGCCGGCGATTCACCCTGGGCAAGCCGGACATCGGCGAACGGGCCGAGCGCGCGCGCGATGTAATAGCTCGACGATAACAGCGGCTGCGACGTGTCGGCGGTAGCCCCGGAGACGACGCCGACGGTTCGCCGATTGGATCGCTTGTCGAGCAATTGCACCGCGCCCGACGAGCGTTCTCCCGAGATTTCCAGACGGGCGATGTCGTTGCGAATTTCCACCGGCAAGTCGAAACGCGATTCGGTGTCGCGATCCGCCGTTGCCTTGAAAGCGAAGGGGACTTCGCCAAGCGTCAGTCCCTTAAGATCAAGTGCCCGGACGGTTCCGTCGGCCGCTCCGCCGGAGGCGGCGCGCAAGACTTTTACGGTCAGCGCGCCGGCGGCGTTGTCTGCCGCGGTGAGCGCCAACGGCTCGGGAATCCCTCCGGTGACGATTGTCAACGGGTGGGCGCCTATTGCCTGCGCGAGATTCTTCACAAACTCGGGGCCGCGGCCGAGATCGACGCCGTCCGACAGCCAAACCACCTCGACTTCGTGAACGCCGGCAAAGAACCGGTTGATCGCGGGTAACGCCTCAAGGCGATCGAGCGTGTACGGCTTAGGCACGATCTGATGCAGCCGAACGCGTGCCGAGCCCGCGGGCGCAAATGAAATGTCGCGAGTCCCTTCGGACAACGGAATGAGCGCCACCGGCCTACGATCGTTTTCCGCCCGCGCCAGAATATCGTCGGCCGTGCGCAGACGCGCATCCCAGTTGCTGGCGGCCGTCCAGCCGTCGTCGATCATGAGCGCGATCGGCGCGGTGCTGTTGATCGCCGCCACGGGTGGATTCCACTGCGGACCGGCCGCCGCGATAATGACGAGCGCTGCCAGCGCAAGCCGCAACAGTGTGAGCCACCACGGCGCGCGCGCTGGGGTTTCCTCTTTCGGGGCGATTTCCAACAGAAGCCGGGTGGGCGGGAAATCGATGCGGCGGGGCCGCGGCGGAATGAGCCGCAGCAGCCACCACAGCACCGGTAGTGTCAGCAAACCGACGAGGACGAGAGGTTCGGCGAAGCCGAGCGCCATAGCGCCGATCATGCCGGAACCCTCGCGCCGGTCTCGGCCGGCACTCGCGATTCATCGTTGCGAAAGCCCGCGCCGATCCGCGCGTGCAGCGCCAGCAATAACTCGGTCACCGGGTGATCGGTGCGGTGAATAATGAAACTCCACGCGAGCCGATCGGTCTCGGCCCGGATTTGCGCACGGTGCCGTCGAACGCGCTCCTGATAATCGGCGCGCCAGACCTGTGCGCGGCCGGCGGTGACGCGTCCGCCGCCTTCCGGCTCGACGAACTCGATGCGCCCCCAAAAAGGAAAAGTCTCTTCGGCCGGATCGACCACCTGCACGGCATGACCGCGCGCACCGTTGCCGGAAAGCTGCGTGAGGGTTTGCCGCACTTCGCTAAAATCGCTCCAGAAGTCCGATAGCAGGACAACCTCGGCTAGCGGAGCGGGCGAAAAATTCGGCGGCAGGCTCGCGCGTTCGGCGCGGTCATGCACAATCGCTTGCGCCATACGATCGATGACGTTGCGGCTGCCGGTCGGGCGCATCAGGCCGGGAATGCCAACCCGCTCGCCGCCCTCGACCAGGATTTCGGAAAGCGCCAGCGCAATCACCAGCGCGCGGAAAAGCTTGGTGTCTCGCCCAAGCGTCGAGGCAAACACCATTGATGGTGACCGATCGGGCCAGATCCATACCGTGTGCGCCGCTTCCCATTCCCGTTCGCGCACGTAGAGATGGTCATCGCGCGCCGAGCGGCGCCAGTCGACGCGTGATGCGGGCTCTCCCGACACGAAGCGGCGGTACTGCCAAAAGTTTTCTCCCGGACCGACACGCCGGCGGCCGTGCGAACCATGCAGCACCGTGGCGGCCACCCGCCGCGCTTCCAAAATCAACCGTGGCATCGCCGCCGCAAGCGTGCGGCCCTCGCCAGCGGCGCGTTGCACTGCCGCATCGTCAAGTCCAGAGCTACGCGCTGCGTCGGTCACCATCCGCTCATCCGATGCGCGATTTCAGGCGGCCGATGACGCTGTCGACGGTTTCGCCTTCCGCTCTCGCACTAAAAGTAAGCGCCATGCGATGCTTGAGTACCGGGGTCGCGAGATCGAGCACGTCGTCGATTGAGGGAGCAAACCGACGGTCGAGCAGCGCGCGGGCGCGCACGGCCAGCATCAGCGATTGGCTGGCGCGGGGCGAGGGTCCCCACGAAATCTGTTTGGCGGCTTCGCCGCCTTCGGGACCCGGACGTGCCGAGCGGACCAGCGCAAGAATGGCTTCGACGACGGATTCGCCGACCGGCAGCCGGCGCACCAGGCGCTGGGCGGTGAGCAAGTCTTCGGCGTTCATCGCGGGCTTGGCCCGCGTCTCTTCCGCGCCTGTCGTATCAAACACAATTCGCCGCTCGGCGGCGCGGTCAGGATAATCGACGTCGATCTCCATCAAAAAACGGTCGAGCTGGGCTTCCGGCAGCGGGTAAGTGCCTTCCTGCTCAATCGGGTTTTGCGTGGCGAGGACATGAAAGGGCCGAGGCAGATCGTGACGCGTGCCGGCGACGGTGACGTGCTGCTCCTGCATTGCTTGCAGCAGCGC
>DAIUEQ010000248.1:0-2872 GCA_036845025.1 Xanthobacteraceae bacterium | reverse complement strand
CGTTCGGCCGCCCTTGGTGCCGATCCTCTTATCGAGGTAAGCGCCGATCGAGGTCATCAGCGCGTCGATCTTGCCGTCGAAGAAGTGGTTGGCGCCCGGAACGACCTTTTGCTCGATCACGATGCCCTTTTGGGTCTTGAGCTTCTCTACTAGCGTGGTGACGTCGCGATGCGGCACGACCGCATCCTTGTCGCCGTGGATGATCAAGCCGGACGACGGGCACGGCGCGAGGAATGAAAAATCATAAAGATTGGCTGGCGGCGCGATGGAAATAAAACCTTCAATCTCCGGCCGGCGCATCAAGAGCTGCATGCCGATCCAGGAGCCGAACGAGAAGCCGGCGATCCAGCAACTGCGCGCCTCCGGATTGACCGACTGCGCCCAATCGAGTGCGGCGGCGGCGTCCGAGAGTTCGCCAATGCCGTGATCGAAGCCGCCCTGGCTTCTGCCGACGCCGCGAAAGTTAAAGCGGAGCGCGGAAAAATTGCGGTGCACGAACGCGTAGTAAAGTTGATAGACGATCTGATGATTCATCGTGCCGCCGAACTGCGGATGCGGATGCAGCACAATGCCGATCGGGGCGTTCTTTTGCCGCGCAGGGTGATAGCGGCCTTCGATGCGGCCGCCCGGCCCGGTGAAAATGACTTCCGGCATGGATTGAACCTCGATTTAGCGGGCGCCGCGCGCGAATCCCGCACCATAGGACAGCGCCGGCAACCGAACGTAAGCCCCTAGAACTATTTCAGTTTTTCGATGCGCAGATGGGGACGCGGCCGGCAAAAACAATGGGGTCGCGCCTTCTACCACGGGGCCGGGTGCGAAAAGCAAGCTTTACGTGTTGCGAATGGCAAGGCTTCGTCCGCGAATAGCCGCGTCGACTGGCGACCGCTTTGACCGCGTCCCCGGCCGGTGCTTGACCGGGTCGGGCAGCGCCCGTAACTGTTTATCACCACTCGGATTTTGCACGGCGCGCCGGTATGCAGCAAAAGTGTCCGGGATAGCGGCTTCCGGTCAAAACCCGGCGGCAAAACGGCAAGCACAACAGCATGGTCGAGCGCACTTATCTCGATTGGAACGCGACCGCGCCAATGCGCGAACAGGCGCGGAGCGCCTTTGCCGACGCACTGGGCGCGATCGGCAATCCGTCGTCGGTTCACGCCGAAGGGCGCGCCGCGCGCCGTCTCGTCGAACAGTCGCGCGCGCAAGTGGCGGAACTCGTCGGCGCCGAGCCGGCCAATGTGATCTTCACCTCCGGTGGCACCGAAGCGAACGCGTTGGCGCTCACGCCGTTTATCGAAACCGCCACAGAGAAAACGCCGCGCGGCGCTTTGCTCATCTCCTCTATTGAGCATCCTTCCGTCCGCGCCGGCGGACGCTTTCCGGCCGAGGTAATCACCGAGCTTCCGGTTGGATCCGACGGGCGGCTGAATCTTGCAGCACTGGCGACAGCGTTGGCCAGCGTCAGCCGGCCGCTGGTTTCGGTGATGCTCGCGAACAACGAAACTGGCGTGATCCAGCCCGTCGCCGAAGCGGCGGCTCTGGTGCACGCGACCGGCGGCTTGTTGCATGTCGATGCGGTGCAAGCGGCGGGGCGCATCGCCTGCGACATCAGCGCGCTTGGGGCCGATCTGATGGCTGTTTCGGCGCATAAGATCGGCGGTCCGAAGGGCGTCGGCGCGCTTATTCGCAGGCATGACGGTATCCATTTCCCCGATCCGCTCATTCGCGGCGGTGGGCAGGAGCGCGGGGTGCGCGGCGGCACGGAGAATTTGCCAGGCATTGTCGCCTTCGGCGCGGCCGCGGCGGCTGCGCGCGCTCAAATGCCGGAGGAAATGTCCCGTATGCTGGCGTTGCGGCAAAAGCTCGAGGAGGGCCTCTACGCCGTTGCACCGGACACAATGGTCTTCGGGGCGGACGCGCCGCGGCTGCCGAACACGACGATGTTTGCGGTTCCCGGCGTTAAGGCTGAAACCGCGATTATATCGCTTGATCTCGAAGGCGTGGCGGTGTCCTCGGGCGCAGCCTGTTCATCGGGAAAAGTCCAGGCCTCCCATGTACTTGAAGGTATGGGCTTTGCGCCGCCTTTAACCCAGGCGGCTTTGCGCGTCAGCGTTGGGTGGACCACCACGGACGAGGACGTAGAACGATTCCAAAACGCTTGGAGAAAGGCCTATGGTGCATTATCTAAGGGCCTGAAGGACAAGCGCGGCATCGCCGCCTAAGACTCTGCGCGGACGGCAGAATTAACCGCCGCAAGGCATTTGGGGTTCCCTTAACGCAGAACTTCGCACCATAACCGACGAATCCAACCCGCGGTCCTTGAAACCGTGAGCGGAGGGACGAGTGGCGGCAGTACAAGAGACCGTCGATCAGGTTCGCCGGATCGACGTCGATCAATATAAATATGGATTCGAAACGCTGATCGAATCCGACAAGGCCCCGAAGGGCCTTTCGGAAGACACGGTTCGCTTTATTTCGGCGAAGAAGAACGAGCCGGAATGGATGCTGGCGTGGCGGCTCGATGCCTACAAGCGCTGGCTGACCATGCGCGAGCCGAAATGGGCCAAGGTCGATTACGGCCCGATCGACTATCAGGACATTTATTATTATTCGGCCCCGAAAAGGGCGCCGCAGTCGCTCGACGAGATCGATCCGGAAATTCTCGCCACCTACGAAAAACTCGGCATTCCGCTGCGTGAGCGCGAAGCGCTGCTCGGCATTCAGAAGCCCGCGAACGAAGACGATCCGGAGCGGACTCCGGGCGAGGGCGGCAATCGTCGCGTCGCCGTCGACGCCGTGTTTGATTCCGTTTCAGTCGCGACCACGTTCAAGGCCGAACTCGCCAAAGCCGGCGTGCTGTTCATGCCGATCT
>DAIUEQ010000247.1:0-3038 GCA_036845025.1 Xanthobacteraceae bacterium | reverse complement strand
GCCGCGCGCCAGTTCGGCGGCATCATCGATCCGGTCAACGGCGGCACCCGCGGCGTGCCGAAATTTCCGCAGGCGTCATTGTTCGAACTTTTGTGGCGCGGCGGATTGCGCAGCGGGGAGGCGCGCTATTTCGCCGCCGTCGATGTGACGCTGCACCATATCTGCGAAGGCGGCATCTATGATCATCTCGGCGGCGGCTTTTCCCGCTACTCGGTGGACGAACGCTGGCTGGTGCCGCATTTCGAGAAAATGCTTTACGACAATGCGCAACTGCTCGAACTCCTCGCCATCGCGCATCGGCATTTTCAAAAACCGCTTTACCGGCAGCGCGCGCAGGAAACCGTCGCCTGGCTCGCGCGCGAGATGACAAACGCAGGCGGCGCGTTCTGCGCTTCGCTCGATGCGGATTCCGAAGGCGAGGAGGGCAAGTTTTACGTCTGGTCCTACGACGAAATACTCCGCGAGCTCGGTAGCGAAGACGGCGAATTCTTCGCGCGCAATTACGACGTCACGCCGCAGGGAAATTTCGAAGGACACAATATCCTCAATCGTCTCAAGCCGCAGCAGCGCAGCGAGGCGGACGAGGCGCGGCTTTTGGCGTCGCGCGAAAAGCTTCTCGCCGCGCGCGCGACACGCATCCGTCCAGGCCTCGACGACAAGATCCTCGCCGACTGGAACGGATTGATGATCGCGGCGCTCGCCAACGCTAGCCAAATGCTTGGCGAGCCGTCCTGGCTCGATATGGCAAAGCGCGCCTTTGATTTTGTTGTGCGCGAGATGACGCGCGGCGACCGCCTTGGCCATTCATGGCGCGAAGGTCAGCTCAAGTTTCCGGGGATGGCGTCCGACTTCGCCACCATGATCCGCGCCGCGCTTGCGCTCTACGAGGCCGCCGGCACGGCGGCATATCTCGACCAGGCCCTCGCCTGGCAACGCGCCCTCGATCGCGACTACGCCAACACGGAAGGCGGCACGTATTACCTGACCGCGGCCGACGCCGAAGGCCTCGTCATCCGTCCGGCCTCGACGGCAGACGAGGCGACGGCAAACCACAACGCCGTCGCGGCGCAAAATTTGATCCGCCTCGCGCTGTTGTCCGGCGACGATTCATGGCGCGAACAAGCCGACCGGCTGATCGCCGGCGTCGCACCGCATGCCACCGAAAATCTTTACATGCACATGGCGCTGTTCAACGCGGTCGATCTGCGGCTTCGCGCCGCCGAGATTGTCGTGACCGGACAGGGCCCCGGCGCCGATGCTTTGCTTGCCGTTGCGCGCAAAATTCCGCCGCTTGACCGCGTTGTTCTGCACGCGCGCTCGCCCGACGCGTTGCCACCCGCGCATCCGGCCCGTGCGCAGATCGAAGCGGCGAGAGGCGAAGCGCAGGCTTTCGTCTGCGTCGGCGAAACCTGTTCGCTGCCGGTTGCGGATCAAGCCGCCTTAATGCGCAGTATTGAGTCTATGCGCGCCGGGGCATAGCAAGAGTCCCGCGGTTAGCAATCGTCGGGCGGCGCATTGCCCTTAAAGCGCTGAACCATCCAATCGGCCGCTTCATTGGCACTGTCGTAGCCGATAAAGCCGTGGCTCACGCCCGGCATCACCAGCATCTTAACCTTGCTGCCGGCTTTGCAGAGCCGCTGTTTGTAGGCTTCCGTGACGCGCGGAAGCACAAGACCGTCGGATAATCCCTGCGCCAGGAACACCGGAATGTCGCTCGGAAGATCGCCTGCCGTGTTCTGCGCGAGCAGCGACTGCCACGGCTCGATAGTCGCGAGATTTTTTACCGACAAAAAGATTCGCGCTAACGGCGCCGACATCTTTTCGCGGACGTAGAGATCAAACGCGCCCTCGATACACTGGTTGGCGAGCGCATCCACGATTGGCATGGCGGCGGGTTCGACGACGCTCTGCATCGGCGCGCCGAACACTCCGGCCCATGACCAAATTGTCATGGCCGTCAGGTTGCGGCCGCCGGCGGTATCGAGATCGGCCGTCATCAACGCGGCTAGGTCCGTCGCCGGCGCCGCGGCGGCAACGCCGAGGAGCGAAAGCTCGGGTGCGTAAGTCTTCGCAATCATCCCCGTGAAAAGCGCGGCCTGGCCGCCTTGGGAGTGACCCCACACGGCGTAACGGGTCGAGTTTTCCAGTCCCGCAAACGCCCGCGCCGCCCGCACGGAATCGATCACCGCGCGCGCTTCGCTGTCGCCGACGAGATAGGGATGTGGACCTGGCGTGCCCAAGCCCGGATAGTCCGTCGCCGCAATCGCGTAACCGTTTTCCAGGAGGCGCCGGCTTCCCGCCATTTGCTGAAAGACAAAGAGCGCCAACGAAGGCGCGCAATGGGAAACGACGCCCGTCGTCGGATGTGCCCAGGCGACAATCGGCCAACCGCCGGGCGGCGGCTTTCCGGCCGGGACGATGACCATCCCCGACACCGCAATTGGCGTACCGTCGGGCTTGGTCGAGCGATAAAGTACCTTGTAAGCGGTCGCGCCGGCGGCCGCGCCGACACGGACTTCCTTGCGGATCAAACCGCCAACCGGTCCCGCGATTTCAGCGTCGGTCGCCCGGTAGAACGCGCCCTGAGCAGCCACGGGCGACGAGCCGTGCAAGGCCATGCCGACGCCCGCAAGAACGATGGCGCCAGCGACAAGTCTTATTGCTAACCCGCGCATATCGACGGGCCCTCACTCGACATTCACACGCGACGGGGAGCCGGAGACGGGCTCACGCGTGTCTAGCGAAATATCCAATGAGCAGCCATCACCCGCGTGACATGGCAGGTGGCACACCTATGCCGGATGCGATCCGGCCTTAGGTGTTCATCGAGTCGAAGAACTCGCCGTTGTTCTTGGTGTTGCGCAGTTTGTCGAGCAGGAAGTCCATCGCGTCCATGGTGCCCATGGGATTGAGGATGCGGCGCAACACGTACATTTTCTTGAGCTGATCCGGCGGCACCAGGAGCTCTTCCTTGCGCGTGCCCGAGCGGGTGATGTCCATGGCCGGGAAGGTGCGCTTGTCGGCGACCTTGCGGTCGA
>DAIUEQ010000246.1:0-3038 GCA_036845025.1 Xanthobacteraceae bacterium | reverse complement strand
TCGCTGTCTCGGCATGCCGTCCGGAACGGCGCCCTGCACAAAGCGAGGTAATTTACCTGATAACCGAAACGGTGACTACATATCAAGGAAAAAGTGACAGCGTTTGATCGAAGCGACAAGGGATTTACAAACGCTGCTATTTCAACGCCGTAGAACTACGTATTTCCCGCCAACGGCGCTTAGTGCTTAGTCGCGGCGCCCTGTGAGGGGCGCTCCCTGTAGAAGAAACTGAAGCCCCGGCGGCGCAATGGCTCCTTCAAACGCCGGGGCTTCTTCGTTTCAAACGAGCTCGGAATTTCCGCGCGCGGGCAGTTCACCCGGGATTCGCCGCGACCCGGTGGCGATGGGTCGCTTTCGCGACGTCGTTTAGATACTTGGCGCAATGCGCAGAGATCGCCACGGCGCCGAGCAATAATGCTACGCCGATGTATTTGGCGGCGAAATTGCCGGCGACGATCAAGGCGACCCCAACGACGCTCATGCCGAGTCCGGCCAAGGTGCGCGCCCAGATGGCGCGCCAATGCGCCGGCGGCAGCCGCTTGGTGTCGAGGTAAGCCTTTTGCCGATGCGCGATCCGCCGCGTCAGCCGCACCGCGTACGCGATGCTGCCAAATCCGACCACGAGCCAGAGAACGAGGATCAGCAAAATCAAGCCGCCGGTGCTGGCGGACGGTGCGGCCGCACTCAGCTTGCCGAGCGCGGCCAGCGAGAACACGCTCCAATCGAACAGGGCGTGCAGCACGACCGGGATCAGCCACGCCAGAATGAGCCGGCGGGTGCGCCACGAGCCGCCATGGCGGTGCGCGCCGAGCGCGCCGCCGAACCGGGCGCCGGCAATGTAGGCGCCGGCGATGGCGCCGAGCGCGCCGTGAAACGGCACGCTCATAATGCCGCGCATCCCGGCGACCAGAGCCAAGTTGGCGTTTCCCCTTACGTAGAGAAAATTCTCCACCGCCGCGAACCCCAAGCCCACCGCGGTGCCGTAGACCACGCCATCCATCGGCTCGTCGAACTCGCGCGAGCGCAACGCCACGGCGGCAATAATGCCGACCTTGAAGGTTTCCTCCGGCACCGCCGCGATCCACAGCGCGTTCTCGCCGGCACTCACCAGCGGATTGAAGGAGACGGCGAGGTGATGCAGCAGCGATAGCTCGATCCATGCCACCGGCAGCACACTCACCGCGCCAAGCGCGACGCAGGTCCACACCACCCACGGCGGCTCGGGACGGCTATCGCCGGCAATCACCAGCCACAACAACAACAAGGCCGGGGCGATGGCGCAGGCCGCGACGAGACCGGGGGCGAGATCGGAGGCGAACATTAGGAGATAATCAGGCGGCGTCTTTGATGTGCAAGCGCACCGCGAGCCCGGCGGGCCGGGCGAGGTTTATTAGCGCATCGAGACTGAACTTGTCGATACGACCGCGCATCAAGTCGTTCAGGCGGGGCTGGGTTAGACCGAGGCGCGATGCGGCGTCAGTCTGATTGAGTTTCCAACCTTCGACCTTCTTGCGAAGCGCAATCATCAGTTCCGAGCGCACCCGCATATTCGCCGCATCGGCCTCGTTATCCTCAAGCGCGTCCCATACACTCGCGAATTTCCGCCGCTTCATGCTTTAATCCTTCCGCACATCGTGAAGCCGTTTGGCCGCAAGGTCGAGTTCGCGTTTTGTCGTTCGCTGCGTTTTCTTTTGGAAGGCGTGCAGGACCACGACGCGGTCCGCAAGCCCTGCCAAATAGATGACCCGGAACGCGCCCGAGCGATCGCGAATCCGGATTTCGCGAACGCCCCGGCCTATCGTCTGCATTGGCCTCCAGTCATCCGGCTCAAGACCGCGCTGGACGCGGTCAAGCTGGTAGCCAGCGGTCCGCCGCGCGCCGACGGGAAACTCCCGAAGCCGAGCAAGGGAGTCACCGGCGAATTCTATCGGTTTCAACGTCGCTTCCTATATCGAAACTGATATAAAGTCAACGCAGAGTGAATATGGCGATTAGACTGTCGATCGCGTCGCCGCAAAAGCCGTCTTCCCCGGCCATTTGCACAGGTCGGCGATGACGCATTTGTCGCATAACGGCCGCCGCGCGATGCAGGTGTAGCGGCCGTGCAGAATAAGCCAATGATGCGCGTGCAACCGGTATTTTTCCGGCACCACTTCGTTGAGCTTGATCTCGACGTCGAGCGGCGTCTTGCCGACGGCGAGACCGGTGCGGTTACCGACCCGGAAAATGTGAGTGTCGACGGCGATGGTCGGTTCGCCGAAGGCGATATTGAGGACGACGTTCGCGGTCTTCCTGCCGACGCCGGGCAACGCTTCCAGCGCCTCGCGATGGTGCGGGACCTTGCCGCCGTGCTCGGCGACAAGCATTCTTGACAGCGCGATCACATTCTTCGCTTTGGTGCGATAAAGCCCGATGGTCTTGATCAAGGCGCGCACGCGCGCTTCGCCGAGCTTGACCATCTTCTCCGGCGTATCGGCAAGCTTGAACAAAGCCGGCGTCGCCTTGTTGACGCCGGCGTCGGTCGCCTGCGCCGACAGTACGACCGCGACCAGCAACGTAAACGGATTGACGTACTGTAATTCGCCGCGCGGATTGGGATTGGCGGCTTGAAAACGCCGAAAAGCTTCTTCGACTTCTGCCGCCGTCCATTGCGGCAACTCACCGTGGGTGGCTTCGGTGTCGGCCTTGGCCTGCGCCATGGTGTTCTTGAGGCGCGCGGCGCTGCCCTTGCGGGCCGCCTTCAGGCTTTGTTGAACGGTCTTTCGCTGGGGGGCTTTGCGTTGGGTGGTTTTGCGCGCCATCTTTCCCGTATAGTTGCCGTCATGACTTCCGACAACACGCGCCGCGATAACGCCCCATCCGCCGAGCCGGCGATTTTCTCGGCCGTGATCACGCCGCACCGGTCGCTGGGCTCGACCGGCTTTCTGGTTCTGATGCTCGCCATCGGTGGCGTGAGCTTTATTTCCGGCATGGTGTTCTTGCTGCTCGGCGCCTGGCCGGTGTTCGGTTTCCTCGGCCTTGACGTGCTGCTGGTCTAT
>DAIUEQ010000245.1:0-3147 GCA_036845025.1 Xanthobacteraceae bacterium | reverse complement strand
CAGGCTTGAGCAGAGTGTCGACCGTGCCCGCCGGCAATTTGGCGAAAGCGGCGTTGGTCGGCGCGAACACTGTGAACGGGCCCGGACCTTCGAGAGTTTCGACCAGTCCGGCGGCCTTCACCGCCGCGACCAGAGTCGTGTGGTCTTTCGAATTCACCGCGTTTTGAACGATATTCTTCGACGGATACATCGGCGCGCCACCGACATTGACCGTTTTCTCCATTTCAGCGGACACCGGGCCTACGGCGCCGGCGGTCAGCGCCAGAATGGCGGCGGCCGTCAGCAATGCGAAACGCTTGGACATTGGGGAAGCTCCCTGTTTGCTAAGGTTAACAGCCGGATCGAGGCCGGCGTGACGCAAGGCATTGCGTCATCACATCCAGATACGGCCACGGCGCGGGAGGGTTTCAGGCCCGCGCTCACGGACGCGTGAGAGCGCGCCGCGGGCCGCGATATCCCGGTTTTGCGCGCGTCGCGGCGCTGCGTTATGACCATCCCGCAAACCACGCTGCCTGCGAGTAAAAATCAGGAAATGTCGAAAACCAGTCCCGGTAATTTCTTTGAAGATTTCCGCGTCGGCCAAGTGATCCGGCACGCGACGCCGCGCACGGTCACCAGCGGTGACGTCGCGCTCTACAATGGCTTGTTCGGACCGCGCTTTGCCGTCCAATCTTCCGACGTCTTTGCCAAAGCCATCGGCTATCCGCGCGCGCCGATCGACGACCTCCTGGTCTTTCACATCGTCTTCGGCAAGACCGTACCCGACGTATCTCTCAATGCGGTCGCCAATCTCGGCTATGCCGGTTGTTATTTCCGTCAGCCCGTCTATCCGGGCGATACGCTCAGCGCATTGTCCGAAGTCATCGGCTTAAAGGAAAACTCAAGCCGGAAAACCGGCATCGTTTACGTGCGCACCACCGGACAAAACCAGGACGGCAATTCAGTGCTGGAATATGTGCGTTGGGTGATGGTGCGCAAACGCGACGAGAAGGCGCCCGCGCCGGGCGATCACGTGCCGCGCCTGCCGACGGTGCTCGACCCGAAAGTTTTGGGCGAAGCTTCCCCGCCGATCGACGTTGCCGCTTACGACACAGCACTGTCCGGCAGCGTTTATCGCTTCGGCGATTATCAGGTTGGCGAGCGCATCGACCATGTCGACGGCATCACCGTCGAAGAGGCCGAGCATATGATGGCGACCAGGCTCTATCAGAATACCGCGCGCATCCATTTCAATCAGTTTGTCGAAGGTAAAGGCCGGTTCGGCCGGCGGCTGATCTATGGCGGCCATGTCATTTCGCTGGCGCGTAGCCTCTCCTTCAATGGCCTGGCCAATGCCTTTCATGTCGCCGCCATCAATGGCGGCCGCCATGTGGCGCCGCTATTTGCCGGCGGCACCATCTTCGCGTGGTCGGAAGTATTGGCCAAAGCCGAGTTGCCGGGGCGGAGCGACGTCGGCGCGTTGCGGCTGCGCACCATCGCGACGCGCGATCGTCCGTGCGAGGATTATCCGTCGAAATCAGGCGACGATTATGACCCCGCGGTGCTGCTCGATCTCGACTATTGGGTACTGATGCCAATCTAAAAAACC
This sequence comes from Xanthobacteraceae bacterium, assembly GCA_036845025.1. Lineage (GTDB taxonomy): Bacteria > Pseudomonadota > Alphaproteobacteria > Rhizobiales > Xanthobacteraceae > BOG-931. The sequence continues at coordinate 1,559 of DAIUEQ010000245.1, read as the reverse complement.
GCCGCCAGCCCGAGGAGATGTCGCGGGGCTGCCATCCCCTTGATCCCGCCGGGAGAATTACGATAACCGTTTAGCCGGCCAACAGCTTATTTGCCGGCGCGGCAATTCAACGTCGCCAAGGACTGCGCGGCCGTTTAAACTCGTAGTGCACGCGCTAACCGGGAAGCGAAGGGGCGGAGCGGCCATGTCTGCATCTTTGATGACGTCGCGGCGATTTGCACCCCTGTTTTGGTGCCAAGCCTTCTCGGCGTTCGGCGACAACTTTCTCAAAACCGCGCTCGTCTTCCTGATTCTCTTCCGCATCGGCGGCGCCGATTCCGAAGCGCTGATCACGCTCGCCGGCGCGACCTTGATCTTTCCGTTCTTTCTGCTCTCCGGCCTCGGCGGTGAACTCGCCGACCGCTACGACAAGGCGCTGGTGGCGCGGCGCCTGAAGCTGGGCGAGATCGCCGTTGCCGCGCTCGCGGTGGCCGGCTTCGCCATCCACTCGATCGTCCTTTTGTTCGTGGCCGTTGGTTTGTATGGCACGATCGCTTCGCTATTCGGCCCGATCAAATACGGCATCCTGCCCGATCACCTAAAACGGTCCGAACTGCCGTCGGGCAACGCGCTGGTCGAAGGCGGCACCTTCCTCGCCATCCTCCTCGGCACCATCGTCGCCGGATTGGCCGCCAAGGATGGCGGCGATCCGATTCACTTCGCCTGGCTGATGATGGTGTCGTCGGTCGCCTGCTGGGTGGCGAGCCGATTCATTCCGCCGACCGGCGAAGGCGCGCCGAATCTTGTCATTAGGCGCAACATTTTTGCCTCCACCGGCGCGCTGATCAAATACATCCGCGGCGATAAGCGGCTGTGGTGGGGCGCGCTGGTGACGAGCTGGTTCTGGCTCACCGGCGCGCTCGTCATGTCGCTGCTACCGCCCATGGTCTCGTTTCATATCGGCGGCAGCGAAAGCGTGGTCACCGTCTTTCTCACGATATTTTCGGTCGCAGTGGCCATCGGCTCGGCGCTCGCCGCGTGGCTTGCCCATGGCCGTATCATCCTTTTGCCAACGCTGGTCGCCGCCGTTCTTTTGGGTTTGTTCTCGATCGACCTCGGCTGGACCAGTTCGGCCATGGCGCCGGCCGCGCACCCGCTCAGCGTCGGCGAATTCTTCGCGGCGCGCTACAGTGTTCACATCGCGATCGATCTCGCCGGCCTCGCGCTGTCAGGCGGCTTGTTCATCGTACCGGCATTTTCCGCGGTGCAGGCATGGGCGGGCGCCGACCATCGCGCCCGCGTGGTCGCCGCCATCAACGTGCTCAACGCCGCATTCATGGTCGCGGGCGCGATCGTGCTTGCGGTGCTGCAAAAGCTCGGCCTCCACGATTCGCTGCTGTTCGTGGTGATCGGCGTCGCCAATCTCGTGGTGGCCGTGATTATCGCGCGCACGCTGCCGACCAGCTGGCTCAACGATCTTCTCTCCATCATTTTCCGCACCCTCTACCGTCTCGAAGTCACCGGCCTGGAGAACGTCGCCAAGGCCGGCGACAACGCCATCATCGCCATGAACCACGTGA
>DAIUEQ010000244.1:0-3311 GCA_036845025.1 Xanthobacteraceae bacterium | reverse complement strand
CTGGCAAATATAAGTGCGAGTGGAGCTTTGGATTTGACATTCGCTTCACCAGTTTGTGGCAAGGTTGGTAGCGAATGCCAAATCCGCTCCACTGGTTTCGGCAATTCGCTATCGTGCCGGACGAAAGCCGGGTACACTGGCGGCTGTTGGAATGGCTATGCGAGGCACCATGCGCGGAATGGTCGTTGGGATTGCGGCGATTGGCATCATTGCGGCGCTGGCCTCGGCCGCCGCCGCGCAGACGCCGCACCGAAACCGGGCCTACGTGCAACGCTCGGCCGCCGGTACGGTCATCCAACCGACGCGCACCATCATCCATAACGCGGATGGCACTACGACCATCATCACCGTGCCGCGCCGGTCCTATCTCGATCCGGGAACGGAAGTGCCGGTGGGCTATCCCAGTCACCTCGACTACGCATTCCCGCCCGGCGGTGACCCCGGACAGCCCTATTGGTATTTCGGACCCGACACGGCGGGTGTTGGCAGCTTGCCTCTGGCGCAACCGTTTCTGCTGCCCGGATTCACTAGCTATCCGAACCCGTACTGACGGCGCGTTGCTCGCGCCCGGCCTCTAGGCCGACAGGCTCTCGAGTTCGCCGATAATCGCTTCGCCCATTTCCGAGGTGCTGACGACTTTGGCGCCGTCGGATTTGATGTCGGCGGTGCGCAGCCCCTTGGCGAGCGCGGCGGCGATCGCCTCGTCGATGCGGTCGGCTTCTTTCCCCATGTTGAACGAATAGCGCAGCGCCATTGCGAACGACGCGAGCATCGCGATCGGGTTGGCAATACCCTTTCCGGCGATGTCGGGCGCCGACCCATGCACTGGCTCGTACAACGCCTTGCGCCGCTTGGTCTTGGCATCGACCTCACCGAGCGAAGCCGACGGCAGCATGCCAAGCGAACCCGTGAGCATCGCGGCAATGTCCGAGAGCATATCGCCAAACAAATTGTCGGTGACGATGACGTCGAACTGTTTCGGCCAACGCACGAGCTGCATGCCGCCGGCATCGGCCAGCATGTGTTCAAGCGTCACATCCTTGTAGTCGCGAGCATGCAGGTCAGCGACAACCTCGCGCCACAGCACGCCGGTCTTCATGACGTTGCGCTTTTCCATCGACGTGACTTTGTTGCGCCGCTTGCGGGCGAGCTCAAAACCGACGCGGGCAATGCGCTCGATCTCGTAGGTGTCGTAGACTTGCGTGTCGATCGCGCGCTTTTGCCCATTGCCGAGGTCGGTGATGGTCTTGGGTTCGCCGAAATACACGCCACCGGTGAGTTCGCGCAGAATAATGATATCGAGGCCGTCGACGGCTTCGCGCTTAAGGCTCGAGGAATCGGCAAGCGCCGGATAACAGATGGCGGGGCGGATGTTGGCGAACAGGCCCAAGTCCTTGCGCAACCGCAGAAGGCCCGCCTCAGGCCGCACATCGTAGCCGACATTGTCCCATTTCGGACCGCCGACCGCGCCGAAAATGACCGCGTCGGCGGCATGCGCCTTCGCCATGGTCTCTTCGGTAATCGACACCTTGTGCGCGTCATAGCAGCCGCCGCCGACCAGCGCTTCGTCGACTTCAAACTTGGCGATACCGGCCTTGGCGAAATAAGCCAGAAGCCGCTTGACCTCGGCCATGACTTCGGGACCGATGCCGTCGCCGGCGAGAAGAAGGAGTTTATGCGTGGGCATGAATTTCGCCTTGTAAACAATGTCGGCAAATTGCTACCGCATGATGCGCGCAAGGGAAAGCGGGAACCTTCGAAACCAAATTCCGGTACGCACTAGTGTGGCGGTTCGGAAGTCCGCATCATTCGTGCCGCCACCGTGTCATGCGGACTTCTGAACCAAAGCCACACTAGATCAATAAGTTTGCTAGTGTCCCTTTGATTCCGAAGTTCGCACATGGGACCGCCGCCTGGACATGCGAACTTCGGAATCGGGACACTAGTAAGAGGTCTTCCTATGCGACTGTTGCGCCCCCTCGTTGCGCTGTTGCTGCTGATCGGATTAAGCGGGAATGCGCCGGAGGAAACTCCCTCGCCCGAGGCGTTGCAGGCGGCGAGCGAACTGTTGTCGATTCTTTCAGCGGACATGACCAAGCAGCTTGCCGCGATGCTGACCAATGCGTTCTGGCCGGCGATTGAGCAGAAGGCGCGCGGGCAAGGCATCGACGATGCGACGCTTTCTGACCTGCGCAAAGAGTTCGACAGTATTCAGCTCAACGTTCTCGCGGACGCGATGAAGGGTGCGCCGGCGATATACGCACGGCACTTCACCGCTTCGGAGCTCAAGGACCTTACCGCGTTCTACCGTACGCCGACCGGCGTCAAGACGCTGGTCGAAATGCCGATGGTCACCGGAGAATTTGCCGCGTCGCTGATGCCGCGCCTGCCGAGCATTCAGCAGCAAATGGGCGACGCGTTCGACAAGACGCTCCGGGCACATGGTTACATAAAGTAAGATGGGCCGGGTTACGCCGCCGCGCCGAACGGCTTTGCTTCTGCGCGCTTAAGCCTTCAGAGGCCACTGAACCAGTTGTAGCCCTGGTTTTCCCAATAGCCGCCAGCATCGTTATTCTGCACCCACATGGCGGTGACGTATTTCGGATTTTTGAAACCGAGCTTGGTGGGAATACGGATCTTGACTGGGAACCCATAAGCCCGCGGCAAGACCTTGTGATCGAACTGGAGAGTCAACTGCGTTTGCGGATGCAGCGCGGTCGGCATATCGATGGTGTTCGAGTAGCCCTCGGCGCATTGAAACCAGACATATTTGGAACGCGTGTCAGCGCCGATCAGCTTGAGGAAGTCGGAGAGCCTCACGCCCTGCCACGATCCGATGGCACTCCAGCCTTCGACGCAGACGTGGCGGGTAATTTGCGAAACTTGCGGCAGCTTGTTGAGCTCCGCCAACGTCCACGGCTTTTTATTGTCAACGCGGCCGCCGATCTCGAGCTGCCACTTGTCGCCGTCGACGTCGGGGGCGTCGTCCACGCCGTAATAGGCATTGAACGGAAACGGCCGGGTGATCATGCTTTCCGGATATTCCGGCGCCAGCGTGTTAGGATCGAACAGCAGCGCCTGAGCGCCGTCGTTGAACTCCGAAATGGCGCGCAGCACGTTTTCCGAGGTGTCACCGTCGATAATCTCACAGCCGCTGAGCATGGCCAGCGCGCCGAGGCTCGCGGCGCCGCGCATGAAAAATCGCCGTGACGGCTCGGGTAGAAGCTTCGCCGCATCCTTGATCAGGAGCGCTTTATCCACGCCTGGCTTGGTTTTGTTTGGGCCGGACATCAATCTCTCTTCGCTCGTTC
>DAIUEQ010000243.1:0-3387 GCA_036845025.1 Xanthobacteraceae bacterium | reverse complement strand
ATGCGCTTGCACAGTTGGGTGAGACAACGAGCCGTGCCGTGCTCCACGATACGGCGAAGAGGGTTTATCGGCTTTGACCCTCGAAACGGTCACGCCTTCAGCAAGCGCGCCGCCCAGTCAGTCTTCGACGGGCTTTCGTCGCTCCCTCGGCGACACGCTTGCGCAACTGGCCGCTCATTTGCAGCGGCCAGGCGTCGTCCCTGTATTGATTATTCTGTTGTGGGCTTGCGCCACGCTTCCCAACCTGACGGTGCGCTCGTTCATCTACGAAGAAGGCACCAACGCCGAAATCGCCAAAGATGTGCTCGCCCACGGCCATTTTCTGCAGCCGATCGTCTACGGGGTCCTCTGGCACGACAAGCCTTCGCTCTTGAGTTGGCTGATTGCTGGCGCGGCGCTCGTCACCGGTGGCGTCAACGAATGGTCGGCCCGGCTTCCGGTGATGCTCTCGGTGCTGATCACCGCACTCCTCGTGCACCGGGTCACCCGCCGTTACGCCAGTCCGGCGGCCTCATTGTTCGCTGCTCTTTCATTTTTGTTCTGTCCGCTGCTCTTGCAGAAATTGACGGTGTCCGAGCCGGACACCATCCTCACTCTTCTGTCGTTCGCCGCGTTGGTGGTTTGGTGGGACGGCACGGCTCTGGGCAAGGTGGCGTTGTGGCGTTGGTGCGCTTGCGGGCTTCTGCTCGCCGCGCTCGCGTTGGTGAAAGGACCGCAGCCCGCCGCCTTCTTCGGTTTGGGAACGGCGGCCTATTTACTACTTGAGCGCCGATGGCGCGACGCGCCCGGCTGGGTACTGTGCATGATCTTGCCCGCGGCGGCTTTCGCCGGCTGGATCGCCGCGGTTTATCAGCCAGGGTACGAAGACACGTGGCTCGGTTACGGCAGGTTCCTGTACCGGCCGGCGTTTCTCGATTATCTCGCGCGGAACACCCGCAATACCGGCAGTCTTTTTATCGAGCTCCTGCCGGCGTCCGTCATGATGCTGTTCATTCCCTGGCCGTGGAAACGATCCGTCGATCCGCGTAGCGTGCCCGCGATCGTCGCACCATTCGTGCTCTATTCGGGTGTTTGCACGGCGATATTGGTGCTGTGGCCTGGCTTCACCTCGCGTTACGCCATGCCGATAGCGCCATCGATTGCCGTTCTTGGCGGCATCGGCTGGGACGCAATGGGCAATTCGCGTTATGCGGTGGCGCGGCGCATTATGGCGATCGTGCTGTCTCTGTTGGTCGTGTACCAAGTGCTGCTCGTCGTCGTGATCATGCCGCTGTTCGCGGATCGCTTCGGCGAAACACGTCTTGCCGGTGAAGCCATCGGGCGAACAATCCGTGCTGCGCCGGCTCCGGCCTACGGCGTGTGGCTCGACACTGACGTTCTGTTCTACGCGAAAATCCCGTTGCAGCGCCTGGAAATGAGCGCCCTTGGCGCTATCTCGCCACCGGCGTGGCTAGTGATACCGGCGCCCGATCTCGCACTGTTCGGCAATCTGAGGCCCGACCTGAAAGCGAACGTCGCGATTGGTCCGTTGACCGAGAAGCAACTGACCGCTGCGCGGATTGAATGGAGATAAACCGCAAAACCGAGGCGCCGGCGCAGCCGCGAAGCGGGCGACCGCATTCGGCCTTCCAGCGGCTTCCAAAACTGCCTACCATCCCGGCAAATAACAGGGCGCGCTGCGATCACGGCGCGCAACGTCAAAAACTTCGCGGGGAGGAAAGGTCATGCGCGAGGCCGAAAGCGGCACGACCATAGCCACGATCGGCGACATCACCCGCCATCATGCCCGCACTCGACCGGACCGCACCGCCATCCATTACGAGGGCCGGGACATGACATTTGGCGAGCTTGACCGCAGCGCCAACCAGGTCGCGAACGGCTTGGTCGCGGAGGGATTAAAGCCGCAAGCGCGCATCGCGATCCTGTCCAAAAACGCACCGGCTTTTTTTCATCTTTGGTTCGGCGGGGCGAAAGTGGACGCGGTTCTGGTGCCGGTCAATTTCCGGCTTGCGCCTGCCGAAGCAGCTTTCGTCATCGATGATGCCGGCGCCGAGCTTTTGTTTGTCGGCGCCGACTTCTATTCTCTGGTCGAAAAAGTGCAGCACGATCTGAAATCGGTTCGCCGCATCATCGCGCTCGACGGCGGACACACTTCCTGGACGGACTACACACAATGGCTCGGGGCGCAGCCTGCGCGTGACCCGGCGCTGCCGATTGCGGCCGAAAACTGCGCCATTCAGATGTACACCAGCGGCACCACCGGCCATCCCAAGGGCGCGCAGCTCAGCCACACGGGACTGCTCTATCTGACCGGTGTCGCGCTTTCGTCTTTCGGCGCCTGGCACGAAAACGACGTCAATCTCGTCTGCATGCCGTTGTTCCATATCGGCGGCAGCGGCTGGGCGCTGATCGGGTTGTATCGCGGCGTCCCGACGGTGCTGCTCCGCGACGCCGACCCCGCCGTCATTCTCCGCGTCATACCGGAGCAAAAAATAACCAAAGCATTTGTCGTACCGGCATTGCTTCTTTTCTTGTTGCAAAATCCGCAATGCGCCAAAACCGATTTTTCTTCGCTTGAATTGATCGTTTATGGCGCGTCGCCTGCGCCGGTCGATCTGGTGCGCAACTCGCGCAAGGCCTTGGGTTGCGAGCTGGCACAAGTTTACGGATTGACCGAAACTACCGGCGCCATCACCTACCTGCCGCCTGAGGATCACAGCGGGGATCGCGCCGAGCGCCTGAAATCGTGCGGCAAGCCGATGCCAGGCATTGAAATGCGCGTGGTCGACCAGGCTGGCAAGGACGTGGCCGTCGGCGATGTCGGCGAAATCGTCACCCGGTCGCCGCAGACAATGCTGGGCTATTGGAACCGGCCCGAGGAGACCAACCGCGCTATCCGCAACGCCTGGTTCTTCACCGGCGATGCCGGTTACCTCGATGCCGACGGATACATCTATATCTATGACCGCGTGAAGGACATGATCATCTCGGGCGGCGAGAACATTTATCCCGCCGAAGTCGAGAACACGCTGTTCGGTCACCCAGCCGTCGCCGATGTCGCGGTGATCGGCGTCCCCGACGACAAATGGGGCGAGGCAGTCAAGGCAATTGTCGTCAAGCGGCCAGGCGCGGAGGCGAGTTCAGAGGAATTGATCGGCTTCGCGCGGGAGCGGATAGCCCATTACAAGGCGCCGCGAACAATCGATTTCGTCGACGCGCTGCCACGCACGCCGACCGGCAAGATTCTCAAGCGCGAGCTACGCAAACCATTCTGGACCGAGCGCGAGCGGCAAGTCTAACGACGACACGGCGGACGCAAAAATCGGGAGGTAATGTTGGGACTGGAATTCGGAGTTTTCGATCATCTCGACGATAACGGAATACCGC
>DAIUEQ010000242.1:1528-3490 GCA_036845025.1 Xanthobacteraceae bacterium | reverse complement strand
CAACTCGAGCGGCGCGTCGTCCGCTACTTTGATGATGTTGCGGTCATGGCACACGACGTGCGTCGCAAAGGACCCCTGCCCCATGAACGTGTGCACCTTTTCGCCGCCGGCCGAGAGCGGGGTCGTTCCGTCGGGCCGGCCGCCGCTAAAATTGCGTTGAAAGAACTCGTAGCAATAAGAAGGCAGGCCGACTTGGCAGCTCGGGCATTTACCGCACGAATCTCCGCTGATGATCACTCGATCGCCGGCTTTCACCTTGCCGACGCTTTCGCCGACCGTCTCGACAATGCCGGCACCTTCGTGGCCGAGAACAATCGGCTGCGGCATCGGTACGATGATTTGATCGCGGATCGCCATGTCGGTGTGGCACACCCCGGTCGCGATTATCCGAACGCGGACCTCGTCGTGCCGCGGCTCCTCGAGATCCAGATTTTCAAAGTGCAACGGAGCGGACATAGCGCGAGCTACCGCAGCTTCGATTTTCATCTCTCCTCCCCTACGAAACGCCGTTGATGTGCTAAGACGTGACTGGCTAGGGCTAACTTCTCAACATTCTCGATAAGCGCGACGATTTAGAATAACACTCATTGTTGACGCGCATTCTATTTCGGATAATGTTCATAAGCGTTTGGTATATCTCCAGCAAGGCTCCTCGTGAGATGCGACCGTGAGGCAAGACGCGCTGATCTTAATCCTCTCATTCAATTCGGTAGTTCGGAAACGAAGAGACGGCGGTCATAACGCCGCGTAGTTTGAGGTCGCTTCGGGGGGATTAAGAAAAAGTGGCTCCAGAGTCGCGTCTACCCATTCTGTCAGCGACGTCGGTCGACAAGCGTTTCGACGCCCTGGTCGTCTTGAGCGCGGTCAACTTCGCCGTCGGCGAACGCGAAGCAGTTGGCATCGTCGGCCCCAACGGGGCTGGCAAGACGACTTTGCTCAATATTCTCGCCGGCGCCTATCAGCCCAGCGCTGGCACAGTGTCGTTTCGCGGTGAGGACGTTACCGACCTTCCGGTCGAGGATCGCTGCCGCAGAGGGATTGCGAGGTCACATCAAATTCCACGGCCGTTCGGCGGAATGACGGTTTTCGAGAACCTGTTCGTCGCAGCGGCAAATGGCGGAGGCTTTCAGCGCAGCCAAGCATACGACCGCTGCATCGACTCACTGAAGCTTTGCGGCATGCTGCAACTCGCCAATCGCCGAGCGGAGACGCTGGGCCTTCTTGACCGCAAGCGCTTGGAACTTGCGCGCGCCGTCGCCACCAATCCGGTCGTGCTCTTGCTGGACGAGATCGGCGGCGGCCTGACTGACGCCGAGGCCTCAGAGTTGGTGGAAACCATCCGCACGTTACGCCAACGCGACATCGCCATCGTGTGGATCGAGCATATCGTTCACGTTCTCCTGCAAGTTGCCGAGCGGCTGGTTTGCATGAATGCGGGCACGATTCTCGCCGACGGCGACCCGCAGACCGTCATGTCAGATCGCACCGTGATCGAAGCCTACTTGGGAGGCGGCATCGAATGAGCCTCCTCTCGATCAGCGCTTTGGATATTCGTCACGGACTGCTGCAGGCGGTCCGCGAGGTGAGCTTTCAAGTCGAGCAGGGAGAAACGGTTGCCTTGATCGGCGCAAATGGTGCCGGCAAGACCACGCTGCTTCGCGGAATAGCTGGATCGCATCGTCCGTCGAATGGTCAAATCCGTCTCGATGGCACCGACATTACCAGAATGCCGACCTACCAACGTGTCGCCATGGGAATTGCGCTGGTGCCGGAGGGTCGCCGCCTGTTTGCGGCGATGACCGTCGAGGAGAATTTGCAGATTGCGCGCGCCAGCGGCCGCAAAGGCGAGTGGACGGTCGATCGCGTCATGGAAACTTTTCCAATGCTCAAGCCGCGGCGTAACGCGCGGTGCGGCACACTGTCGGGCGGCGAGCAGCAGGCGACCGCGATCGGACGCGCGCT
>DAIUEQ010000242.1:0-1428 GCA_036845025.1 Xanthobacteraceae bacterium | reverse complement strand
ACATGAGTTTTATCACCGCCCTGCTCGAAGGCGTGCTGCTCGGCGGTTACTACGCCATGATCGCGTGCGGCCTGTCTTTCATGTTCGGCGTCATGAGGATCATCAATCTGGCGCACGGCAGTCTCGCGGTCGTTGCGGCGTTCGGACTTTGGATCATCGCCGATCGGTTCGAGTACGATCCGTTTCTGGCGCTGATTGTTGTGCTGCCGGTGATGGGAGGCCTCGGCTGGCTACTCCAGCGCGGCATTCTGGAGCGCAGCGCGCGATCCGGCGAGCTGATCCCTATTCTCAGCACTTTCGGATTGGCAATCGTTATCGAAAACGTCTTGTTCGAATGCTTCGGCGCCGACATCAGATCGCTCGCGCCGTATGTGGGGTCGCTCGCTTACGACAGTTTCGACCTCGGCGGAGGATCCTATATCGGGGAATTGGCGGTGCTCACTTTCGCCGCTGCCATTCTGTTGTTGGGTGGCCTGCAGTTATTCCTCACCTACACTCCGCTCGGGCGCCAAATTCGCGCCACGGCAGAGGATCCGGACACCGTTGAGCTCGTCGGCGTCAACTCCCGTTTTGTCAACGCCGTGGCTGCGTCGATTGCGCTTGTTACCGTTGGTCTTGCCGGCTTGTTTCTGGCGCTGCGAACGAACTTCGATCCTTATTCCGGTTCGTTACAGCTGATTTTCGGGTTCGAGGCTGGTGTCATAGGCGGTACCGGCAGTTTGTGGGGTACATTGGCCGGCGGCATCATCCTCGGCCTTGCGCAAACCCTGGGCGCCCATATCCACCCGCAAGGATTCTTGCTCGCAGGTCATGGCGTGTTCCTTTTGGTGCTGGTCGGCCGGCTTTATATCTCGCGGCACGCCTTTCGCGGTTTCCTCAAATCAAGGTTCGGGTGGTAGTACATGACTGCTGACCCCCGCATTTCCATCCAACGCTGGACCAATTTGTCGATCGGCGTCGCGATCGTTGTCGCCGTTCTGTTCGTGCTGCTCGCAGCCGGCCCAGCTTTCTTGTCCGAAAACATTCTGGACAGGCTGACGGTCCTTTTCATCTATGTCTGCCTCGCGGTGATGTGGAACGCGTTGGCCGGCTACGGCGGAATGATCTCCGCCGGGCAGCAAGCGTTCTTTGGGCTTGGCGGCTATCTCGCCATCAGGCTTTCCGAGTGGGGCGTCGAGCCTTATCTAGCGCTCGTTCTCGCCGCACTGCTGGCGGGGGTATTCTCGCTACCCATTTCGGCGATCGTTCTGCGGCTTCGCGGCGGCGAGTTCGCGATCGGCATGTGGGTGATTGCGGAAGTCGTCCGTCTTCTCGTCAACCTCGATCCGATTATTCAGGGAGATACCGGCCGATCCCTGATTGCGCTTGCGAGTTTCGACGCGGCCCAACGGCGCGACATAACCTATTGGATGACCTTGGCCTCGATGA
>DAIUEQ010000241.1:0-3525 GCA_036845025.1 Xanthobacteraceae bacterium | reverse complement strand
AGAATAATACCGGCACCAAGCTGTATTGCATTTCCGGTCACGTTGAGCGGCCGTGTAACGTTGAAGAAAACATGGGCATTCCGCTGCGCGAACTGATCGATCGTCACGCTGGCGGCGTGCGCGGTGGTTGGAATAACTTGCTTGCGGTCATCCCCGGCGGCTCATCGATGCCACTCATTCCGGCGGGGCCGGATCAGGCCGACACGTTGTTGATGGATTTCGACGGCTGCCGGGAAAAGAAATCTGCGCTCGGTACGGCTGCTGTCATCGTCATGGACAAGAGCGCCGATATCGTGCGCGCCATGGCGCGCATTTCCTATTTCTACAAGCACGAGAGCTGTGGCCAATGCACGCCCTGCCGTGAGGGCATGGGTTGGATGTGGCGTGTGCTTAACCGCATGGCGGAAGGCAACGCCTTCAAACGCGAGATCGATATGCTCTGGGAAGTGACCACGCAGATCGAAGGTCACACCATCTGTGCGTTCGGCGACGGCGCCGCATGGCCGGTGCAAGGCCTGTTGCGGCATTTTCGTCCGGAGATCGAGCGCCGTATCGACGAATACACGGCTAATCCCGATGTCGAAGGCGTGCTCGATCCGCCGGTGCCGGAAGCGGCGGCAGCGCTCGACGCGATTCGCCTTTGAGAGGATTAAAAGGCAGCGGACTGTAGATGACCAAGCTCATTGTCGACGGCAAAGAGATCGACGTACCGGCGGAGTACACGCTGCTTCAGGCGTGCGAAGCCGCGGGCGCCGAGATTCCGCGCTTCTGCTATCAGGAGCGGCTGTCGATCGCGGGCAATTGCCGGATGTGCCTGGTCGAGCTTGCTGGCTCCCCGAAGCCGGTGGCGAGCTGCGCTTGGGGCGTGCGCGATTGCCGGCCCGGACCGAAGGGCGAACCGCCCGAAATCAAGACCCGATCGCCGATGGTGCGCAAGGCGCGCGAAGGCGTGATGGAATTCCTGCTCATCAATCACCCGCTCGATTGTCCGATCTGCGACCAAGGCGGGGAATGCGACCTGCAAGATCAGGCCATGGCTTACGGCGTCGATCAAAGCCGCTTCCGCGAGAACAAGCGCGCCGTCGAGGACAAATATCTGGGCGCGCTGGTCAAGACCTCGATGAATCGCTGCATCCAGTGCACGCGTTGCGTCCGTTTCGCCACCGAAGTCGCCGGCGTGCCCGAACTCGGCGCCATTGGCCGCGGCGAGGACATGGAAATCACCACTTACCTCGAAGAGGCGATGACGTCCGAATTGCAGGGCAACGTCGTGGATCTCTGTCCGGTCGGAGCGCTGACCTCAAAGCCTTATGAATTCGCCGCCCGTCCGTGGGAGCTCAACAAGACCGAGTCGATCGACGTGATGGACGCGCTCGGCTCCGCCATCCGCATCGATACCCGCGGCCGCGAGGTCATGCGCATCCTGCCGCGCGTCAATGACGACGTGAACGAGGAATGGATTTCCGACAAGACGCGCCACGTGGCGGATGGTCTGCGCTCACAGCGGCTCGACCGGCCCTATTTGCGCGAGGGTGCGCGGTTACGCGAAGCTTCGTGGAGTGAAGCGTTCGCGGCTATTGCTCGCAAAGTGAAGCCCACGGACCCGAAGCGGATTGGCGCGCTGGTCGGCGACCTCGCCGCGGTCGAGGAAACTTTCGCGCTCAAGGACCTGATGTCGCGGCTTGGGGTAGCCAATCTCGATTGCCGCCAGGACGGTTCGGCACTCGATCCGAAATGGGGCCGCGCCAGCTACTTGTTCAATTCAACTATCGCTGGCCTTGATACGGCGGACGCGCTCCTCATTGTCGGCGCTAATCCGCGCAGTGAAGCCGCCGTGCTCAATGCGCGCATCCGCAAGCGCTGGCGCAACGCAAAGAGCTTCCCGATTGGACTGATTGGCGCCAAGCCGCCGCTGACCTACCCGTACGACTATATCGGCGCTGGGCCGGAAACTCTTGCCGACATTGGACGGCACAGTTTCGCCGAGTCGATGAAGAAAGCGGAGCGGCCGATGATTTTGGTCGGTGCCGGGGCCTTTGCGCGCAAGGACGGCGCGGCGGTCGCCTCGCTTGCCGCGAAGGCCGCGATCGAACTGGGCGCGGTGAAGGACGGCTGGAACGGGTTTAGCGTTCTGCACAACGCGGCGTCGCGCGCCGGCGCGCTTGATCTTAATTTCGTGCCGGGCGAGGGCGGCTTGACCGCGCTGCAAATGGCGCAAGCCGGCGCTCTCGATATCGTCTTTCTGCTCGGCGTTGACGAAATCGACGTGGCGCCGGGCGCTTTCGTTATCTACGTCGGCACGCACGGCGATCGTGGCGCGGCACGCGCCGACGTGGTGCTGCCCGCCGCGGCCTATCCGGAAAAATCGGCGACCTATGTGAATACCGAAGGCCGCGTGCAGATGGCGGCGCGTGCGGCGTTTCCGCCGGGAGACGCGCGCGAAGATTGGGCGATCCTGCGCGCATTGTCTGATGTGCTGGGGAAAAGGCTCCCCTACGATTCGCTTGCCGCGTTACGCCGCGCGCTTTATCAGGCGCATCCGCATTTCATGAAAATTGGACAAATCGCGTCGGGGGATGCCGCCGACATCCAAAGGCTTGCGGCACTCGGCGGCACGCCCGACAAGGCCCCCTTTGTCTCGCGCATCGGCGACTTCTATTTCACCAATCCCATCGCGCGGTGCTCCGCGGTGATGGCGGAATGTTCCGCGATCGCGCACGGACGCGCGGCGGCGGCCGCGGCGCAGTAGGACCGATGGCATGAACGAGTTCTGGTCCGACTACATTTGGCCGCTGGTCATCATGGTGGCCGAGAGCGTGCTGTTGCTCGTCATCCTGCTTATCGCCATCGCTTACGTGCTCTACGCTGATCGCAAAATCTGGGCGGCGGTGCAGATCAGACGCGGCCCGAATGTCGTCGGGCCGTGGGGATTGCTCCAATCGTTCGCCGATCTTCTCAAATTCGTGCTGAAGGAGCCGGTCATTCCGGCCGGTGCCAACAAGGGCGTCTTTCTACTCGCGCCGCTCGTCACCTGCACGCTGGCGCTCGCCGCCTGGGCGGTGATCCCGATGAGCGCCGGCGTGGTGATCGCCAACATCAATGTCGGTGTGCTCTACATCTTCGCGATCTCCTCGCTCATGGTCTACGGGGTGATCATGGCCGGCTGGTCATCGAACTCCAAATATCCGTTTCTGGCGGCGCTGCGCTCGGCGGCGCAAATGGTGTCGTACGAGGTGTCCATCGGCTTCGTGTTTATCACCGTGCTGCTCTGCGTCGGGTCGCTCAACCTTTCGGCCATTGTCGAAGCGCAAAACAGCGCGTGGGGTTTGCTGGGCTGGTACTGGTTGCCGCTGTTGCCGATGTTCGTCGTTTTTTTCGTTTCGGCGCTCGCCGAGACCAACCGGCCGCCGTTCGACCTTGTCGAGGCGGAATCGGAACTGGTGGCCGGTTACATGGTCGAATACGGCTCCACGCCGTACATGATGTTCATGCTCGGCGAATACGTCGCCATCGCCACCATGTGCG
>DAIUEQ010000240.1:0-3958 GCA_036845025.1 Xanthobacteraceae bacterium | reverse complement strand
GGACAATCCGCATGTCCTTGGCACCGAACGCACCATCGCGGTCGAGCCGTGGACGTTGCCGCGGGTCGGCACGTTCCAGTTCGCGCAGACGCTGCCGCTCGGCGATCACGAAGTGGTGCTGACCTTCGACGATGGCCCCTCGCCCGAGACCACCGGCAAAGTACTCGATGCGCTGGCGGCCGAATGCGTCAAGGCCAACTTCTTTCTGGTCGGTGAGCACGCTGTGCAAGCGCCGGCGCTGGTGCGCCGCGAGGCGCGCGAAGGCCACACCGTCGGCACCCACACCCAGAGCCATCCGGATTTGGCCAAGCTCAAGCCGCAAGAGGCCGAAGCCGAGATCAACGACGGCATCGCCGCCGCGGCGGCCGCGCTCGATGGCGAGGCCGGCGTCGCGCCATTCTTTCGCGCGCCCTATCTCGTGACCAATCCGGCGATCGATGCGTATTTGCGCGCGCGGAAATTGATGCTGTGGAGCATCGATGTGGATTCCGAGGACTGGCGCAACGACTCGGCGGAGAATGTGCGCACGCGCATTTTCGACGGCTTGGCGCGGGCGCGCAAAGGCATCATCCTCATGCACGACGTGCAGCCGCGCACCGCGGAAGCATTGCCGGCTGTGCTTAAGGAACTCAAACAAGGCGGCTACAAAGTCGTCCATACCATTCCGGCCCAGTTGACGGCGGGCGCCCTAAGCGGCCAATGAGTTCGCTCCGCCGCTAATCTCGCAATCTTCCGGTAAAAATTTTCCGCAAATGCGCCGCTTCATGAATGCGGCCGCGCCGGGAACCCATCGCCGGACTATTTGTTGAAGCTGTGTGCGTGGCGAACGTCACGCATTTTCGCTTCTGGTGCGCCCTTGTGGGCGATTTTCCAGGTCATGTTCATGCCGACTGATGCCGATTGCGCATGTATTCACGCTCGCCCACAAACCGGCCGCAATCAGCGGTTTCGCAGCTTCCTTCGCTAACTGCGCTGCGCGGTCTCGCGGCGCTTTGGGTCGTATTGTTCCATTACACGGCGCTTTATTTTCCGCGCCTCGACATGACCGGCCACTCTTCGCTGATCGGCAAGGGTTATCTCGCGGTCGATTTGTTTTTCATGCTGTCCGGCTTCGTGATGACGCACGTTTACTATCGGGCGTTTTGCGAGAGCGTGAGAGAGAATTACCGTAGCTTCCTGGTCGCCCGGGTGGCGCGGCTTTATCCGCTGCATGTCGTGGTGCTGCTGCTTTTCGTTGCGACCGCGCTCTTGGTGCAACTCCTCGCTTACGCCTCGACCGGCACTGCGGAAGGCATTCCGCTGACTGGCACCCGCTCGTGGGCCGCCGCGATTGCCAATCTCTTCATGCTGCAAGGCTTGAGCGCCGAGCATCTGTCCTGGAATTACCCGTCGTGGTCGATCAGCGTCGAGTTCATGGCGTATCTGGCGTTCCCGCTGATTCTGCCGATGGTTTGGCGGGCGAGCGGACGCGCCAAGCTTGTGGTGCTGGCTGCCGTCTGTGCCGCGCTGTCGTTGTTCGCCTATTTGAGCGGCGGCGATTTCAATCAATGGGGCGGGCCGCTGGTGCTGTTGCGCTGCCTGCCCGAGTTCCTGCTCGGCACGTTGATCTATTCCGCCTATCGCGCGCGCTTGTGGAGCGACTGGTTCGCCGCCGACGCCGTCGGTCTCGTCGTCCTCGCCGTCGCGCTGCTCTGCTTGCACCTGCGCGCGCCGGACCTTTTGATTGTGGCGCTGTTTCCGGTGCTGGTGCTCGCCGCGGTCTGCAACACCGGGAACGTGGCGCGCGCGATCAACGTGACGCCCTTCATTTGGCTCGGCGAAATCTCCTACTCGCTCTATCTGATCCACGGCTTCGTCCAATACGCCGCGGACCAAGCCCTCGAGCGGTTCGGCGTGCACGACAATGCCGACCTGTCGATCGGCGTTTCCTTCGCGCTTTTGGTTGCCATGCTGGCGGTATGCTTCGCCGGTGCGCACCTGAGCTATCGCGGCATTGAGATCGGCTGGCGCAAGCATCTGCGCGCCCTGCTTGCTGCCAACGGTGCAGCCAAGCCGAAATCGGCCGGCGCGCACACCGGCCTGGTCAGTGGCGCGGCTGGCGCGTGATGCGGCGCGCGTAACGCTGCGCTTCGTGCGCGCATTTGCGGGATCGGCGGCGCATCCCCATTTTGCGCGACATGAAACACCAGCAGCTTTCACTCTTTGCCGCGTCGTCAAATCCGGTATCGCTGCCGCCGATGCCCGACGGCTTCCGCTACGCATCGGATGTGATCGACGCGGCCGAAGAAGCCCGCTTGGTCCGGGCTTTTGCCGATTTACCGTTCAAGGAATTTGAGTTTCACGGCTTTCTTGGCAAGCGCCGCGTCGTGTCGTTCGGCCATCGCTACGATTTCAACAGCGGCGCCTTGAAACAGGCCGAGGCGATGCCGGATTTCTTGCTGCCGCTGCGCGATCGCGCCGCCGCCTTTGCCGGACTGGCTCCCGACCAATTGCAGCACGCGCTGGTGACTGAGTATCAGCAAGGCGTCTCCATCGGCTGGCATCGCGACCGGCCGCATTACGACGACATCATCGGCGTGTCGCTGCTGGCGCCCTGCACCTTCCGCCTGCGCCGAAAGCACGGCGCGTCGTGGCAGCGCGCCTCCATGATGCTTTCTCCGCGCGCGATTTATCTGATGCGCGGGCCTTCGCGCGACCAATGGGAGCACTCGATCCCAGCGGTGGACGCGCTGCGCTACTCCATCACCTTCCGCTCGCTGCGCGCACCTTCCGACCGCCAATTGCCAATGCACGCAAAACGTGCGTGATTGAAGCGATCAACCAAGAGGGAGGGCGTCATGGCCAACGTCTATATTGAAGCGCGGCCGAAAGGACGGCCGAAAGGAAGTCCCATCGACGATTACGTCGTTGAGACCGAGAGAGATCACGTGCTCAAAACCTGCGACACCCAGAAGGAAGCCATCACTTGGGCGAAAAAGCACGGCCATAGACCTCTCGTCGCCCGTGTCCGGCATCTCAACAACAAGAAAATTCCCGATCACTGGCGCTCGGCGTAACCCTATCGGCCGAGAAGTGCGTCGTACTCCGCGTGAGAGCCGATCCAAAACCAGACTAAATCGTCACCGGAATCGATGGCCAGCGCCCGATAACGAAGGCCAACGCGCACGGACCAAAAACGCCCGACCTTTTTGAGGCGCAAGGACGGATGTTGCGGATTTTCTTTGAGCAGAGCGTAGTTCTTGTCAGCGAGTTCGCGAACTTGTTCCGGGAGTTTCTGGTAGGCGTCCCAAAACCCGCGGCTCGCAAAATGCTTCATAGCTCGCGGGCGCGGCCCTTGCGAAGATCGTCGATAGCCTCATCGGCCAAGTTATCGAGCTTACCGTTTTGTGCATCGCGCTCGATCTTTTGATCGAAACGCGCGGCATCGAACTTCTCGAACCAGGTCCGAAATTTGGAGAGCTGGTCTTCGGGCAGTTTGGCTACAGCTTTTTCGATATCTTCAATGGTCATTCCCGCAATATACAACCACGCTGCATGCGCGCAAAGCGGAAGCTACGCCGCTTAACGTCCGTCTTCCCCAACTGAACTCGATATATCGAGTTCAGCCCGCTTAAATGCCGAAGTCGGAAACATCCGACTTCGGGGGAGAGGTGAGCGCACGCTCCGCCATGACGGCGCCAGTGTTTGCCCCTCCCCGCAAAACCCGCTAAGCGGCTCGGCGTCTCGCTCGCGTCGTATGGAATGCAATGACCCATCAACAAACCGCGCCGTCATCCGCCTCAACAAACCCGCTCTTCAATAATTCTCCCCTGAAGCTCGGCTCGTTCTCCACCAATCTCTCCGGCGGTGGCACAATTTCGAAAATGAGTGGCCTGCTCAAAGCCGCGTGGCCGGCGACCAAGGAACTTGCCCGCCTCGCCGACGAGATGAAATTCGAAGCCATCGTGCCGGTCGGGCG
>DAIUEQ010000239.1:0-4039 GCA_036845025.1 Xanthobacteraceae bacterium | reverse complement strand
TCGATGCTCATCATCTTCATTTCCGGATGTTCGGCGGTAATGCAGCTCAGATCCATGAGCGACTGGCCGACATATGCCGGGATCGGTTTGCCGGCCGCGACGAACGCACGGATCGGGCCGACGGTCTCGCTATAGATGCCGTCGATCTGCGGGTACTTGGCAATCAGCGCCGCGGTCTTTTGCTGCGCTACCGCCGGATCCCACATCGTCGGCACCGGTTCGGCTTCCAGAACCTTGATGCCCGGATACTTGGCGAAAACCGGCTTCCAACCGGTAACTTGAGCCGCCGTCATCGGATTGCCCGGCGTGCCGCCGAACATGATGATGTTGCCCTTGCCATTGAGCGTCTTCGCCAACCATTCCGCGGCCTGTGCGCCGACCTCGGCCTGGCTTTCAGTAACGCGATCGATGTAGTCCTTGCCGAGACCCGGGAAGGCTTCGCCGGTCGAGAACGGAATTGTCGCAATGCCGGCTTGGGTCGCTTCGCGCGTCGCTTTCAGGATCGCAGGGCCGGTGTCGAGGAAGGCGACAATTACGTCGTACTTCTGCGCGATTAGGCCCTCAATATCCGCGATCTGCTTTTCGGGCTTGAACTCACCGTCCGTGTATTTGACGTCAGTTATGTTCTTGCACTTCGAAGCCTCATCCTCGAACTCGACGCGCTGGATGTGGCGCCAATAATTGCCGCCCCAACCGTCCGATAGCGCGACTTTGAGCGGCTTGGTGCCGCAGAATTTCGCCATCGGCTGGAAGTCGGCGACGGTTCCCTTTTTATCAGGATGTAGCTTGACCTTCATGATGTCGGCATAACCGAACGTAGCCACGGCCAAAGCCAAGGCGAGCGTCGATACGCCAAACGTTAGACTGCGTGGTGACAGCATAAACTCCTCCCATTTTCATCTCGTCCGCTCTTCGCTTCACCCGATTTAGGGATGGCGCGCGGCTTATTAGCCGAAACTGCCGAGATGACGTTGTGCAGCCAAACAATACTCTGCTTTCGCGGCGGGTGCCAAGGTCTGAGCACGCGCTGGCATCGCTGGAATCGCACAAAAATGTTACGTCATTAATCGTGGGCCGCAGCCCTTTTTACAGTGGGCCGGGACATCTGTTTGGGCGGCGAAGGACTACTCGCCTGATCAGAGCTTATTTGAAGCGACCGGCAACTCTCATCTCGACACCACTGCCGACCCAAAAATCCCTTCGACTTGCGCCGCGCAAGACTAGGCTGGCATAATGCGGCCTTCGCATTAAAGCAGCGCATCGGCGTTCAGCCGGTCAAAACTCCATTTGGGAGGGGAGCTATGAAAAAGAGCACCGATCACATTCTAACGACCCATACCGGCAGTTTGCCGCGCGGTGCCGAGCTTAACGACTTGCTGATTGCCGATGAGGCCGGCGAGAAGGTCGATAAGGCCAAACTCGACAAAATGATCGATGACCGCGTCGCTTATGTCATGGAGAAGCAGCGCTGGGCCGGCGTTAGCGTCGCCAACGACGGCGAGCAGGGCCGCGTCGGCTTTCAAACCTACCTGCCCAAACGCATGACCGGCTTTGGCGGCGAATCCAAGCGGCCGTTCGGCCAGGAGTGGGTTCAGCTCCCGCTATTTACCCAGAAGTTCATGTCGCGTCTTCCGAAGACCGGAAAGGTATTCGGCTGTCCGGAAGCGATCGCCGACATCAAATACACCGACAAGGAAGCGATCAAAATCGAACTGGCGCGTTTCAAGCGCCATGCCGACGCGATCAAGCCACCCTTCACGGAAATGTTCTTTGCCGAACCCTCGCCGGGCATTGTCGCGACGACGATGCTTAACGCCCATTACAAGACCTACGAGGACTATCTCAACGCCATCGCGCGCGAGCTTCACTACGAATACAAATCAGTTGTCGATGCCGGCTATATTTTGCAGCTCGATGCACCCGACTTGGCCATGGAACGCGTTCTCTTGTTCCAGGACAAAACCGACGCCGAATTCGTCAAGCTCACGGAGCTGCACATCGCTTCGATCAACAAGGCGATCGAGGGACTGCCGCGCGACCGCATCCGGCTGCATATCTGCTGGGGCAACTGGGAAGGCCCGCATATCTTCGACATCGGGCTCGAACCGCTGCTGCAAGCTTTCTATCAGGCCAAAGTCGGCGCGCTCTCCATCGAGTTCGCCAACGCGCGCCGCCAACACGAATACGCCGCGCTAAAGAAGCATAAATTCCCCGACAACATGATCCTTATTCCGGGCGTGATCGATTCCAAGATCAACCTGGTCGAACATCCGGAAGTCGTCGCACAACGCATCGAGACCGCGGTGGCGGCGATCGGCGATCGTGAGCGGGTTATTGCCGGCGTCGACTGCGGTTTTGGCACTTTCGCCGGCTGGGAATGGGTCGCCGAGGACGTCGTCTGGCTAAAGCTCAAGACCCTGCGCGAGGGCGCGGATATCGCTACCGCGCGGTTGTGGGGGAAGAAAGCGGCGGCGTAACCCGAACGCCGCGCCGGAAATCGACCCGCACTTTGCCGCTAGGCGGCAAGGTGCGGTAGACTTCAGGCCGTGCCAGCCGCCACTCATCGCGCCAAATCTGCCACGCTTCGTCTTGAGCATGCGCGCGCTTGGCAGCGGATGCTCTCTGGGCGGCGGCTTGATCTGCTGGACCCCTCACCTCTCGACATCGAGATCGAGGACATCGCCCACGGACTCGCACGCGTGGCGCGCTGGAACGGACAGACCAGCGGGGCGCATATCTTTTCGGTCGCGCAGCATTGCCTTCTGGTCGAGGCGCTGGCGCGCGGTCAAGTGCCGCGGCTCGACCGAAGCCGGCGGCTCGCGGTGCTGCTGCACGATTCCGCTGAATATGTAATCGGTGACATGATCTCGCCGTTCAAAGTGGTTATCGGCGATGCTTACAAGGCGGTCGAGCGGCGGCTCCTGGAGGCCATTCACAGGCGCTTCGGGCTCCCGATAAGAAACGTTCCGGAATTGGAACAGCTCATAAAGATATCCGACCGGTCCGCAGCATATTTGGAGGCCACGCGGCTTGCGGGGTTTACCGCCGCCGAGGCGCGGCGGTTTTTTGGTCGGCCGCCGATCATTGCGGCGGCCATGGAACGGGATTACCTCAAGCCGTGGCCAGCCGAGATCGCAGAGGCGCGTTATATCGAACGATTCAAGATTCTGACTAGTGAGTAGACGTCAAATCCCCACCGCGAAAATCGCTAAATCATTCGCCCGCGAAACTAGCTCCTATGATTCACGTTTGCTCTCTCGCGCGCCTGCACGAAACCGTTGAAGAGACCGGCGCGCTGCACGTCGTTTCCCTGATCGGGGACGAGACGGCAGTTGAACGGCCTCCGGCGATTATCGCCGAAAACCATCTCTGGCTTCGATTACACGACATCTCTTCTCCGCTTGACGGTTACGTCATGCCGGACGAGCAGCACGTCGCCGATCTTCTGCGTTTCGTGCGTCGATGGGACCGCAGCGCCCCACTCGTTGTGCATTGTTACGCCGGAATAAGCCGCTCGACCGCAAGCGCCTTTGCCAGCGTTTGTGCGCTTAATCCGCATCGAAACGAGGACAGCATTGCACAAGCGCTGCGGCTCGCCTCGCCGACGGCCACGCCAAACATCAGGATCTTGTCGCTAGCCGATCGGCTGCTCGGCCGCGAGGGCCGCATGGTCGCCGCAATCGAAACCATCGGCCGCGGGATTCTAGCGACCGAAGGCACGCCGTTCCGGCTCGATCTGGAATAAGGGGAAGCGTCAGTCCTCGATCGCCGGACGCAGAGTTGCGACCGGCGCCGGCCGCTCTGGCGCCGTTGCAGCAGCTGAGGGCGCTGGCGCCGCGACGGATGCTTGAGCCGTAGCAGGTGGCTGAGCCGCAGCCGGGCTCTATGCCTGGCGACCGAACGCTTCGGCAATGTAGGTCTCGAGGTCCTCGCGACCGATGTCGATCGACGTCTCACCGAGAGCGCCGAGCGCCTCGCCGAACATGCCGAGTACCCCGGAGAGCGCTTCTTGGCGCAGCTGCCCGCCCTCCCAGAGGCG
>DAIUEQ010000238.1:0-4086 GCA_036845025.1 Xanthobacteraceae bacterium | reverse complement strand
TCTACATCTACGACACGTTCACCGGCTTCGCCCCGCAATATTCGTCCGCGGCCGACTTCCCCGGCGCGCCGCAATATCTCGAGCACATCGACAAGGACTATCGGGCCGCAGATATCGAGGGCTACGTTCGCGATCGTTTCCGCAACAAGGACTACGTCGTCGTCACCAAAGGCGTCGTGCCGGATATCCTCCATGAGATCGCGCCTGAGCGGATCGCATTTCTGCACTTGGACCTGAATTCACCCCGCGCCGAGACCGCAGCGCTCGAGGTCCTGCTCGACCGCGTCTCGCCGGGCGGCATCGTCATTTTCGACGATTACGGCTGGAAGCACTTTCAAAATCACAAAGAGGCCACCGATCGGTTCATGGCGGAACGCGGCCAGGTGATTATGGAATTGCCGACCGGCCAAGGTTTGATGATCAAGCGATAGAGTTTCTGAAAAAATCATGCTCCGCCAAAATTCTGGAGTGTCAATCGACCAGCGATGAACCGGATTAACGCGGGGCCTGACCGGTTTCGCTTTGCGAAGGTGCCCCAGCCGGCTTGCGCAATTCGTCTTGCGCGGCGTCGATAAAGGGACGCCACCGCGACACGATCGCGCGCACGTCATTCAACAGCTTTTGTTTTTCTTCCGGCGGCAAGTCAGAGGAAGGAGCGGCGGCGTTGTCCAGCTGATCTTTGAGTTTTATCCAGAATTGCCGGCCTCCGACCGTTGGCGAGAGTTGCTCTCGGACCGTGCTGATCGTGTTCGCCGTGGAGACCTCCACGCTCTTGATGATCCAATCCGCGGCGAAAATTGCGCAAGCGGATATGACGAGCGCAACAATGCAGGTCTTGATCGTAAACTGTAAGATATCTTCTTGACGCATGACCGATCTCGCCTGGTTAGTCGTTTCGATTCGCGCCTGACTTTGGGGCGGTGCGACTGGTGTTTGCCGTTCAACGGCGATCCCCACTGCGTCCTGGCCGACAAAAGCACCCCGCGTGACTGCCCGCGCTGAGGCGCTGATCAACATCATGGGCAGAAAAAACGAAGACCACAGCTGATCCGCGGTCGCGAACGCGGCCGGGTACGCCCAAATGACAGGGAACAGCGAGGCAAGCCAGATAACCGCGCAGCAAATCAATAGCTCCTTGAGCCTGGCCGTCGTTCCGCCTAGCGCAAAGCATAAAGACGCAAGCGAAAGCGAGCAGAAAGTCAGAAGCCAGCTTATGAGGGGAATCGTCGCCACATTGCGCGCGACGATGTCGAACATAGCCTTTGGCTTGTAGTACAGAAAGAGCTTGACCGCGAGTGCCGGATATTGCGCCAGGAAATTAATGTATTCGTGCCGAATAAATGCCTCGTACGGCCGCGCGCGGAGATAATCGAGCAGATAGCCGTCCGTAAAGGGAGGCCTGCCCTGTTCCTTCATGGCGTGGGTGAACAGATCGAAGCCGACGCTGTCCCCGTTCGGATCAACATCGGCATAGTGCGGCCGTAGCGCGTCCCAGTCCGGACTCCAGCGCAGCCCGATATAGGCGGAGTGCCACACCAAGTGGTGCGGATAATTGTAATCGCGATAATAAAGTTCGTCGATCCTGACGGTTCGGGTCACCAACACTGCAGCGAACACCGTCGCGACGATGGCGCCAGTGGCGACGACGCGGCTGGCGTACGGCGATGCAAAGCGTGCCAACAGGCGGGTCATCGTTCCGCCGGCCGTTTCCTGCTTGGCCGCCGGACTGCGTCGAACCACGATGACGGCACAGGCGCAGGCGACGGCCGCCATAACGCACCAAACTCCTGCGGCGCGGGTCACTATTGCAAAGCTCATGATCAGGATTTGTGCCGCCAATACGACGATTTCTCGCCATGTGAGCGGAGCCTGACGCAAGCTGGTGTGGATGCCGTGCAACAGTGGCACGATTGCCAAAGTCGAGAGAAATCTGTTGTCGGCAAAAGAAGGCGTTTCCCTGAGGAGAAAATACCCGGAAGACGAGATTAGAAACAGCGCGGTAATCGACAAGGTAAGCGAGCCGACCGCCAGGTTGTCTTTGAAAAAAACGGAGACAAACAAAATGCACGCGGTCAGCAACACGCTAAAGTAAAGCCAGTGGGTGCTGAACGCATTGAATCCGAACAATCGGAAGGCGAGCTCATAGAAATCCGCGTAGCCGACGTCCTCGGCCCAATTCGTCAGATAGCCTTTCTTGTTGGCCGGGATGGTGATATTCGCCCTTTGCACTGCGGCGCCGGCCTGCAGGCCGCGCGTCACGGCAGCTGGGTCGTTATCCAGCTCTCGCGTCGCGTCGTCCATGATGTCAATAGCGTTTTTGGTCGATGTGACCTCATTGGCGATGGCCTGTGCGACCTCTTTGTAAGCCAACTCGCCCGTGAGGTGGAATTTGATATGCGAGATGGCGATGGCTGCCGACCAGATGTCGTGCGTCGGCCCCCACGAGATCGAACCTATACGAGCTGTCGATAATGTACCGGTGGCCATCAAGCCGATCAGGACTGCGGACCAAGCGAGGCTGAGCAATCGAACGGCGGTTCCGGTTCTCATTGCACTCGTTTTGAACGCGGCTGCAAAGTGGCAAGTTTCTATCACCCCCCCGATTTGGTGGTCAATCGTTCGAAATCTTCCGGACTGGGAGCGACAGTCTCAAGTTTTATAAGAAGACCCCACCGGCACTGCAATCTGTCGCCTCGGCGAAGATCCGAGCCGCCTGGATCAAAACGGCTCCGGCGCGGCGAGCAGCTGCAGCGGCTGGGCACCGTGCCAGATCAACCATGGCTCGACCGTCAGATAGGCGAACTGACCGTCGACCTGCGCCGGCTGCGTGAGCGTAATCGACAATTCCTTCGCACCCGCCTCGACCTGGACGCTGGCTGCGCCGGTGGTCTCGGCCGGCACCGCGCCGAAGCCGCGCAACACCACCTGCGCCGTGAGCTGTCCCGGTTGCGACGGCGGCACGAGCTTGAGGCGCAACCCGATGACTTTGTGGGAATTCCAGCGGATCCGCCCGCGGTTGAACGGCCGTTCGCCGACGCCGTGCACGACAGGCGCGCGCAGCACCATGAAATCGGTGTCGACGATCGTAGAACGGCGGTGGTCGAAGGCCTTGTCCCGATCGTAGTCGGTCGCCGCGGTGCCAAGCTCGCACCAATCCGGATTGGCCGCGAGGAAGTCGCGCGCCGCAAAGAACGGCCCGGGCTGGGCGACATTGTCGACGACAATATAGCCGCCCGGCACGATGGCGCGGGCGCCGCAGGCGATATCGAAGGCGGCAAATTCGTAGTCGTGGTTGCCGTCGACGAACACCAGCGCAGGGTGAATGTTATGCCGTTCCATATCGCCAAAGAACGCCATGGAATCCTTGGCGTGGAGTTGGACGTGACGAAATAATTCCGGCGGCCAAAGCTTGAGCACCGCGGCAATATACTCGCCGCGAAACGGATCGACCGCGTGAGCGATGCCTTTGCCGTTGGCGTAAAGCGCACGACAGATCGCTTCGGTGGTGCCGGCCTTATAGGTGCCGATTTCGAACACGTGATCGGGACGAAGATTGCGGATGAGACTGTACAGCAGGGCTTGCGATTGGGACGATACCAGCGAGCGAGGAGCTGCCGGATTATCGAAGAAATATGCCTTGGTCGCCTCGAACTCCGACGCCGCCATGATCTCCTTGACCGGATTGCCGCTGGCGGCGATATCCAACCGGGGAAAAGCGACGTCCGAGATCGGCTTGACGTCGAGCCCCTTATGCAAGCCGTCCAGGCGAATTTCGAGTTCCTTTGCTTTACGTCGCAGGGCATCGGCCGCCATGGCGCCGCCGCGCGCGGCGATAAGCTGCGCCACACGAAGTCCACGCGCAGCAAGCCGTCGCGTCTTGTCGACGACGCCGTTCGACTGCACAGGATTGTCGGAGCTCATCTCAACGCCTCATGCGATCGTCGCTGCGAACGATCCGCGGCACCCTTCAGGCCCCGCCGATCCGCAACAGCACGCGGCCGGCGGTGCCGCTGCGCACGACGTCGAGCGCTGCGTTGATATCGTCGAGCGGGAATTCGTGGGTGATCAGGCCTTCGAACGACAGCC
>DAIUEQ010000237.1:0-4098 GCA_036845025.1 Xanthobacteraceae bacterium | reverse complement strand
GATCGACGACCAAAACCGCGTTCCCGAGTTCGCCTGAGCACCATAGCGCACCCGATGCATCGATCATGACGCCATGGGGAGCGTAGACGGCACCAAGATCGATGACGCGCGAGAGCGATTGCGAGGGCAAATCGATCACGGCGATGCGGCGGTCGGGATTCACCCGCCGGATGAAAATGCCGTCGCCGTAGATCGAGCCGTAAGCGGTGCGTCCATCCGGCGACAGCGCAAGCTCGTGGGTCGAACCCGGCATGTCGATGGTCTTCGACAGCGTCAGCGTCGCCGCGTCGAGGAAATGCACCTTATGCGCAGTCTTCGCGGTCACGATCAAATTCGGACCGCCCGGCCGGTTATTGAGATCGAGCATGGTCAGTCGCCTTGCGAGGGGCCGTCCGGCTTGCGCCGGAAGTTGATGGTCAGGATCAAGATTATCGAGGGCAGCGCGGACAGCGCAATCGGCAGAAACGCGAACCGGGCCGAACCGGAGAGGTCCCAGGCGTAACCGCCGATCACCGAAACCAGCATGGTGCCGGCGTAGCTGATGGTGAACATGGCCGCGGATACCCGCGCCACCTCGCGTGGCGGACTGAGCAGCGGCGGCAGCGTTAGGCCAAGCGCGAAGCCGCCGCCGGCAAAAAAGCCGAGCGCCGCCGCGCTTGCCACCGTCGCCGCGCCGGTCGTCGCGACGATGCCGATAATGCTGGCGACCGAAAGCACGCCCGAAGCCATCATCGGCCACCGTTTGCCCTCGAGCCGTTTGGCGAACGCGATCAACAGCAGCGAAACCGGAATTTGCCCAAGATTGAGCGCGGTCAATGCCGGGCTGACAAGATCGGGACGGCCAGCTTGGCTCAGGTAGCCGGGGAGGAAGGCGTTGCTGCCGAAATAGAGCGCGCTACCGCTCGAGAAAATCAAACCGATGCGCCAGACCTCACGCGCCGGCCAATCCGGGAACCAGCGCGGCGAAGCGCTTGCCGCCGTGATCCGTTCGCGGGGCGCCGCGAGCAGCACGACAACCGCGATGACAATGACCGGAACAGCCCACAGGAAAAAAGTGGCGCGCCAACTATCGCCAAGCAGCGGAAACAGAACGGGAAACAGCGCGACCGGCAGCACTTCGCCGACCAGCAAGCCATTGGTGTAGATCGCGGTCGCCACCGCGATGTGGCGCGGCAGCCATCGCCCGACCAGCGCCGGCATGGCCGGCTGGACCACTGCGACGCCCGCGCCCATGACGATAGTTGCGCCCAGGAGGCCAAGCACATCGGTGGTGACGCCGCGCAGCGCCGATCCGAGTGTGACGATCACTAATCCCGTTATCACCGCCGGTACGGCGCCGACCCGGCTGATCAGCCGGGAGCCCGCGAGTGCGGCGATGGCGAAGAGAAAGACCGGAAGTCCGGTCAGAATTCCAATCTGCGTGCCGGATAAATGCAATTCGTCGCGCAGCGCCGGAATGACCGGCGGCACCGCCAGAATCGGCAAGCGCAGCGCGTTGCCGACAAGCCACAACAGGATCAGTGACGTCGGAAGCGATCGAGATTCGGCCACATGGTTTTTCCCGGACTTAGATTTTCGC
The DNA here is from genome assembly GCA_036845025.1 of Xanthobacteraceae bacterium. GTDB lineage: Bacteria > Pseudomonadota > Alphaproteobacteria > Rhizobiales > Xanthobacteraceae > BOG-931. Next base: position 2,519 of record DAIUEQ010000237.1, on the reverse strand, counting down.
AGATCGGCAAAAGAATGAGTGCGCTCAGGCCGCGCCTTTGAGACGCTCCAGCGCTTCGGTGAGCTTGGCACGGCGCGCCTGCGCCTCCTCTCGTTTCTCGCGTTCGCCTTCCACGACGTCCTCCGGCGCACGCTTGAGGAAATCGGCGTTGCCGAGTTTTTGGTCGACGCGCGAAATGTCGGCGTCGCACTTGGCCATTTCCTTGGCCAGCCGCGCGCGCTCGGCGGCAAGATCGATCACGCCTGAGAGAACTAGACCGACCGCTTCCCCCCTTACGACAAATTGGACCGTTCCCTGCTCAGGAACGGGTGTCCGCCGAAGATCGGAGATTTTGGCCATCCGTTTTATGAATTCTGACCAGTCCTGCGCTCGCGCCCAAACGTGATCGCCAACTCTAATCATCACTAGCGGTAGCGGGACGTTGACATTCATTTCCGCACGCACTGAGCGAACCGCAGCAATGAGATCAATCACCCAGCCGATCTCGGCTTCAGCCTTCGGGTCTTCGAGTCCGTCATGCTCGGGCCAAGCACTCAAAGCGAGCATTTGTTCGCGAGCAGCGCCCTGCTCGGCGGTGACGCTCCAAAGCTCCTCAGTGATGAACGGCATGAACGGTTGGAGGAGTTTTAGAATCTCGTCGAGCGCCCAGGCCGCAGCAGCGCGCGTCTCGCGCCGAGCGGCGCTATCGGGACCTGCGAGCACCGGCTTGATCAATTCCAGATACCAGTCGCAATAGATGTTCCAGACGAAGCGATAAATTGCGGCCGCGGCTTCGTTGAATTTGTAGGTTTCGAGCGCCGCGGAAACCTCGTTCTCGGTTTTTGCGACCTCGTGCGCGATCCAGCGGTTCAGCGTCTCGTTGGCGCGGCGCGGATCGAAATCCGGATCGCGCGCGCAGCCGTTCATCTCAGCGAACCGCGCCGCGTTCCACAGCTTGGTGGCGAAGTTGCGATAGCCGGCGATGCGCTCGGACGAAAGCTTGATGTCGCGGCCCTGCGCCGCCATGGCGGCGAGCGTGAAACGCAACGCGTCGGCGCCATATTGGTCGATCAAAGCCAACGGGTCGATGACATTGCCTTTGGACTTCGACATTTTCGCGCCGGTCGCGTCGCGCACCAGCGCGTGGATGTAGACGGTCGGGAACGGCACTACTTTTTCCAACGGAGCGCCGGGGCGCTCCTTTTGCATAAAGTGCAGTCCCATCATCATCATGCGGGCGACCCAGAAGAAGATGATGTCGAAGCCGGTGACGAGAACGCTGGTCGGGTAATAGCGCTTGAGCTCCGGCGTGTCGTCAGGCCAACCAAGTGTCGAGAACGGCCACAGCGCCGAGGAGAACCAAGTGTCGAGCACGTCCTCGTCGCGGTGCAAATAATCGTTGGCGAAAACCCGGCGGCGCTCGGGGTCCGCGGCGATGTCGTGACCCTCTTGGACAGTGATCTCCTCGATGTCGGTGTAGTGCGCCAGCGCGTCGGCGACCGCGTCGTCTTCGGTCTCGGCGACGAAAACCTTGCCGTCCGGCCCATACCATGCCGGGATCTGGTGCCCCCACCAGATTTGCCGGGAAATGCACCACGGCTGGATGTTCTCCATCCAATTGAAGAACGTCGCTTCCCATTGCGATGGCACGAATTTGGTCCGCGCGTGCCGAACCGCCTCGATGGCGGGCTGCGCCAACGTCTTGGCGTCGACGTACCATTGATCGGTCAGAAACGGCTCGACCACTGCGCCCGAGCGGTCGCCGTGCGGCACCGCGTGCACCGTCGGTTCTATTTTGTCGATGAGGCCTTGGGCCTCGAGCATGTCGACAATGGTCTTGCGGGCTTTGGTCGCGGCAACGCCATCCAGCGCCATGAGCGCCGCGTCGGGATGTGCGTCGCGAAGGAAGTCGTCGTTACCCTTGAGCGACAAGCGAGCTTCTTCATCGAAGACGTTGACCAACGGCAGATTGTGCCGCCGCCCGACCTCGAAATCGTTGAAGTCATGCGCCGGCGTAATCTTCACCGCGCCGGTGCCTTTCTCCGGATCGGCGTAGTCGTCGCCGATGATCGGAATGCGCCGGCCGACCAGCGGCAAAATCGCAAAGTCGCCGATCAGATGTTTGAGCCGTTCGTTATGCGGATGCACCGCAACCGCGGTGTCGCCGAGCATTGTTTCCGGCCGGGTCGTGGCGACGACGATAAAATCGTCGCTGCCTTCGATGGGATATTTGATGTGCCAAAGCGATCCCTTGGTTTCGACTTGCTGGACTTCAAGATCGGAGATCGCAGTCTTGAGCGCCGGGTCCCAGTTGACCAGGCGCTTGTCCTTGTAGATCAGGCCCTCGCGATACAAGGTGACGAACACCTTCATCACCGCGCGCGACAGCCCTTCATCCATGGTGAAGCGCTCGCGCGACCAGTCGCATGACGCGCCCAGCCGCTTGAGCTGCCCGATAATCGCACCGCCGGACTCCGCCTTCCATTGCCAAACGCGCTTGATGAAGGCTTCACGGCCCATCTCGCGGCTGCCCGGTTCCT
>DAIUEQ010000236.1:0-4149 GCA_036845025.1 Xanthobacteraceae bacterium | reverse complement strand
ATTCGATCGGTTTCGAGCTTTACGAGAACGGCATTTCGCGCGCGCTCACGCTTGACTACAACGACTTTATTGTCACCGGGAAGCTGAGTTCGCTCGAAATCAAGGATGCCAAGCCCTGTCCATAAAGCCCTGTCCGTAAAGCTCTGCCCGTGATCATCCGCCGATCCTATTGCGGCGGGCGGTTTTGCGGATGAGGGTTCGCGGCGGGCGGCGCGTTCGGAGCGTGCGGCTTCATCTGCGGGACATTGGTCTGTTGCATATTGTTCTGCGGCACGGCCGCGCCGGACTGCGCTTCGGCAGGAGCTGGCGTGCTTGCCGGGGACTGTGCCTGCGGCCCGGCGATGTCGACGGGAAGACTTGCTGGATTGATCGGCGTAAAGGCCCCGCTCTGGCCGGATTTCCCGGTAAAGGACAACAGCCCGTCTCCTGTCGAAACGATGTCGCCCGGTCGCAAAGTGGGATCGGTTTTCACATCGAACGACGCAAGCCCGAGTGAATCCGTACCGTTACAGGTGCAATTGGCCACCAGTTGCTTGCGATAAACGAATGCGGTCGGCAGCGCCGTATATGGCTGGCCGTCTTGGGCCACGGCGCCGGTGATTTCGCTGCCGAAAAACACCTTGGTGCCGGCATGCGGACAGATCGCCCGGCAGGTATCCGCAGGCGTTGCGTTGGCCATTTTCTCCATCGGAAAATGCTGGCCGTCGCACAGCCGCACGCAAAACGCGACCCCGTGACCGGTGCTCTCGCCACCCCCGGTGACCCGCTCTTGGCCGAGCGCGGCGGGTGCTACCCGCCCGACGCCCGCAGGCGGCGGCGGCGGATAATTGGTGCTCGGCGGCGGCGGCGCTGGCTGCTGCGGGCCGCCGAAGAGAAAATCAAAAAACCCCTGGGCGTGCGCCAATTCAGGCGACGTCACGCTCGCAGCGAGGGACACGACGCCGACGACGAGAGCGGCTTTCAACTGCTCGCGGCAACGCTTACGGATCAAAGCAACACCTCGACAATTTCTGCCGACAATTCTTTGGCGTCGTCTGGTCGGAACGTTCTGGCTTGCACGGGGTATCGGTTTACTCCACGCCCACAGCGAAAGACTAGCACATCTGTCAGATCAAGGCTCAAGGCCACTCCGCCGGAAAGTCACGTGCGGCGACAATGGCTTAACTGACAGACCCGGCCACTATTACGTCTTCTCCCGCCGCTCAAACGCCAAGCCTCGCACCACCGCGTCGTCGCCGAAGCGCGCGCGCACGTTATCGACGGCGTGTTCGGCCAGCGCCGCACGGCCGTCGATGAGATCGCCGGGGTCGGCCTGATCCGCCGTGTCGATCGCACTCACGCCGACGCCGAGCAGGCGGAATTTCGTGCCGTCGCATTCGGGCTCGAGCAAGCTGCGCGCCGCGGCAAAAATGCGCTGGGCCAGCTGGGTCGGCGCGTCGAGCGAGCGGGCGCGGGTGCGGATCTTGAAGTCGGCGGTCTTCAGTTTCAGCGTCACCGTCGCGCCGGAGAGCTCCTTGGCCTTGAGCCGCGTCGAGACTTCTTCCGTGAGACTCCACAGAATGAGCTCCAAGGCACGGAAATCGAAAATGTCGGTTTCGAACGTCGTCTCCGACGACACGCTCTTGGTCTCGCGGTCGGCGGAAACTTCGCGCGTGTCCTCGCCATGGGCGAGGCGATAGAGGCGGCGGCCTTCTTCGCCGTAGCGGCGCATCAGATCGGTCTCGTCGGCGCGCTGCAGATCGGCGATGCGGTGAAAGCCATCGCGCGCATAGCGCGCCGCGCTGACTTTGCCGACGCCGAAAATAAAGCTCACCGGTTTCTCGGCCAGGAAGGCCTTGGCCTCGTTCTGCCCCAGCACGGCAAAGCCGCGCGGCTTGTCGAGATCGGAGGCGACCTTGGCGAGAAACTTGTTGCAGGAAAGCCCGATCGACACGGTGATGCGAAGCTTCTTCTCCACGTCACTGGCAAAGCGCGCCAGCGCCTTGGCCGGCGACATGTTGTGCAGCCGCGCGGTGCCGGTGAGATCGAGAAAGGCCTCGTCGATCGACAGCGGTTCGACCAGCGGGGTCAGCGCCTGCATCAGCTGCCGGACCTCGCGCCCGGTCTTGACATATTTCTCCATATTGGGCGGCACCACTTTGGCATGCGGGCAAAGCCGCAGCGCCTCGAACATCGGCATGGCGGACTTCACGCCATAGGTGCGGGCGATGTAGCAGGCGGTGGCGACGACGCCGCGTTTGCCGCCGCCGACAATGAGCGGCTCGGCGGCTAACGACGGGTCGTCGCGTTTTTCGATCGTGGCATAGAACGCGTCGCAATCGACATGCGCGATCGACAGCGTTTCAAGCTCGTCATGACGGAGCAGACGCGGCGAGCCGCAGGCGCTGCATCGCCGGTTTTGCGGCGAAGCAGTGGTCAGGCAGTCGCGGCAAAAGCCTTTTTCGCTCACGGCCAACCTTCGTGCCTAAACAACTCGAGCATGATCCGGAAAAGTGGAAACCGGTTTTCCGAAAAGATCATGCTCAATCAAGATACTAGAGCGTCAATCGATTCAATCTGAACGATTGACGCTCTAGGGAATATCACGCTCCCACTGCTTGCCGCCCAAGCTCCGGCGCGCCCGCGCAATGCTTGTGGGATTAAGCCCGGCGCTGTCGGCGAAGGCGACCAAGAGACTCTCATTGCCGAGCATATGGTCGAGGACGCCGCCAAGAAAGCCCGGCTCGCGCGCGGCGTCGCGGATCGCGTCCGGGCCGATGCCGGAGGCGGCGAGGAAGGCGCCGAGCCGCTCCGGTTCCTCGGCGATGAAGGCAAGCGCCTGAATCGCAAGCGTTTCTGCCGCTTCAAGAGATTCTGTCGCAGGCGCCTTCATCGGGTTCCATTTGCCTTTCCGTAATATATCCACACTAGGTTCCGGGGCGCTGCCCGCAGGCGGCGTAAAGCGATTCTGTCGCGTTGTCGCGCCCTGGCACCCGCGGCGGCCTTGAGGCTCATGTCCCAGTTTTGGGGAAGGAAGATAGGGGATGGCTAAGACCGTCCTGATCGTGGAAGACAACGAGCTCAATATGAAGCTCTTCCACGACCTGTTGGAAGCCCACGGTTACAACACGGTCGGTACGCGCAACGGCATCGAAGCGCTCGATCTGGCGCGCAAGCATCGCCCCGATCTGATCCTGATGGACATCCAGCTGCCGGAAGTTTCCGGCCTCGAAGTGACCAAGTGGCTCAAGGACGATCAGGAGCTGAAAAAGATTCCGGTCGTCGCCGTCACCGCCTTTGCCATGAAAGGCGACGAAGAGCGTATCCGCGAGGGCGGCTGCGAGGCCTACCTCTCCAAACCGATCTCGGTGGCGAAATTCATCGAGACCATCCGTCACTTTCTCGGCACGCCATGAGGACGGCGAGGGACCGCACATGACCGCCCGCGTCCTTGTCGTCGACGATGTGCCAGCGAATGTGAGGCTGCTCGAAGCGCGGCTGTCGGCGGAATATTTCGACGTCATCACGGCAAGCTGCGGGCAGGAGGCGCTGGCGATCTGCGAACGCGCCGAATGCGATCTGGTCCTGCTCGACGTGATGATGCCGGACATGGATGGTTTCGAAGTCTGCCGGCGGCTCAAGAGCAATCCCGCGACCCAGCACATTCCGGTGGTGATGGTGACCGCGCTCGATCAGCTGTCCGACCGCGTGCGCGGACTGGAAGCCGGCGCCGACGATTTTTTGACCAAGCCGATACCGGAAATGGCGCTGATCCCGCGCGTGCGCTCGCTCGCGCGCCTCAAAGTCGTGACCGATGAATTGCGCATGCGGGCTTTGACCTCGCGCGACATCGGTATCCAGTCGCCGGAGCGCGATGCGGTGTCCGATAGCGGACGCAATGGTTCGGTGCTCATTGTCGACGACCGGCCGGGCTCCTACGAGCGCATTGCCGCGACGCTCAAGACGGAGCACGACGTCGACGTCGAGCCGGATCCGACCCAGGCGCTGTTTCATGCCGCCGACCGTAACTACGATCTGGTCATCGTTTCGCTCGACCTTGAGAACTTCGATGCGCTGCGGCTCGCTAGCCAATTGCGCTCGCTCGACCGCACGCGCAACCTGCCCATCCTCGCCGTGACCGAGCCCGACAACACCGCACGCATGGCGCGC
>DAIUEQ010000235.1:0-4249 GCA_036845025.1 Xanthobacteraceae bacterium | reverse complement strand
GGCGATGGACACCGTCAGCAAATCATCGCGAGTGACCTGCACCGGGATTCCAAGCCGTCCGTTCGCTTTCATCACGTCGTACGATACGGTATCGCGCTCGGGTTCTTTTTTGAGCGCCAGCGCCAAATGCGCCTGCAAACGCCTTATGTTATACTGCAGCAATCTGGCTTCCCTCGTGATCGGCCAGGTGGCGATCGGGAAATACACTCTGCTCCAAAAACGATTTGAATAGAAACGCAGCCTTGTGAACGTTTCGTTGAGCGCAAACATGAACGGTGCTTGCAGCTTCTTTCCGCGACGATCCTTATAGGAAACATTTGCATTCATCGCTTCACGCCCCCACACGAACTCCCCCATTACGTTTCTGGTCCAATCAGCGACAACCGGCCTCATATCGAAAATCTTGGTGTCGGCAAATTTATCGCCGTAATCGCGAGCCAGACGCCGCGATATTGCGGCCATTCTTTCTATCTCAAAGCCCCTGAGTATGTTCGCTTTCCGGTCATGAAAAAATTCCGTTCTAATGGGTGTAAACGTGAGGGCAGACGGAGAAAGCTGTCCAAATGAATACAATGCCGGCGTATCTCTATCGACGTAGACTCCGATGGTTGACGGCTTTATCAAAATCTCCGTGGTCTCTTTTTTTATGGCGTATAATTGGATATCGAAGCCTCGTATGCTGCCGACGAAGTCGGCGCCGTTCTCACCCACGTACAAATAGTCTCTGGTTTTGTTTTTACCTATCAGATCGGTCACATCGACTTCCGAGCCGATGAACGGATATGTCTTGATGAACACAACGCCTTGATTTTCATAATACCTTCGATCGAGAACGATCCTGCAGACTTTCACTGCAAACACCAGGATCGCCATGCCTGCTACGCCGAGCGCAATATACAAAATAAACATACTTGCGCCTCCCTTGGTGCCCGATCGGGATTTGAATTGGGCGCTTTCAGACGGCTGTGAGTCCCGCGAATTTTCCGCAATTCCGGGAAACCACCATTCCGCCTGACGAGCCGCAACTTCAAAATCGCGTCCCGATCCGTTCGGAATCCTCGCTGAGCGAAGCGCACCGGGTCGGCTGTTGCACCTCCCGGTGATACTCGTTGAGATTGTATCGCAATTCGCGTTCGGAATAAATCCGGACTGCGATCACGCTTTCTTGAGGCTCGAATCTCTGCGTCACAATTCTGCACCGACTTGGACTCGTGCGGGCCTTACATTTGTCTTGGTGCGAACGGAATGCCACGGCTGTCGTCGGAAGATGCGCTGTGGACTCGAACAAAGCATGTCAGCGCGACAAAGTTTCCAGCCGACCCATATCGATTTGTTTTGATGCATCTCCGCATTGAATAGCGCCTCGAACAAACGTCGGCGCCCGGCTTACCCGTCGGCCGCTGCCACGCTGCGCACGCTGCGCCAATCGGAGTGACTTATTGCAAACCGCCCGCGGCCAATTCCGCGGCAATCCCCAGGGAACGAATATCGGCGCCCACGCGGTGCCCGGAAAATATTGAGTCGTTGAAAAGCCGGGTTGGCTCAGCGGTCGAGCCGCGGTTTTGTCATTCTAATATTTTCATGGTCCCAAGTGCCGGGTCGTCCGGTTTAATCCGCTTTCACCTGCCATTCCCGGTTGCGCGGAGGCGGTCTTTCTCCCATACTCGCAAGGGGAACGGGGGGGGGACGAGTTTCATGCGTAAGCCGCTCGCGACGGCGTTTGCTGCTCTGGCGCTCGCCGGTTGCGCCAAAGACGCCAGCCAGGTCGGCGCCGCCTACATTTCTCCGGTTACTTATCAAAGCTTCACCTGTCCGCAATTGAGCGAGGAAGCGCAGCGGATTTCCGCGCGGGCCGCCGAGGCGGCCGGCCTCCAAGATCAAAAAGCGACGGGAGACAAGGTCGCCGTGGGCGTCGGCCTGATCATCTTTTGGCCGGCACTCTTGCTGACGAAAGGCAACGACGAAAATACGGCAGAGTTGGCACGCCTCAAGGGTTCGATGGACGCGATCGAGCAAACTTCGATTCAGAAGAATTGTGGAATTAAATTTCAGCATCCGCCGCCGGAGCCGGTGCCTACTACTCCCCCGGCAGCATATTGACGGCGCGGCGCCGGTGGGACCTTGATGAGCCTTCCCGTTTTATCGGAAAACGCAGCCGCGATGAACTGTCTCCGCCGTTTGACGACAAGGCGGATGAAATCGTTTCAGCCACGCGAGATGCCCTGCGTCTTCCAAAGGCAACGCTAATGTAGAACCTGGGGATTTGTGCCCGGAAAAGGAGCCGGTGGCAATTTCGGACGTATCGCTCTAAAAAGCCCCGTAACGCCGGGTTAGCTCAGCGGTAGAGCAGCGGTTTTGTAAACCGTTGGTCGGGAGTTCAATCCTCTCACCCGGCACCACAGCAAAATCGCGATAGCTGCGGTGGCGCGGGCCTTTCCGCGCGGTGCCGCAACCTCGAATCCACATCGTCAGTCTTGCTTGGCGGCCTTGGTGGATTCATCGGATCGTGGATCGGTTACAAGACTTCTTAGGCGGCCCGCTGCCCAAAAACCGTTCGCAATGGCGATAAGTTACTCTTGCGGAATCAAACAAGAATAGCTGCCAATGTAACGGCCGGGTCGGATAGAGAGGCGGTGATGCGCGCCCATATCGTGATCGCGGTTTTGGCAGCCCTCGCAACGTTTGCAGTCGCTCATACGGCAAGCACACAGAATCGAGTAATTGGCGCCCCAGACTGCACCGTCGATTGCTCGGAACATGAGGCCCAGGCCGATAACGGCATCGGAACGAGGCTGCCCATCGACCCTAATGACTATGACGACGACGACGACGACAACTGAGGCCAGTGGCTAAGCGGCTGCGCCGGCCTGGATCGACGCCGATCAAACACAAAGCCAATCAAACACAAAGCCAATCAAACACAAAGCTACGTGCGGGACGATTGCAAATGTCGACTACGCCTCGGCCAGTCCGCGCATCGTTTTCCGCTTGCGGTCCATGCGGCCTTTAGAGCACCAAGAAGAAGCGTAAACTTGAATTGCCCAGTCGGATGGGTTGAAGGAAACGGTCACCCGGCGCCCCTTTCCAACCGCACCGAGACCGCGCTCTCCTCGCGACCGCGCCCTACAAGGTTCTTTGCTTGGCGCCGCATTCCTTGCAGGTGTAGGCAACGCGGGTCTCGCCCGGGGCGGCGGTGACGCGATTGGGCGCGCCGCACTTGCCGCAGATGGCTTCGATGCGGGTGTTGCCCTGCTTGACGGCGACGGTCTTGCGCTCCAGCGCCTCTCGCACCAGCCGCTCGGCTTCGTCGCGCTGCGATTGTTTCGACATTGTTCGGTTTTCTTCCTCGGTGGCGCCCCGGTCCTACATGCGATCACCGCGCTCGGCAATGAGCTTATGCGGCTTATTTCCTGATCAGCGTTTTGCCCCGGCAGTCCCGTCCGCCGAACGCGCCGGTCCCCATGCAGCCGCTGAACTGCGATTTGCAGCGGGCCGTGCAATCGGCGTTCAGATACACCGGACAGCGGGTGTAAACACACTGGAAAAAAGCCTCCGAGCAGGTCTTCGCTATGGTGCAGATACCGGCGTCATCCTGCGCGGCCGCTCCGCCCGAGGCGGCGGCAACGGCCAAGCAAGCCGCCAGCACGATCCAGCCACACTTGCGCACGGGGCAAAATCCCTCGCGTTTTTCGCCATAATGCATTGCAACTATGCTTACCATTGCCTTCCTACCATCGCCTTGGGGCCGCCAAAAGGACGCCGATGCTGACCCGCCGCTCTCTCCTCGCCGGCTCCGCCGCCGCCGCGCTGGCCGCCGGCGCCGATCCGGCCGCCGCCGCGGCGCCGCCGGCCGACAAGCAGGCGCCGGGCCTTTATCGCTACAAGATCGGCGCGTTCGAGCTGACCGCGCTCTATGACGGCATCTGGTATCGGCCGATCACGGAAAAGTTCATCCGCAACGCGCCGTTCGCCGAAGTCGAGCACGCGCTCGATGCGGCGTTCATGCCGCACGACAAGCTCGAGACGCCGTTCACCACGCTGATCGTCAATACCGGCAAGAAGCTCGTCCTCATCGACACCGGCACCGGCGGCCAGATCGCGCCGACCGCCGGCATGATCGGCGCCAATCTGGCCGCAGCCGGCATCGATCCGAAGGCCGTCGACCAGATCGTCATCTCGCATTTCCATCCCGACCACATCAACGGCATCAAGGACAAGGACAACGCGCTCATCTTCCCCAATGCCGAGA
>DAIUEQ010000234.1:0-4327 GCA_036845025.1 Xanthobacteraceae bacterium | reverse complement strand
CGCGCGACAATCGCTATCCCATGCTCAGCGCGCCGCGGCCGGAATATCAGGGCATTGTGCTGCACGAGACGTTCGGCAACTTCGCTTTCGCCATTGCCTGCCGCGTGCTGGCATTGCGCGACATCGGGCCGGCTTTGTCGCCGTTCAACGCTTTTCTGATTCTGACCGGAATCGAGACGCTGCCGTTACGCATGCGCGCGCATTGCGACAACACGCTCGCGGTCGCCGAGTGGCTCTCGGGTCGACCGCAGGTTGCCTGGGTAAGTTATCCGGGACTGCCCGGCGACCGTTATCACGGGCTTGCGCAAAAATATTGTCCCAGCGGCGCGGGCGCGGTGTTCACATTCGGGCTCAAAGGCGGTTACGACGCCGGCGTAAAGCTCGTCTCCAATGTGAAACTGTTTTCCCACCTCGCCAATATTGGCGATACCCGTTCGCTGATCATCCATCCCGCATCGACCACGCACCGGCAACTCACCGACGAGCAAAAAACCGCGGCCGGAGCCGGCCCAGATGTAGTACGGCTTTCAATCGGCATCGAAGACAAAGAAGACATCATCGCCGATCTCGAAGAAGCGCTAAGCGATTAACCGGCGCTTGGCCGCAGCGCATCGGCAAACCCGCGAGTGCCTCGCGCACCTGTCGTAGCGTAACCGGTTCTCGCCATCGCATTCGCCGCGTGAAGCGTCGCCACGGTGAGCACGAGCATCGCGCCGGCCTGATGCAGCAGAGCAAGCGGCAGCGGCACGACCAGCAACAGGGTCGCGACGCCGAGTGCGATTTGGAGTGCGACGGCCGCAAGTAGCGCCAGCGCGCCGATGCGCCCCCTCGCCTTTTCATTGCGCACAACATCAACTGCATGTGCAGCGGCGCCGATGAAGATAAGATAAGCGATCATGCGGTGATCAAACTGCACCGTCAAAATGTTCTCGAAAAAATTCCGCCATAGCGGCGTTTCGAAGAACAGACTGCCGGATCTCGGTATCAACGCGCCGTCAATCAGCGGCCAGGTGTTGTAGGCGTAGCCGGCGCGCAGCCCCGCGACCAGAGCACCAAGGTAGATTTGCGCCAGCACGAGAACAAGAAGACCCAGCGCCGCCGCTCTGGTGGCGGTGCGGGCGGGAAATGTTGGTGGATTTGCGCGACCCCCCGCCGCCCAAATGAGCGCGACATAGATAACGCTAGCGAGGGTGAGGTGCGTCGCCAGCCTATATTGGGAAACTTCGATCCGTTCAGACAGGCCGGATGCGACCATCCACCAGCCGACGGCGCCTTGCAGCGCGCCGAGCACAAAGATAAACCACAGCCGCGGGCGCAGCTCACGCGGTATCCAGCCGCGCCACAAGAACCAAAGAAACGGCAAAAGAAATGCAACGCCGATGACCCGGCCGAGCAGCCGGTGCGTCCACTCCCACCAGTAAATGACTTTGAAGTTCGCGAGGCTCATGCCCGAGTTCAACGCCCGATATTGCGGAATCGCTTGATATTTTGCCAAGACATCCTGCCATTGGCTCTCGCTCAGCGGCGGCACGACACCCATAACCGGGCGCCATTCGGTGATGGAGAGGCCGGATTCGGTCAGCCGCGTCGCGCCGCCGACCAAGACCATGGCCAGAACCAACGCGGCAATGGCACAGAGCCACAGCTGGATCGCGCGCGCGTGGTTGCCGTAGGAGGCTGCGGTTATCATCTCCAGTCCAGTCGCGCGGACCATATAGCGCCAGAGTTGAGGCTGGCAATGCGTCATGCGAGCCGCACTTTCCAGCTCGCGTAACCTCGATCGCCGCTCAAATCGCCCGGCCAATGACGCGTTGTGCCGCTTGTGATAGCACACGTGGCCATGCGGCTCCGCTCGCGCAAATTCGTCGGCGCTATCGCGCTATTTGTTCTCGTCATTGTCTGGGCGCTTGTCGCCATGGCGCTGGCGCAATCGCCGGCTATTCGCGACAATTCCGTCGCCTCGGTCGTCTATTATGTTGTTGCCGGGCTCGGTTGGGTTATTCCAGCGATGCCGCTGGTACGCTGGATGAGCGGCTCGGGAATTGCGTGATAGCTGATCGCTGGTCGGTATTTGTGCGCCGGACGATTCAGATGTTCAAACTACGGGATCGCCGAATGCCGATTTCGGTCAGGCCGCTTCCGGCCGGCGGAAGCCGTTCCACATCGCCGTGGCTGCCCCGGACATCAGCACCCGCACGTAGCGCAACTGCTGATATTCGCCGTTGAGCGAAATGCGCGGCAAGGCGGTCAGTTGGCCGCCGTGCGCCGGAAACAGTACCCCCGGCCGCGTCGTTACCGCCGTCTTGAACTCCATCTCCGCCGCGATCTGAAACTCGCGCGGCCCGGCGGACGTCGCATCGCCGTAAGGATAGGACAAATGCGCCGGTCGGACCGCCAGCGCCGCCTCGATAACCGAACGGCTCATCTCCAATTCGGTCCGCACCGCCTTCTCTGAAAGCTTCGCCAGCATCGGATGGTTGACGGTATGGGCGCCGATGGTCACCAGCGGGTCCGCGGCAAGCTCGGCCAGCTCCTGCCAGTTCATGCACAAATCTTTGCAGAAGGCGGCAATGTCGACATGATGGCACGCGGCGAGATTGCGCATGATCGCGCGGGCCTCGCTCTCGCTCGGCTGGCTGCGCAACCACCAATAAAGCTCATCATACAGGGCGCGCTTTTCCGCAACGCTCGCGCAATCGAACACCCGGTTTTGCCCGTCGATCATCACGCCGACGCGATCGTTCCTCGCAACAATCGCCTCGAGCGCAAGCCACCACAATTCGCCGAGCCGGTCTGGGAAACTCGTCGCGACGTAAATGGCGAACGGTACGCCGGCAGCTTTGAGGATCGGATAGGCATGCTCTTTGATGTCGCGATAACCGTCGTCAAAGGTGAGGCAGACGAAGCGTTTGCGGAAATCGCCTTCGCTCATGCGGCGATGAAGCTCGTCAAGGCTGACAAGATCAGCGCCGGAACGGCGCAACCACTCAATAACCCGTTTCAGAAATCGCGGCGTGATTTCCAGAAGCCGATTGGGCTGGAAACGCCCGGGTCGCGACGGGCGCACATGATGCATCGTCAAAATGACGCCTACGCCGCCGACATAAGGCCGCAGCGCCGAATACGCCCCCGTAAAGAAAAGCGATTCCAAGCCGCCGCGGATAATCGCTTGCTTCAATCCGGCCACGTCACGTTCCTCGTTGAGCCGGTAATTCTAACCAACGCGTGGTTGACAATTGTTTGCCGGGTGCCGTGAGGCCGACGAAGGCCCAGGTTGCGAATTGGGCGCCCCGGCGGTTCTCACATCAGGCGAATAATAACTAGGCCGCCTCTGCCTTGGCCGCTGTAGCGTCGTCCGATGTCGCCGAGGCGTCGGGCGGACCGGCGATAAAGATGGTGACGTGATGGAAGCCCGCCTGCAAGAGCCGCTGATGAGCCTGCGCGACGCCCTCGTCGGTGACGTTCTCGACCAGGAGGATGGCGTGAGGCGCGAAAGTCGCTACAGCCTCGACAGTCCCTTCCCCCAGGGCGCCGGCATCGATCACAACGTGGGCATAGGCTCCCGAAAGAGCCTCAAAGGTCTGCGTCAGGCTCGTTTCCTTCAACAGCGCCTCGCGCGGGGCGGGCGCGGCCCCCGAAAGGATCAGGTTAAGTCCGGAAAAGCGGTCGCGCGTGATGATACCGCCAAACGATGCAGTACCGGCGACGAGTTCCGCCAAGCCGGCGGCGTAAGGCTCGGCCGCGATCTCGCTAATGGCGGCGTCGCCCGAGCCCAAACCCACCAGAACGACACGGGCCTCCCGGGCGAGCGCCCGAGAGAATTGGATCGCAAGCCCGGTTCGGTCGAGGTGCGGCTCCGCGCCGAAGATAGCGATTTGACTGTTAGGCACGCCTTCACCATGCAAATGGTGAGCGAAATCCTCAATCGCGCTGACCGGAATCCCGACCGGCGCGGGAGTGGGAACGGGAGCCGGATCGAGTTCCACGAGTTTTTGCACACCCCTGACGGCGGCGGCCGCGCGTGCCGCCAACCTTTCTTTCGCTGCCAGCATGCGGGCAAGCGGCCCTGGACCGGAAGCCCGCTCCACAACACCGGCGTCAGACGTGGTGTCCGAGACCTCGGTTGTTTCCGGAGGCGGATCGCCGAGAAACTCGCGCGTGAGCACGACACCGCTGCTGACGAGAAGCGTCGCCAGGGTGACGATCAATACCGTCGGCAACTTCTTCGGATAGGCCGGAACGTTCGATACCGTCGCGCGCGAAATGACCCGTGCATCCGGCGGCGCCGAAGCGATGCTATCGCGCGCGCTCGCCTCGCGATATTTGG
>DAIUEQ010000233.1:0-4346 GCA_036845025.1 Xanthobacteraceae bacterium | reverse complement strand
TTGGCAAATGACTTGGCAACCTTCTCCCGGCACTACTCGGACTGACTGGGCGCAATCGGGTGGGGAGTGATGGCGAAACGCTGCTATTACGAAACGCTTTCAATCGAGCGCACCGCGAGCGAAGTCGAGATCAAGACCTCATTTCGCAAGCACGCGATGCAGCACCATCCCGATCGCAACCCCGGTAATTCCGAGGCCGAACACCGCTTCAAGGAAATCAACGAGGCGTACGAGATCCTGAAGGATCCCGACAAGCGCGCGGCCTATGACCGTTTTGGCCACGCCGCGTTCGAGCAGGGCAACGGCATGGGTGCGGCGCACGGTTTCGGCGCCGATTTCGCGACCACCTTCTCTGACATTTTCGACGATCTGTTCGGCATGAGCGGCCGCCGTGGCCGCGGCACGGGACGCGAGCGCGGCGCGGATTTGCGCTACAACATGGAAATCTCGCTGCAGGAAGCGTTTGCCGGCAAGGCCGCGCAAGTCCGCATTCCGACGTCGGTGGTCTGCGAGGCGTGCACCGGTACCGGCGCCAAATCCGGCACCAAGCCGAAGACCTGTCCGAGCTGCGGTGGCTTCGGCAAGGTCCGTCATGCTCAAGGTTTCTTCACGCTCGAGCGCACTTGCCTGACCTGCCAAGGCCGGGGCCAGGTGATCGAAAGCCCGTGCGCGTCTTGCGTCGGATTGGGCCGGGTCACGCGCGAGCGCACTTTGTCGGTGAATATCCCGCCGGGCGTCGAAGACGGCACGCGCATCCGGCTGGCCGGGGAAGGCGAGGCGGGTCTCCGCGGTGGGCCAGCCGGCGACCTCTATATTTTCCTGTCGCTCGGCGCGCATCCATTCTTTCAGCGCGACGGCGCCGACCTCCATTGCCGGATGCCGATCTCAATGGTTGCCGCGGCGCTCGGCTCCGATTTCGAGGTGCCGACAATCGACGGCGGCAAGACCCGCGTCAAAGTCCCCGAAGGCACACAATCCGGCCGGCGCTTGCGCCTGCAAGGCAAAGGCATGCCGGTGCTGCGTTCCCGCCAGAGCGGCGACATGTATGTGCAGGTCATGGTCGAAACGCCGCAGAAGCTCACCAAGAAGCAGCGCGATCTCTTGGCGGAGTTCGACCGGCTTTCGTCGGCGGAAACGCAGCCGGAATCGGCGGGGTTTTTCGGCAAGGTCAAAGATTTCATCGACGGCTTCGCCAGCAAAAGCACGACTTCGGCCTGACCGCCGTCGCTTGGCTTACTGGCCTTTGCCGGCCGGATATTATAATTTGTCGGGCTACTGCTATAAAAAGCGGCGATTTCGTCGCGCGTGATTGGCCATGCCGCTTCCCGCCCTGCGCAAATTCGAAAACGAGATCGAGCGGCACTTGCGACTCTTTGAGCTCAAGAAGGGCGAGATCGAGCGCAATATCGGGCGCCGGATCAAGCTGTTCGAGGAAAAGCGCGACGGCATCAGCAAAAAGATCGAAAAGCAGATCCGTCAATTCGAGCGCAAGCGGGGTATTCGGCTCGACGACGAGGTTCGCTTTCTGCGCTCCTGGATCGAGCGGCCGCTCTCCATCGGGGCGGTGACGCCGTCGGGAAAAATTCTCGCGCGCACGATGGCGAGTTATGTCGATCCCGACTGCAGCGGCCCGGTGGTCGAGTTAGGGCCGGGGACCGGGCCAGTGACCGAGGCTCTGGTGCGGGCTGGTGTGGCGCCTTCACGCCTAGTCTTGGTCGAGTTCAATCCGAGTTTCTGCCGCATCCTTCAAGCGCGCTATCCCGAGGCCACTTTGGTGCAGGGCGACGCCTACAGCCTGCGCCGGCTCTTGGAGACACTGCTGATCCAGCCGGCGGCGGCGGTCGTCTCGGGCCTGCCGCTGGTCACCAAGCCGATCCGCATGCGGCTGCGGCTGCTTCGCGACGCCTTCGATCTCATGCTTCCCGGCGCGCCGTTCGTGCAATTCACCTATTCGGTCGCGTCGCCTCTGCCGCGCCGCTTCGGGGGATTTTCGGTGGAAGCGTCCGAACGAGTCTGGATGAACATTCCGCCGGCGCGGGTGTGGGTCTATCGGAGGTCCTGACTTGCCGTCATCATCGGCGAATGCCGATGGTCCGCTAATCGCCAAAGTCAGGTATCGATCTGCAATGCCAACTCCGAAGATATTGATCATGGCCGGCTCGTTGCGTGCCGGCTCGCACAACGCGCGGCTCGCGGCGCTCGCGGCCAAGGAATTCGCGCTTGCCGATGCGGACGTGACGCGGATATCGCTCGCCGATTATCCGCTGCCGCTGATGGACGCCGATTTTCTTGCCTCATCGGGATTGCCTCGGCAAGCGGTCGAACTCAAGGCGATGCTCACGGCGCATCAAGGCGTATTCATCGCGAGCCCGGAGTACAGCGCTTCAGTAAGCCCGCTGCTCAAAAACGCCATCGATTGGATGTCGCGCCCCGGCGAGCGCGGCGAGCCCTCCTACGCTTCCTTCAAAGGCCGGGTGTTTGCCGTCGGCTCCGCCGCCAACGGCGCGGCAGGCGGCGTGCGCGGGCTGATGGCGCTTCGCCAGGTTCTTGAGCTGGGCTGCGGCGCGCTGGTCATTCCGGAACAGATCAATGTCGGCCGCGCCGCGGAAGCGTTCGACGATATGGACAATCTCAAGGACGAAAACCTCGCCACGGCGTTGAAAACTTTGGTCCGCCGCGTCGTCGAACTCGCGAGCTTGATGCCGCGCGCTTAAGCGATATAAGGACGTCTTGCCATGCGATTAGCGCCGCGCGAGCGCCTGATTGTCGCCCTCGATGTTTCGTCGATCGAGGCGGCAGAGGCCATGGTGAAGCGGCTCGGCGACACGGTGACTTTCTACAAAATCGGCTATCAGCTCGCTTACGCGGGCGGGCTGCCTTACGCGCGCACGCTCATCGATGCCGGCAAGCAGGTCTTTCTCGATCTGAAATTGCACGACATCGGCAACACCGTTGCCGAAGGGGTCAAGAGCGTGTCGCGGCTTGGTGCGAGCTTTCTCACGGTGCATGCCTATCCGCAGACCATGAAGGCCGCTGCGCAGGCGCGCGAGGGAGGTTTGCAGATTCTCGCAGTCACGGTGCTGACATCGTATGACGATCGCGATCTTGCCGCCGCGGGTTATGGCGCCGGCGTCCGCGCCACAGCCGCCGAGCGGGCAAAAAACGCGCTGGAGATCGGCATCGACGGACTGATTTGCTCACCCGAGGAAGCGGCGAACCTGCGTACGATTGTCGGATCCGACATGCTGCTGGTGACGCCGGGCATCCGCCCGGCAGGCGCGGCGGTGGGAGACCAGAAGCGTGTGGCCACACCGGCGGCGGCGATCGCCGCCGGCGCCGACTATTTGGTGGTTGGCCGGCCCGTCATCGCCGCCGACAACCCGAAAGCGGCGGCCGAAGCCATCATTACCGAGATCGCGCAACAGCCAACCAAGGAGTAACGACATGGCCAAGGGCTACTGGGTCGCACGGGTCGATGTGAGCGACGAGGAAGGTTACAAACCTTACGCGCTGGCCAATCCGACGATTTTCAAGAAATTCGGCGCCCGCTTTATTGTGCGCGGCGGCAAGTACGAACACCTGGAAGGCAGCAGTCGCACCCGCAATGTGGTGATCGAATTTCCCGACGTCGCCACGGCTCTCGCTTGCTACCGGTCGCCCGAATACCAGGAGAACATCAAGCGCCGACTGCCCCATTCCACCGCCGATATCATCATCATCGAAGGCTACGACGGCCCACAGCCGTAAATTCGAGAGTGCCTCCCCCTTTCAGGGGGAGGAAAATCCGCTATACCCGCCGCCACCGGAGAGAAAGCCATGGCCGCGGCAAATTCCGACATGCGATTGGTGATTGCCGGCGCCGGCGGGCGCATGGGGCGGGCGCTCATTCATGCCATCGCGGCCACCAAAGGCGTCACGCTTGCCGGCGCGATCGAAGCGGCCGACTCGGCCGTAATCGGCCGCGATGCCGGCGAGCTCGCCGGCCTTGGCGCCAACGGCATCAAAGTGGTCAGCGATGCCGCGCCGCTGCTGAAGAAGGCCGACGGCCTCATCGAGTTCACCATTCCGGCGGCGACGCTGGCGCTGGCCGAGCTCACCGCCGCCGCCGGCATTGTCCATGTCATCGGCACGACCGGCCTTTCGGCTGAGGAAGAAGCGTTGCTCGGCAAAGCCGCGACCCGCGCACCAATGGTCAAGTCCGGCAATATGAGCGTCGGCGTCAATCTTCTCGTCGCCCTCACCAAGCGCGTAGCGCAAACCTTGGGCGAGGACTACGACATCGAAATTCTGGAAATGCACCACAACAAAAAGATCGACGCGCCGTCCGGCACCGCGCTGATGCTCGG
>DAIUEQ010000232.1:0-4391 GCA_036845025.1 Xanthobacteraceae bacterium | reverse complement strand
CGCGCCGAAACGATACCGGCCGTCACCGTGCCGCCGAGACCGAAAGGATTGCCGACGGCAAGCACCCAGTCGCCGACCCGCGGCGTATGTTCCGCCAGCTTTACGTAGGGAAAATCGTTGCC
This sequence comes from Xanthobacteraceae bacterium, assembly GCA_036845025.1. Classification (GTDB taxonomy): domain Bacteria; phylum Pseudomonadota; class Alphaproteobacteria; order Rhizobiales; family Xanthobacteraceae; genus BOG-931. The sequence continues at coordinate 4,269 of DAIUEQ010000232.1, read as the reverse complement.
GTCGATTTTTATCAGCGCCAAGTCGGTGCGCGAGTCGGTGCCGATCACCTTGGCGGTATATGTCTTGCCGTCATCGGTCGTGACCTGAACCTTGTCCGCGTTCTGGACGACGTGGTTATTGGTTACAGCGTAACCGTCGGCCGTGATGAAGAAGCCAGACCCTTGGCCGGTGACGAGCTGGTGATGGCCCTCGCCATTCTCCGGCGTTCCGAAACGGCGGAAGAAGCGGTCGAACGGCGAGCCGGGCGGCATCGGCAGCTCCTGCTCCTCGGACCCCGGCATCGTCCTCTCCACCCTGACCCGGACGGAGATAACGGCCGGCTTTACTTTGGTGACGATGTCGGCGAACCCGACCGGATGTTGCGGCAATTGCTGCGCTTGCTCCGACAAATTTTGCGCGTGTGCCGAACTCGCAAACAAGGCGGCGCTTGGGTTCGCGTGTGGCGCAAGAAACAAGGCCGCGGCACCGAGGCCCGCGATCGTCGTCGCCATCAAGCCAATTCGGCGCGCAGACAATACGCGGCGCGAATGCTGGTCGTTACCGTTCATCACCTTCTCCAAACTGGACTCTGTCCGTTTTGCAAACGGACCGTGCCTCGGACGAGGCCCTGTGTTGCCGTCGAATGTGGATGGCCGCGCCTTACCGCGCGCTGTCGCGCATATTAAAAGTTGGTAATGTTCCCCGCGGAACTTCGTGGACTTGGCCGCCGGCACACACGATTGCACCGCATGCCCGACCGCCGGAGTTACCGACAATACCGGCTGCGCAAAATCCTACGGTTGATCGCGCAAAAGCTCGGCCAGCCGGTCTTCTTCCGCCGAGGTCAGGTTCACCGTTTCCGGCGCAAGCGCGCTTCGCCGCCGGCGGCTAACAACAATGAGCAGGACAATTCCAAGCAGCACGGTAGCGGGCGGCGCGCCCCATAAAATCAGCGTATGCCAGGACAGACGCGGCTTGAGCAGGACGAATTCGCCGTAGCGGGCGACAAGAAAATCCATCACCTGCGTATCGGTGTCGCCGGCCTTCAAACGTTCGCGCACAATCACGCGCAAGTCGTGAGCGAGCGGCGCTTCCGAATCGTCGATCGATTGATTTTGACAAACCAGACAGCGCAGTTCCCTGGAAAGGTTACGCGCTCGGGCTTCCAATCCGGGATCGGACAGCATTTCGTTTGATTCAACCGCGCGGAGCGGAAACATCGCCAAGAGTGAAAAAACCAATACCAGCAACAGGCCGAGCCCGGACATGTTCGATTGCCGCGCGCCGACTGCCCGCTTCATAATCACTTCGCCGTCTGGAGGACCGCACTCGCTTTTGCTCGCCGCGGTGCGCCGACGCGTAAGCGCCGGTCTGAAAGCGAGAGCGCGCCTCCTGCGAACATGATCAAAGCGCCAAGCCAGATCATCAGCACTTGCGGCTTGAAGTATAAGCGAACCGGCACCGCGCCCTGCGCCGTAGCATCGCCGATCGACAAATAAAGCTGGCTCATGCCGCGGGTCATCAACGCCGCTTCGGTGGTCGCCATTTCGCGGCTAGGAAACATGCGCCGGCTCGGCTCAAGCGCTCCGATCAAATCGCCGCCGCTTCGGCGAACGCTGAAATGGCCGACGGAGTCCTGATAATTGGCGCCGGCGCGCTTGAGAATGCCGTCGAAAGTAAGCCGATAATGCGCCAACTCGACCGTGTCGCCGGGCTTTACCGCCGCGATCCGCTCACTTCCCCACGCGGTCACGGCAACAATGCCAAAGAGCGTTACGCCCATGCCGAAATGGGCGAACGCGGCTCCCCACGCCGAGCGTGGTAAACCCACGGCGCGGCGCAGAGCCGCGCCAAGCGGAATGCGTAGCACCAAAGTGCGCTCGGCGATATCGACTAGCGCTCCCGCCATCACGAAGATTGCGACACCGAGGCCGAACGGCGCCAATACCGGCCCGCCGCGCTGCAAGGCGAAGGCCGCGGCCACCGCGATCGCGGCCAGAATCGCGGCGACCGCCAAACGCTGGCCTGCGGCAAGCAAGTCGCCGCGTTTCCATCCGAGCAGCGGACCGAATGGCATGGCCAGGAGCAGCGGGACGAAGAGCGGAGCGAATGTCGCGTTAAAGAATGGTGGACCGACCGAAATCTTCTCTCCCGTGAGCGCTTCCAGTGCCAGCGGATAAAGCGTGCCGACAAAGACCGTCGCGCAGGCCGCGGTCAGGAGCAGATTGTTGAAGACAAGTGCACCTTCGCGCGAAATCGGCGCGAACAGGCCGCCTTGCTTCAGGAGCGGAGCCCGCCACGCATACAGCGCCAAAGCTCCGCCGATGAAAACGACAAGGATCGCCAAGATGAAAATGCCGCGTCGCGGATCGGTGGCGAAGGCGTGCACGGAGGTGAGCACACCTGAGCGCACCAGGAACGTCCCGATCAGGGAAAGCGAGAAAGCGACAATCGCGAGAAGAATAGTCCAAACCTTCAGCGCACCGCGCTTTTCCATCACGACGGCAGAATGGAGCAGAGCGGTGCCGGCGAGCCACGGCATCAACGAAGCGTTCTCGACCGGATCCCAAAACCAAAAGCCGCCCCAGCCCAGCTCGTAATACGCCCAGAACGAGCCTCCGGCGATTCCCAGCGTCAGACACATCCAAGCACCCAGCACCCAGGGGCGTACCCAGCGCGCCCAGGCGGCGTCGATGCGGCCTTCCAGTAAAGCCGCAATAGCGAAAGAAAACGCGATCGAGAAACCGACATAGCCGAGATAAAGAAACGGCGGATGGAAAGCCAATCCCGGATCTTGAAGGATCGGGTTGAGGTCGCGCCCTTCAAACGGAGCGTCCGTGATGCGCAGAAAGGGATTTGAGGTCAGCAGAATGAAAAGCTCGAAGGCGGCGGCGATCCATGCTTGCACCGCCAGCGCATTGGTCTTGAGCCTGAGCGGCAAGTTGTTGCCGAACGCGGCAACGAGTGCTCCGAAAAGCGCGAGAATGAAAATCCACAGCATCATGGAGCCTTCGTGGTTTCCCCAGATGCTGGTCAGCCGGTAAAGCAAAGGCATTGCCGAATTCGAGTTCTCGTAAACGTTCAGTACCGAGAAGTCCGAGGTGACATAGCAGGCACCGAGCGCCGTGAAGGCGGCAGCCACGAAAACGAACTGGGCGAGCGCCGTCGCGGACGCCATCGTCATGAGCGCCGTATCGTTGCCACGGGCGCCGACAAGCGGCATCGAGCCCTGGACTAAGGCCAGACCAAGCGCGAGCACCAGGGCGTAATGGCCGAGCTCAGCGATCACGACCGGCCTCCCCTTGAGCTATGCAGAAGCGCTTCATTTGCCTGCTTCCTTGGGCGGCATCCGTTGCGTGTAGTCATCTTTCCAATGTCCCGACCTTTTCAAAGCGTCGGCGACTTCCTTCGGCATGTAGGTCTCGTCATGTTTGGCGAGGATAGTGTCGGCATTGAACAGGCCCGCGCCGTCGAGCGCCCCTTCCGCGACGACACCCTGCCCCTCGCGAAATAGGTCCGGCAACACGCCCTGATAGACAACGGGTATTTCACGGTTTCCGTCAGTAACGGTGAAACGGACTTTAAGATTGTTGCCGTGAAACAGGCTTCCATCTTTCACCAACCCGCCGAGCCGGATGCGTGTACCGGCCGCGACGTGCTTTGACTCGATGTCGCTCGGCGAATTGAAGAAGACAATCGAATCCCTGAAAGCATTGAGCATGAGGGCGACCGCAACGGCGAGCACGCCGAGACCCGAGCCGATCAAAGCAAGACGTCGTTGCTTGCGTGTCATGTTACCGTCGCCCGCGCACGCTTGGCCCTTCAACCCTCAAGGCCGAGTCCTTTGACCAAATCATCGATCCGTCTTACGTCCTCGGGATGCTCCGCCAGCGCACGCCTTGCGTCAGCGGCCGCGCTCTTGGCCTTGTCGCGATCCCCGAGGACAGTGTAGGCGCGTACAAGACGGACCCAGCCATCAACATCGGCGCCATGATCGTGCAAGCGATCGGCCAAGCGCGTGACCATGCCGCTGATCATCTCACGTCGGGCGTGGTCGTCCATGTTGCCGGCAGCGACGACGTCGCTCGCAGTCGGACCCACTTCACGCGAAGGCGGGCCCGTTAAGCGCGCCAGCGCCTCGCGCACAAAACTCGCCCACGGTGCGCCGGACGGCGCATCCGCAAGCAGCGCCCGCCAAATCGAGGCCGCGTCTTCCGCTTTGCCGTCTTGTTCGGCGGCGAGTCCAAGAAAATAGCGCGCCTTAGGTTCATGCGGATCCAGCGCGGCGG
>DAIUEQ010000231.1:0-4504 GCA_036845025.1 Xanthobacteraceae bacterium | reverse complement strand
CCTTTGTCGATGCCGACCGCGTCGTGCAGGACCTTGACCACGGGAGCGAGGCAATTGGTGGTGCACGAGCCGTTGGAGACGACGGTGTGCGCCTTGTTGAGCTTGTCGTGGTTGACGCCGTAGACGACCGTAAGGTCGGCGCCGTCGGCTGGCGCCGAGATCAATACGCGCTTGGCCCCGGCGGTGAGATGCGCGGCCGCTTTGTCCTTGGCGGCGAAAATGCCAGTGCATTCCAGCGCGATATCGACGCCGAGCTCCTTCCACGGCAATTGTGCCGGGTCCCTGACGGCGGTCACCTTGATGGCGCCGTTGCCGCAATTGATGCTGTCACCCTTGACCGTGACCTCGCCGGGAAAGCGGCCGTGGACCGAATCGTAGCGCAACAGATGCGCGTTGGTTTCCACCGGCGCGAGATCGTTGATCGCTAAAACCTCGAAATCCGTGCGCCCGGCCTCAACGGCGGCCCGCAGAATATTGCGGCCGATGCGACCAAAGCCGTTGATGGCTACGCGTACGGACATCTTTCGCTCCCCAGCCGCGCTGTCGCGTTTAGTTTTGCGTTAAAGATCAACATTCTCGCAAAGTCTATTTAACGGCATTGGTCGCCCACACAAGTCTGATCGATCATTCCGATGAACAAATGTTTATCTTCCGAGGCCGGATACGATTTAGGAACCTTTTTCTCTTTAGAGGCATTCATCGAGGATCAATGCTTGCCGGAAGCCAACGTCCAGCGTACGATTGCACTCTCGGCGATCAATTGAATGCGCCTAAGGAAACTCAGGGGTGACTAACATGTCGCGCACGAAGCAAGCTTCGAAGTCAAAGAGGCGGACAAAGGCTGTGCCCGTTATGGGAGCGGCCGGATTGTTCTCGCTCGCCGGCGGCGTAGGCGTTGCGGCGGCCTCTACCGGCGGCCCGGCGGCGGATTTGCCGCTGCAAAAGGTCACGCCGAGCCACGAAATCATACTCGGTGAAGAAGAACTCTCTGACGTCAGCTTGGCGACGTTCTATGTCGTCGACAAGGAAAACGCGGCTGCCGCGAAATCGGGCATCAGGATCGCCCGAGGTTGCGGCGGTTGCGGCGGCCATGGCGGCTGCGGTGGCCACGGCTGCGGTGGCCACGGCTGCGGCGGCCACGGTTGCGGGCATGGCTGTGGTGCTGGCTGCCGATGCGCCGGTGGTTGCGGCTGCAACGGTGGTTGCGGCTGCAGCGGCGGTTGCGGCTGCATCTACTGCTTGCCGTTGGGCTGCGCCGTTTGCTTCTGATGCGGGCTTGGTTGCCCGATTGACTTGAAATAAATGGTCTCGGGCCGGGGCATGTCATATGCACCCGGCCCGGTTGGTTTTACTGCCCCATGCTGGGGCGGCGCGGGCGCTCGGCCGCCAGACAGTGGTCAATCCGCCAGAGCGCCGCTAAAATTCCGAACGATTTTCTTTTTGAGCCGCGAACCAAGCGAGCAACGGCCTCGCTGATTTCGGGCAAAGGCGGCGAAGGTCGCGCACAGGCATCATGCACGGCGATCACGGTAAGCATCCTTCGTCCTTCAATGACAAAGACGTCCCGCGCTTCGCGCCGAATTTCTCTGTCTTTGTGCTGCCGCCCGACGCCGTGTGCCTGTACTCGGAGGACCGGAAATTTTTTCTCTACGGTGAGCTTTACTGCAAGCTTGCGGCCGCGATCGGCACCGGTGGCAAGAGCGTTGTTAAGCTCGTGCGCGAGCTGGAGCGCGACTTTCCGCCGGACAAAATCCGCGAGGCGTTGCAGCGGCTGTTTGACCGCCGCTACGTCTTGCGCAATTCGCGTACGGCCGGCGATATTACGACCGCATACTGGGTGAGTCTGGGGCTGTCGGCGGAAACGGCGGAAAAAAATCTGCAAAAATGCCGCGTGCGCGTCGAGTCGATCGCGGTGCAAGGCGGTAAAGAATTTACCGCAGCGTTGAAGAAGTTGGGCGTTCGCGTCGTCGACCGCGGCGCTAATCTCACCGTGACACTGGTCGGCGACTATCTCGACGACCATCTCGCCGACTTGAACCGGCGGCGTCTGACCGAGCATACGCGCTGGCTCATTGCGCAACCGTCCGGCATTTTCCCGTTGGTCGGCCCGATCATCACGCCGGGAAAGAGCGCATGCTGGACGTGCCTCGCCGACCGCATGCGGCGCAACCGCGAGGTCAAGGCACTAATCGACCGCAAGGGTGCGCGCTGTGTTGCCGTGTCGCAGCTCGCCAAGCAGCCGTTTGGACAGACCGGCATTCAGCTTGCGGCGCTTGAGGTCGCCAAAGCGATCGCCACGGATTTTCGCACGGATTTGGGCGACCACATCATCAGCCTCGATTTGCTCGGCTCGAGTGTGGTGAAGCATTACGTCGCGCGGCGGCCGCAATGTCCAAGCTGCGGACGGAAGAAATTGCGCGACCCGCGCCGTCCGGCGGTGCCATTGACGCTCTCCACCGGCAACAAGCTGGTTATGACCAGCGGCGGCTATCGCAGCGTCTCGTCGCGGGACACCGTCGCGCGATTCCGCAAGCATGTCAGCCCGCTGACCGGCGTTGTTTCGCGGCTCGAGCGGATCGAAGCCGATCTGCCCATGAACACCAACTTTTACGCTCAGCACAATTTCTCGGCGCCGGCGTTCAGCATCGCTGAATTGCGGATGGGATTGAGCGGCGGCAGCTTCGGCAAGGGCAGCACCGCCGAACAGGGCGAGGCGAGCGCGTTGATGGAGGCGATCGAGCGCTATTCCGGCATTTATCAGGGTGACGAAATACGAATGACGCGGCGGTTTGCCGATTTTTCTTCTGGCGAAGCCATTGCGCCCAACGACATTCTCTTGTTCAGCGAGGCGCAATATCGCCAGGGCCAAATGCCGGCGGCCACCCACGATCACACGCCAGCGCCGTTCGATCCGTCGGCGGAGATCGAATGGTCGCCGGTCTGGTCGCTACGCGACGGGCGCTTCAAATATCTTCCCACCAGCCTGATTTATTTCTTCTACCGCGGCCCGGGCCAGATCAACGCCGATTCCAACGGCTGCGCCGCCGGCAATACGGTCGAGGAAGCCATCGTCCAGGGCTTTCTCGAGCTCATCGAGCGCGATGCCTACGCGATCTGGTGGTACAACCGGTCACAGCGCGAGGAAGTCGATCTCGCGCAATTCGACGATTCGTATATTCACAATCTGCGCCAGCAACTCGCAGACACCGGCCGCCGGCTTTGGGTGCTCGACATCACCAGCGATCTCGGCATTCCCACCTTTGTCGCCATGACTCATTGGTTGAACGACGGTAAGGAAAACCTCGAGTTCGGTTCGGGCGCGCATTTCGACCCGCAAATCGCCATGCTGCGTGCGCTGACCGAGCTCAATCAGTTCTTGTCGATCGGCCTCATGGGCGGCCGCGTCGATCAGTCAAGCCTCGACGGCGTGACCCCACTGCGGCTTGAGGATCATCCGTATTTGATGCCCGGCAAAAAGCCGGCGCACGGCGCCAGCGCGGCGGCAAAGTTCGGCAACCTCGGCAGCCGCGAGCAAGTCGATGCCTGCGTCCGCCTGACGACGGGAGCCGGTCTCGATTTCATGGTGCTCGATCAGACCCGCGCCGACATCGGCGTCCCGGTCGTGCGGGTGATCGCGCCTGGACTGCGCCATTTCTATCGCCGCTTCGCGCCCGGCCGGCTTTATGACGTGCCGGTGAAGCTTGGGTTGCGCGACCGTCCGATTGCGGAAAGCGACCTTAATCCCATTCACCCGCATACCTGATGAAAGCGACGGCGGCGTGCGCGCTCCCAAAAAGCGGCGAGGGCGGCGAGCCGAAACAGCAAATCTTTATGTGCAGCTCGCTGCGCATGTCACGCTTGACGTGCGTGACGGCGGCCAAATCTTTGCGTCCTTCCACGGCTATTCGATTGGGCTTGGCACGTTCGCCGCGTCTGTAACGTCACGCGCGCAAACGCTTCGCGCCGGCTTGCCGCTTGAAGCAATCGTTCGCGGTCGCCGCTCCGATCAAGGCATCGATGCGCTGGTGCGGCGCTTGGCGCGACGCAACCTCGTCGAGTATTGGCTGCGGGGTTCGGACGGCGCCGACCTCCTCGCCATCGAACCGCAAATCGCGGATTACTGGCCGCAGGCAGTGCGGCTCCGCACAAACGGCGCGCTGGTCCTGTCGCGGTTCGCTTATCTGCGGCGGCGCGGCAACGATCTGGTGCTTGAGTCGCCGCGCGCCGCAGCGTTGCTTAGGATTTACGATGCAAATATCGCCGCGGTCCTGGCCAAACTCTCGACCCCGCAAACCGTCGGCCAGCTACGCCGGCTGAAGGGTTTCCCGGGAGTTTTGTTTCTCGGCACACTGGTCGATTGCCGATTTGCGTTCACAATTGACGCCAAAAGCAACCAGAACCTTCGATCGGCCGAGGGCGACGACGACTTGGTGCTGTGGGACTTTCACGATCTGCTGTTTCACACCCGCAGCACCGAGGGCCGGCACGCCAACCCGCTCGGCGG
>DAIUEQ010000230.1:1159-4516 GCA_036845025.1 Xanthobacteraceae bacterium | reverse complement strand
CGATCCGGACGGCACCGAACGCGCCGTGCACCGCATCCAATACGGCGCGCGGCTCAAAGTCGAAGATGGCGAGCACATCAAGCGCGGCCAGCGTATCGCCGAGTGGGATCCTTACACCCGGCCGATCATGACCGAAGTCGAGGGCACTGTCGGATTCGAGGATCTCGTCGAAGGTCAGTCGATGACCGAGACGCTCGACGAATCGACCGGCATCGCCAAGCGCCTAGTGATCGACTGGCGTTCGGGTTCGGCTCGGGGCCAGCAGGATTTGCGTCCGGCGCTCGTGATCAAGGGCAAGGACGGCAAGATCCTGAAGCTCTCTCGTGGCAGCGATGCCCGCTACACGCTGGCGGTCGACGCCATCATCTCGGTCGATCCCGGCGCCAAGATGAAGGCGGGCGATGTCATCGCCCGTATTCCGACCGAAAGCGCCAAGACCCGCGACATCACCGGCGGCTTGCCGCGCGTCGCGGAATTGTTCGAAGCGCGGCGCCCGAAGGAATCGGCGGTTATCGCCGAGATCTCCGGCACGGTGCGTTTCGGCCGCGATTACAAAAACAAGCGGCGGATCACCATCGAGCCGAGCAACAGCGAGGAGGAGGCGCGCGAGTACCTCGTCCCCAAGGGCAAGCACATCTACTTGCAGGATGGCGACGTCATCGAGAAGGGTGACTTTATTGTCGAAGGCAACCCGGCGCCGCACGACATCCTGGCGATCAAGGGCGTGGAAGAGCTTGCGGGCTACCTGGTCAATGAAATCCAGGAGGTCTACCGGCTCCAAGGCGTGGCGATCAACGACAAGCACATCGAGGTGATCGTCCGGCAGATGCTGCAGAAGGTCGAGATCACGGATTCCGGCGAGACCGACATGATCCAGGGCGATCAGGTCGACAAACTGGAATTCGACGAGACCAATGCCCGCGTGGTGGCCGAAGGCAAAAAGCCCGCGGTCGCGCATCCGGTATTGCTCGGTATTACCAAGGCGTCGCTGCAGACGCGCTCGTTCATCTCCGCGGCATCGTTCCAGGAGACGACGCGTGTCCTCACCGAAGCCGCGGTCTCGGGCAAGGCGGACACGCTCGATGGGCTCAAGGAGAACGTCATCGTCGGCCGGCTCATTCCCGCCGGTACCGGTGCGATGATGAACCGGCTACGCGAAGTGGCGGTCAAGCGCGACCAGCTCATTCTCGCCGAACGCGAGAAGGAGGCGGCGAAGGCCGCTGAGGCCGCGCAAGAGCCTGCGGCGCTGCCGGCGGCGGAGTAAACCCGCCCCCGGGCCGCATAAACGACGAGGAGGCCGCCGCAAGGCGGCCTTTTCGTTTTATGCGCCATTCCTATGTAGTTTCGGCTGTACTGAATGACCTGACGTCGGGAGGCGGAGATGAGCACAGTTCTGGTAACGGGCGGTTCGGGCTTTGTCGGCAGCCATTGCATTTTGCAGCTTCTTGCCGCTGGCCACCGGGTGCGCACCACCGTCCGCAATCTCAAGCGCGAGGCTGACGTGCGCGCGCTGCTCCGTGCCGGAGGCGCCGACGCAGGGGACCGCCTGAGCTTCTTCGTCGCCGATCTGGAAAAAGACTCCGGCTGGCGCGAAGCTGCGGCCGGCTGCGATTTCGTTCTGCACGTGGCGTCGCCATTTCCGGTGAACGTGCCAAAACATGAGGACGAACTCATCGTTCCGGCGCGTGATGGTGCACTGCGCGTGCTGCGGGCCGCGCGCGACACTGGCGTCAGACGTGTCGTGATGACGTCTTCCTTTGCGGCGATCGGTTACGGCCATCCGCAGCGCGCGACCGCGTTCGATGAGCGGGATTGGACTAATTTGTCCGGCGCCGATGTCGGCGCCTATCCGAAATCCAAGACCATCGCTGAGCGCGCCGCCTGGGACTTTGTCGAGCGTGACGGCGGCTCACTCGAATTATCCGTGGTCAATCCGGTTGCGATATTCGGCCCGGTGCTCGGTCCCGACTTGTCGGCGTCGATTGTGATCACGCAGCGGCTTTTGGACGGCGCCATGCCGGGACTGCCGCAAATATCTTTCGGCGTAGTCGACGTTCGCGATGTCGCTGATTTGCATCTGCGCGCCATGACCAATCCTGCGGCCAACGGCGAACGCTTCCTCGCCGTTGCCGGCGACTTTGTGTCGGTCGGCGAATTAGCCGACGCACTGCGAATGCGGCTTGGCGCAGCGGCGCGTCGTGTGCCGACGCGGCGCCTGCCAAATTGGCTGGTGCGCCTTGCGGCCCTGGCCGATCCCTCCATTCGGCAAATTGTCGGCGAACTGGGCAAGCATAGGAACGCGACAAGTGAGAAGGCAACGCGCTTGCTCGGGTGGGCGCCGCATTCCCGTGAGGATGCGCTGGTCGCTACTGCAGAAAGTCTTCTGCGATTGGGCTTGCTCAAGGACAGCGTCCGAAAAGCCGCGTAAACTTCCGTCGTTGCTGCGTTATCTAGCGGAGCGCATCGTGTTCCCGCCACAACGAATCGTTTGCCTGACCGAAGAAACCGTTGAGACGCTCTACTTGCTCGGCGAAGAGCGTCGCATTGTCGGCATTTCCGGCTATGTGGTCCGGCCGCCGCGGGCGCGGCGCGAAAAGCCACGCGTCTCCGCGTTCACGTCGGCCGACATTCCGAAAATTCTCGCGCTTGAGCCCGATCTCGTTCTGACCTTTTCCGATCTCCAGGCCGAGATCGCCACGGCTCTGATCCGCGCCGGCGTCAGCGTGCACGCCTTCAACCAGCGTACCGTCGCCGAAGTTCTCGACATGATCCGTTTACTCGGCAGCTTGGTCGGCGCCACTGACCGTGCGGATTATTTGGCGTTGGAACTCGAGCAGGGGATAAGCGCAACGCGCTGCCGCACCGCGCAGCTGCCGTGGCGGCCGAAGGTTTATTTCGAGGAATGGGACGATCCAATGATTTCCGGCATCGGTTGGGTATCGGAATTGATCGGGGCTGCGGGCGGGATGGATATTTTCGCCGACCGGGCAGGGTGCAAGTCGGCAAAGGAGCGCATCGTCAGCGCGGCGGAAGTCATTGACCGGCAGCCCGACGTCATCATCGGCTCGTGGTGCGGCAAGAAGTTCAGACCGGAAAAATTCGCAAGCCGCCCAGGTTTCGATCGGCTTGCCGCGGTCCGCGGCGGTGTGCTGCACGAGATCAAATCGCCGTTGATTCTCCAGCCTGGGCCGGCGGCGCTGACTGACGGGCTCGCTGCGCTCGAGGCAATTATCGCCGGCGTGGTGGCGAAGACGCTCGCGGTATCAGCATGACCGCGCAGCAGCCTGCCACCGAGCTTGCACTGTTCAGCGGCGGCGCCATGCGGCGGTTTCTAACTGAAGCCCTGCCGTTGTTCGA
>DAIUEQ010000230.1:0-1059 GCA_036845025.1 Xanthobacteraceae bacterium | reverse complement strand
GCGCTGCTTGAGCGCATCGGCCTTGCCGGCGAAATGAAGGAAAAGACCGTGCTGGCCATCGGCCGGCCCGTGGGCGAGGTCGTCGCCAGCGGCGAGGCCGAGATCGGAATGCAGCAGATCATCGAAAATCAACCCGTCCAGGGGGCGCATCTCGTCGGCCCACTGCCGCCCGAACTGGGCAATTTCGTCGCCTACAGCGCGGGGTTTGCTTCCCGGGTTGCGGATCATGCCGCGGCCCGATCGCTTGTCGCCTTCCTTAAGTCACCGGCGAGCGTGCGTATCATCCGCGAAAAGGGGATGGAGCCGGCGTAGGATTGGCTCAAGCCGGATAGCGCAGATGTGCTTGCGCCATCGGGGTTTTAAGCCCATATGAGCTTGACTTCGCGCGGTACCGCCGATACATACCGCGAACTTTTCGGCAGGCGGTGAGCTTCGCCCGTCGGAACGGCATGTCCGGGTTCACGCAAGCTATTGAAAGTTATTCGCTTTCTTAAGCGCGTGGATTTCGGCACGACGCCTCGACAAAAGCAGGCTCAAACGCTGCCGCTGACTTCGAAAAGTCAGACGGACTAAGCGCACGACCGCGGTGCTTGCATCGTGGTCCTCTGCCGGGATCAAGCGCCCTCCGCGCGCGGAGCGGATGGCGCGATTTCTTTTGCGCGAACGGTTTTCGCGCAGCAATGGACGCAAGTCCGCGCGAAGTGACGGCCGCAAGGGGCGAAAGCCTCAGGTCTTGGAGCGAAGAGGGCGCATGCCGACGGTTAACCAGCTTATTCGCAGGCCACGCGTCGTGCAGCATGCGAAAAAGAAAGTCCCGGCTCTGCAGCAATCGCCGCAGAAGCGCGGAGTTTGCACGCGCGTTTATACGACGACGCCGAAGAAGCCGAACTCAGCTTTGCGCAAGGTCGCAAAGGTCCGGTTGACCAACGGGTTCGAGGTCATCGGCTACATCCCCGGCGAGGGGCATAACCTGCAAGAGCACTCGGTGGTGATGATCCGCGGCGGCCGCGTGAAGGACCTTCCGGGCGTGCGCTATCACATTCTGCGCGGCGTGCTCGA
>DAIUEQ010000229.1:0-4654 GCA_036845025.1 Xanthobacteraceae bacterium | reverse complement strand
GCGGGTGGAGCACCCGGAAGGCCACCTGCCCGCGTAAAATCGGCGTTCCGACACCCCGTAGCCGCTGGCATAGCTCGCCGAAAAGTCCCACCGGTTCGGTGTCGAGCAAAGCCTGTTCGGCCAGCCACTCGACAATGGCATTGCCGAGAACGCTTTCTGGCGCTGTTTGATAATCCATGCGCGGCGATCTTATCGCAGATCAACGCTTGTGCGCCCAGTCTTTTCCAATTCTCTCGAAGATGTCGCGTCTCGTGGCGGCACTTCACCCCGACGCGCGCGCACTCACCAAGCTTAACGGAGGCGTCAAAAATCGAGAATGTCACCGTCAAAGAATCCAATTCCCGGATCGACCTCGTCGATCATTTGTTGCGCGACCGTCGGGGAAAGAGCACCCGATCCGATGGCCATCGGTGCTTGCGGCGCCGGCGATACCAGATTCTGATAATTTTTCATCGCGAGCGCGTCGCCAAGAAAGACACATTTGCAATAATCGGGATCGGCATAAAGGTAGTAGCGTCGTGCGCTTTTTGTACGGGAAACGAACTTGCGCGCCGGCAACAGTCGCAAGCGATCGAGTTGTTGAGGGGTGTCGGCGACGCGCATGACGAAGCCCATGTCCTCGAGCCTCATGTCAGTGCCTTCTGGCCCAGCCACCGCGTTGCCGGGAAGAAGCCCGAACACCATTAAGGCAAGTAGACCTAAATCACCTAGACGCATCGTAGACCTCTTAAACCGCGCCCGCCGGCTGCGCACCGTAGCGAGTCGACTTCGGGCAGAATGACCGCAGCGAGCGCTCACCCGCGCCCATCCATGTACAAGACGGCCTCGCCTGCCTTACAGATAATTTTTCAGAAAGCGCAATATCTGCGGCGCCGCGATTGCCGAAAAACTATGACGACCGATCAGCGGATCGGACACCCAGAAGTGGCCCGCTCCCGGCACCACAATTCGCTGTGCGACAAAGCCCGCTTGCGTCAGCGCCGCTGAAAAGGCGTCGGACTGACTTTGCGCGTCGACAAGCGTATCGCGATCGCCGCTGATGATAAGAAAGCGCGGCAGCGGCCGATCGCCGGCCCGACCCGCAGTGACATAGCTGATCGGCGACGATTCGAGGTAGCGCGCGCCGTTCTGCTCCGGAGCGACGCCGAGAAAGGCTTGCGTGATGTTGTCGGGCGGACGAACGATCCGGTCGCTGTTGCGCTCGGACAAGTCCTCGCGCTTTGATTGGGCGAGAACGTCGTGTTGCCACTGCGCCAGCATGTCGTAGATGCCGTAAAAGCCGATGACGACCTTCACGTCGATCGGAGTGGTAGCGTAGGCATCGTCGCGATACTTCGAGGTGAAGCGGTCACCGCCAAGCGCTAGCAGCGCGGCGAGGCAGCCTCCCGCGGAGTCGCCCACAAGGCCGATGCGGCTTGCGTCGATTTTGAATTCGACGGCTTTTGCCCGGATGAATTCGATCGCCGCTCTTACATCATAGACCGCGGCCGGATACATGCCGGGCTTTGCCAATCGATATTCGATGGAAAAAAGCCCATAGCCATTGCGGGCGAGCAGTGGTCCCCAGTTTTGATAGAAGCCCCGGTCGCCGGCTTGCCACCCCCCGCCGTGGATCGCGACCAACACCGGCACGCCGGGACGTTGTTTGGGCAGATAAAGATCACCAACAAGCTTGACGCCATCGTGTTCGGCGTAGACGAGGCCGGACCGAACGGTAACCCCATCATCGGCCGCGGACGCGCGAACCGTCGGCGCTAGCATCAGAACAAAGCCAAGCATCCACAGCAGGCTTTTTGCGAAGCGCATTTGCCGCCCTGGCCCGACCGGCTTGATTGGCAAACCTAAAACTTATCGAGCTGACGGTGCTCCGCCGTGATCCAGCGCACCGTGCCGCTGATCGAGCGCATAACCACGGTCTGCGTTCTCACCAAGGGGCCGTCGAATTTGACGCCTTGCAGCATGCGGCCATCGGTAATGCCGGTCGCAGCGAATAGGCAGTCGCCGCGCACCATGTCCTCGATTTGATATTTCTTGCGCGGATCCTTGATGCCCATTTTTGCGGCCCGCGTCCGCTTTTCTTCGGTATCGACCACGAGCCGGCATTGCATCTGGCCGCCGATGCAGCGCAGAGCGGCCGCCGCGAGTACGCCCTCAGGCGCGCCGCCGATGCCCATCGCAATGTCGATGCCGGTCTTGTCGGGCTCGGCGGTGTGGATGACCGAGGCGACGTCGCCGTCGCTGATCAAACTCACCGCGCCGCCAGCTTTGCGCACGCCGG
Source organism: Xanthobacteraceae bacterium (assembly GCA_036845025.1). GTDB lineage: Bacteria > Pseudomonadota > Alphaproteobacteria > Rhizobiales > Xanthobacteraceae > BOG-931. The sequence continues at coordinate 2,376 of DAIUEQ010000229.1, read as the reverse complement.
CAATCAGCTCGGCATGCCGCGGGCGATCCAGGATCATCGCCGTAATGGATTCCGGCTTGACGCCTTTGGCCTTAGCGAGGCTGCGGATGTTTTCCTCCGCCGGCGCGTCGAGATCGACGACGCCTTTGGGATAACCGGGGCCGACCGCGATCTTGTCCATATAAATGTCGGGCGCGTGCAGCAGCGTGCCGTGCTCGGCGAGCGCCAGTGTGGCGATCGAGCCCGGCATGTTTTTGGCGCACAAGGTGGTGCCTTCAACCGGGTCGACGGCAATATCGACTTTGAAGCCGCCTTTGCTGCCAACTTTCTCGCCAATGAACAGCATCGGCGCTTCATCCATTTCGCCTTCGCCGATCACCACGGTGCCGTCGATCGGCAACTTATTGAGCTCGCGGCGCATGGCGTCGACCGCCGCTTGGTCGGCTGCTTTCTCATCGCCGCGCCCCCGCAGCCGCGCGGCGTTCACCGCCGCGCGTTCGGTCACGCGGACGATCTCTAGCGCGAGAACCCGCTCGAGAATGAGCCCATGGGGAACCGTGATTGACGCCATTTCCATCTTTGCTTGAGTTTGATGTGTGAGTAGCGGCTAATTCTTTTCGATGCGGATGACTTGCGGCTGCCCGGAGATTACACGGTCGCGGCGCACCGCGGCGAGGGCCTTTCGCACAGCATCCTCGGTCGTCGCATAAGTAATGAGAATAACCGGAACCGGCTCTCCCGAGCGTCCGCGCTGGTCGGTCGTCAGCCCTGACATTTCGTGGCGCTGCACAATCGACTCCAGCGAAATCTGCTGTTGCGCCAAGCGCCGCGCAATGGTCGCGGCACTGCCCGGCCGGTCGCGGGCGAGAAGGCGGATGTAATAGCCGCCCTCATGGCGCTGCATCGGCGCCTTGCGAACCGCCGTCATGCGGGCGGCGGGACGGCCAAACGGCGGCGTGCGGACTCCCCGGGCGACGTCGGCCAAATCGGAAACGATCGCCGAGGCGGTCGCCGCCCCACCGGCGCCCGGCCCGACTAGGGTAATCGGGGCGAGGCCGTCCGCGTCGACAGTGACGGCATTCGTCACGCCCATCACCTGGGCAATCGCGGATTCGCGCGGCACCATGGTCGGATGCACGCGCTGTTCGATGCCGGCGTCGGTTTTCACGGCCACGCCGAGGAGTTTGACGCGGTAGCCAAGCTCGGCCGCGGCATCGAGGTCGGCGAGCGTGATGGACGAAATGCCTTCGACGAAAATCGCCGCGGGATCGACTCTGGTACCGAAGGTGAGGCTCGAGAGGATCGCAAGCTTTTGCGCGGTATCGTGGCCTTCAATATCGAAGGACGGATCGGCTTCGGCATAACCCAGCCGTTGCGCCTCGTGCAGGCATTCGTCGAATGCGAGCCGATCCTGCTCCATCCGCGAGAGGATGTAATTGCAGGTGCCGTTGAGAATGCCGTAGATGCGCGTGAACGAACTGCCGTTAAGCCCCTCGCGCAATGTCTTGACGATCGGGATGCCGCCGGCGACTGAAGCTTCGAAATTTAGCGCGACGCGGTGCCGCTCAGCGAGAACGGCGAGCCGGTAGCCGTGCCGGGCCAGCAGCGCCTTATTGGCGGTCACGACCGGTTTGCCGGAGGCGAGCGCGATTTCGACCACGCGCTTCGCGGGATCCCCCTCCCCGCCGATCACTTCGACCATCACGTCGATCGCCGGATCGGCGGCAAGTTTCGCCGGATCGGCAAACCAGCGAAATTTCTTCAGATCGACGCCGCGCTTTTTGCCGCGCGAGCGCGCACTTACGGCAACGATCTCGATCGGGCGGCCGCAGCGCGCGACCAGCTTTTCGCGCTCGCGGTCCAGGAGCTGAACCACAGCCGCGCCGACCGTTCCCAGTCCGGCAAGACCGACTTTCAACGGTTCGGCCATAAGCCCGCTAACCTAACCTGGAAAAGCGCGAGGATCGGCTAACGCCGCGTCGCCAAGGGTACGACGTTGTGCAGCATTTCCGGGCCGGTTTCAAGAAAGCGCCGGATGTTGCGCGCCGCCTGACGGATACGCTGCTCGTTCTCGACGAGTGCGATGCGCACATGGCCCTCGCCGTGCTCGCCGAAGCCGGCTCCGGGAGAAACCGCAACGCTGGCCTTTTCGACCAAGAGCGTGGCGAATTCGACGCTGCCGAGCGAGTTGAAGGGCTCGGGAATCGGCGCCCAGGCAAACATCGAGGCTGCCGGCGGCGGCACTTGCCAGCCGGCACGGCCGAACGATTCAACCAAGGCGTCGCGACGGCGGCGGTAAATCCCGCGCATTTCGGCGATACAGTCATCCGGGCCGTTCAGCGCCGCGGTCGCCGCCACCTGGATCGGCGTGAAGGCGCCGTAATCGAGATAGGATTT
>DAIUEQ010000228.1:0-4681 GCA_036845025.1 Xanthobacteraceae bacterium | reverse complement strand
GTGCGGCCATGTTGCGCGAGCCAGCGCGGCGATTCCGGCAGACCGAGGCGGATCCGCCAGATGAAAACGGCGCCGACCGAGCCGATGATGACCACCCAGCGCCAGCCGTCGAGGCCGAGGATTTTCATCGGCACCAATTGCCAGGCGAGGAACGCCACGATCGGAACGGCCGTGTACATCACGCATTGATTGAAAGCGAAGGCGGCGCCGCGCTGCTCCTTCGGCACGAGCTCCGACAGGTAAGCATCGACATTCACCAGCTCGACACCAAGCCCGATACCGGCAATCAGCCGCCAAAAGTCGATGGTTTCCGGTGTTTGCTGAAACGCCATGATGAACGCGCCGGCCGAGTACCACAGCAGCGCAAACGTAAAGATCGAGCGCCGTCCGAAGCGGTCCGAGAGCCAGCTGAAGATGAGAGTGCCGAGGAACATTCCGGCAAAGCCGGCGGCGACGAAGCTGGCGAAACCGTGCAGATCGAACAAGCCTTGCGTCGTAGGCTTGAAAATGTCCGCCCTGAAAAGTCCGATCGCCACGTAAGCCGTGAAGAAAAGATCGTAGAATTCGAACCAGCCGCCGAGCGACAGCAGCACGATCAGTTTGCGGGTGTAGCGTGTCGGCGGCAGCCGATCGAGACGCGCCGCCACCGTGACCACTGCGTCTTCGGCCATGCCCTTCCTCCCCGAGCCCGCACGCAATCTTATGGAGCTGTTCGCCGCGCGTGCGCCGTGCTTGTCAGCAGACTGTCACCGCGGACGCGGCGAAGCAATCGGACCGCTGCGTCAAGCAGTCGGGCCGCCAGTCAGACGCCGGCACGTCAAACGTCAGTCAGGAAGCGGTTCAGTCGAGAGCTGCTTTTCCGGGACCGCAGCGGCCGGCGTGGGTAGAGCGGCGGCAGGTTTGGCGATTGCGGGCTTGGAATCGTCTGGGCCCTTGCGCGACGCAAGCTCGGCCGGACGCGGCCGCGGGAGCGGCGGAAACGCCGATGTGGCCGGGCGGCCCGCGAAGAACGGCGCTGGCGAAGGAGCCGGCGGCGGCAGATCGGGAACAGCGCTTTCGCGAAACGGCATCATGCCCCGCGTCGGGAACGGCGGCGGCAGGTCGGCGTAGGACGGCGGCGGACCGTAAGGCGGCGGCAGCATTTCCATCGGCCCATACACTTCCGAAGCAGCTACAATGCGATTGACGGCGCGAATAGCGCCACTGCGCCCGTCGACCACGACGCGCATCAGGGTGCCGCGAAAATCAACGGCGCGCACCACGTAAGTGGCACCTTCTCGCAGCGGCGGCGCGAGCGGATCGAATCCCGCCGAGCGAACAATCCGGCTGATTTCAAAAGGCGGCACGAAACCAGGCAGCGGCGGAAGGCTTTGCGGCGTTTGCGCAGCTAATTGAGGTACCGCTGAGAGGGCGAAAACCACACTCAACGCGGCAGCCGCCATCACTCCCAACTTCACGACGCCCTCCCCACCACGCCCCTATCTCCGCATCGTCCAAGATCAAGTGCAATTGGGGCGGCGCTTGGGCGAGTAGCAAAATTCCCGTTCATAGGCGGACGAGGCACGGCGAAGCCGCTCAACGGCGCCGCGTCATGCGTTCGCTAAACGACTCCGCTGATGGCGAAAAGGTTGTCGAACGCGCACTCCCGCCAAAGGGCGCTTCCAGCGTGAACTCGCTGGCGGTAATGACCTTCGAGTATAGCGGCAGGATGTCCAGCATGGCGTTATAGTTTCCGTCGGTGAAGCCGCTGGTCGCGTCTTTGATGAGGATGGCGTTGTAACCCATATTGGCGGCGCGTTTGATGGTGGTCGCCACGACGTGCTCGATGCACTGGCCGCTGACGAATAGATGGCCGATGTTGTTGGCGCGCAGAATCCTTTCGAGATCGGTACCCTCAAAGCTGTCGGAGCCGTAATTGACGACAATCGGCTCGTTGGTCTGCGGCTTTAAGGCATCGATGACATCGACTTCCCAGGTGCCGACGATTCCTTTGTTCTCGTCCTTGGCGCCCTGCAGCAGCGGATAGTGCTGATTCTCCGGCAGCTCCGGAAACCCGGGGCGCCATCCGATATTCACGAAGATCGTCAGTAAGCCGCGGCCACGGGCGGTCGCCAATACCCTTTGTGCGTTAGCAATCGCGCCGTTCTTTTCAATCTGCCGGCATAGATTCTTTCCCCACACGCCTCTCGGATCGCAAACGCTGTTCTGCCAGTGCAGCATCAGCAGTGCGGCCTCTGCGGATACGCGCTTGCTCATAACCTCGCCCTCCGAACCACGACTGTTACATTCGTATCGGTTTTGTGGGAGTGTTACTCATCAGAACTTGGATTTCTGAGCTTCGACGCGCGCCGGCGCGCACATCTTGGTCTGGCTCGGTTGCGGTGGCCGAAAGTTGAGCCCAGAATCCGACTCTGTGTTGCCAGGCCCAAGCGGCGCCCTTGTGCTTGGGCTCGGAATTTGCGATGTTCACATAGGACAGCATTGCTGTCCCAATTTGTGGCCGACGGCGCGCGGCCCGGCAAGGGGGGCCGGGACAGGCGCCCCGGCCAGCCGCCGTGACGAGGGCGCGTCGGACGGCGGCAGACAAGCAGCCTGGGCCGCACGGCGGTATAAAGGTTGCCTTCAGAATGCAGTAGCTCGCCCTCGGCGCCGGAAGACGCGATCCTGCGCGGGGCGCATTGTGCCAGAACACCGACCCGGAACGGTCGGGGTGCTGGTGGGGAGTGCGAGACGACCATGGGCCCCGCGAGTTTCGGCCTGTTCGATCCGGCGCTGGAGAAAGATTCCTGCGGTGTCGGCTTCATTGCCGATATCAAGGGTCGCGCCTCGCATCGGATCGTCGAGGACGCCCTCACCATTCTGGTCAACCTCGAGCACCGGGGCGCCGTTGGCGCCGATCCTCGCGCCGGCGATGGCGCAGGCATTCTGGTGCAAAAGCCGCACAAATTTTTTGCCAAGAAAGCCGCCGAACTGGGCTTTGAACTGCCGCAGCCCGGTCATTACGCGGTAGGCGCGCTGTTCCTCCCGCACGACGCCGAATGGCGGCGAGAAATTATGGAGACCTACGTCGAGGTCGCCGAGCAGGAAGGTATGACGCTGCTTGGATGGCGCGACGTGCCGACCGACAACTCCACTCTCGGTGAATCGGTCAAGCCGACCGAGCCGGTCCACAAGCAAGTGTTTCTCGCCCGCGGCTCCAGGATTCGCTCGGAAACCGAGTTCGAGCGGCGGCTTTACATCCTGCGCAAGACGATCTCGCAGAGGCTTTATGCCCGCCGCGAGCGGCAGACTTCACACTATTATCCGGTTTCTATCTCGTGCCGCACAGTGATCTACAAAGGCATGTTCCTCGCCGACCAGCTCGGCGCCTATTACCCGGATCTACGCGACCCCGACTTTGAAAGCGCGCTTGCTCTCGTGCATCAGCGTTTCTCGACGAACACGTTCCCGACCTGGTCGCTGGCGCACCCGTACCGCATGATCGCGCATAACGGTGAGATCAACACGCTTCGCGGCAACAACAACTGGATGGCGGCGCGGCAAGCTTCGGTGTCTTCGCCGCACTTCGGCGATGACATCAAGAAGCTGTGGCCGATCTCCTACGAAGGACAATCCGACACCGCGTGTTTCGATAACGCGCTCGAATTCCTCACCATGGGCGGCTATCCGCTCGCCCATGCGATGATGATGATGATTCCCGAAGCGTGGGCGGGCAATCCGCTCATGGACGAGGAACGCCGCAACTTCTACGAATACAATGCCGCGCTTATGGAGCCGTGGGACGGCCCCGCCGCGATCGCTTTCACCAACGGCCGTCAAATTGGCGCGACGCTGGACCGCAATGGGCTGCGCCCGGCACGTTACATCGTCACCAAAGACGACCGGGTCATCATGGCTTCGGAAGTTGGCGTATTGCCGATACCGGAGGAAGACATCGTCGCCAAATGGCGGTTGCAGCCTGGCAAAATGCTTCTCGTCGATCTCGAGGAAGGCCGCCTCATTCCCGACGACGAGATCAAGGCGTCGCTGGCCAGAAGCCATCCCTACGGCGAATGGCTCGAACGCACGCAAATTGTCCTTGAGGATCTGCCGGCCTCCGCGGAAGCCGCGCCGATCTCAAATCTCGCGTTGCTCAACCGGCAACAGGCCTTCGGCTATACCCAGGAAGATCTGAAGCTTCTGATGACGCCGATGGCGACGGCCGGCGAAGAGCCGGTCGGCTCGATGGGCAACGATACGCCGATCTCGGCGCTATCCGAGCGGCCGAAGCTTCTTTTCACTTATTTCAAGCAGAACTTCGCGCAAGTCACCAACCCGCCGATCGATCCGATCCGCGAAGAACTGGTGATGAGTCTCGTTTCCATCATCGGACCGCGGCCGAACTTGTTCGATCTGGAAGGCGCGTCGAAGACCAAGCGCCTTGAAGTCCATCAACCGATCCTCACCAACGCGAATTTGGAGAAGATCCGCGCGATTTCGGAAGTCGCCGAGTCGCATTTCAAGTCGCTGACGCTTGACACGACCTGGCCTGCCGAAGACGGCGCCGATGGCATGGAAGCCGCGTTGGCGACCTTATGCGCGCAAGCCGATGAAGCAGTGCGCGACGGCATCAATATCGTCATTCTCTCCGACCGCCGCGCCGGCGCCGACCGCATTCCCATTCCATCGCTGCTCGCCTGCG
>DAIUEQ010000227.1:0-4747 GCA_036845025.1 Xanthobacteraceae bacterium | reverse complement strand
GCTTTCGCCATCTACCAGTGCTGGACGCGGGCAAGGTCGTGGGCGTGATCTCGATTGGAGACGTCGTCAAGGACATCATCCGAAATTTGGAGCACAACGTGGGCGACCTGATGGGCTACATCATGACGGACGGCCCCGGGGGCTGACAGATGAACCGCGGTGCCGTCGCCGGCGTTGCTGCAGATGTCCGTTCCGGGTCATGTTCGACCCCTCGGATTCGCACGGCCTGCCGGTTCAGGTCCGCTTCGCTCCGAAAGCGGATCTGAGATCAATCGTAGTCGGTCAGACAGTGAGATCTGAGTGGCTCGCGCGAACGCGGATGGGGCGGGACGCCGGCGACGATCAGGACGCGCTGGCCGGACGTAAACCGGCGGTGATTTTCTGCACGAACTCGTCCAATTCGCCGCCGGCAAGATCGCTCACCGCCCACAGGTCCAACCCGTTCTCTGTCCAGTGACGGATGTTGTAGCCCTGCATGCTCCCGGAAGACGCAACGAGCGGCTTCGCCGTCGAATGCCGAGCGATGAACAAGTTGATGATGTGCTTGCGCCGCTGGTAGACGACCGCGGCCACCGGTTCGCCGGCGAGGTAATCGAGCCGGCCGCCAAGCAGCGTGAAACCTTCCGCGGTGAGGTCGATTACCGGCGGCGCGACATCGATCCGGCCGTTGAACCACGGCTTGACGGTATGCTGGTCGCTCGTCTCCACATCCAGCAAATGATTGGCCTGGAGCGAGCGAAGGTGCGCCGACAACAAATCGTCAGCGATCTCCTGTCCCTGATTATTGGGAACGATGCCGAGGACGAGACTTGCCGCAATCGCGGCGGACAGGCCCGCGCCGAGCGCGAATCCGCCGAAGAATGAGCGCCGGGTCGGCCGAACGCCACTCCGCAACGGAACGACGTTGGTCGCCGGAGCGGATATTGGCTTCGGTGGCGTCAGCGATTGTTCGATGCGGTTGCGCAGATCGGCGGGCGCGGGCTCTCGCAGCGCGGCGCCGCTCATGGCCACCCGTAGCGCGCGGAACGAGGCCAGCTTTTCGGCGCAAGCCGCGCAGGTCGCGACGTGCGCTTCAACCTCGCGGGCATGCCCGGCGTCGAGCTCGCCGTCGATCAGCGCGTGCAGCAGAACTTCGGCTTCGGCGCAATTCATGACTTCATCTCGCCGGAGTGATGGATGGCGCCGCGGCGCTTTCCGCGGCATTCCACGCCGAACGCAGCATGGTACGCGCCCGCGCCAGCCGCGACATGACCGTTCCTACCGGCACGCCGGAAACCTCGGCGATCTCCTGATAAGAAAGATCGTTGATTTCGCGGAGCACAATCGCCTCGCGAAACGGCTCGGGCAGCTCGGCGACCAGCCGGCGGATGGTGGCGTCGTCCTGCGCTCGTAGCATCACGCCCTCGGGCGAGGCCTGCGCCTCCTGCCATACCGGCATCTTGTCGGTTGCCTCGGCGTCTTCCGCGTAGTCGGTCGGAATTTCCCGGTCGCGCCGCCGCGTGAATTCGTCGTTGCAGACGTTGCGCAATATCGCGAGCAGCCAGGGTTTCATCGCCGGCCCGCGATAGCTGTCGAAATGGCGTAGCGCCCGCAAATAACATTCCTGGACCGCGTCTTCGGCGTCGGCCGCGTCGCGGACGAGATAGCGCGCCAGCGTGAACGCGTCGTCGAGATAGGGCAGCGCGGCGTCGCGAAAACGCCGCATCTGCTCCTGTTCGGCCGCTTCATCCTTTGCCATTCTATGAAGCCCGGCGCTCCAGGGATCATGTGCGGACAGCCTTTGTAACATTATTGCGGTGCGGCGCTACCGGTCGCGGCCTCAACCACAATCGAGCCGACCATCCGCGGATGCAGATAGCAGAAATATTTGTACGTCCCCGGCGTGGTGAAGGTGAACGAGAAAGTGTCGTCGGTATCGAGCGCCTTCGACTTGGTAAATGCGCCGGTCGCGGACGCGATGGCGTGTGGAATATCGTCCTTGTTGGTCCAGGTGACGGCGCTGCCCGCCTTCACCGTCAGCGTCGCCGGCCCGAAGGTGAAATTGTCGATCGAGATGGCGCCGGAAGGATCGGCGGGCGCGGCGAGCAGCACGCCCGCGCCGAGGACCAAGCCGGCTAAGCCGCCGAGCCCGGCGGCGGCGATGATGTGACGCAACATGTTCGCCCCTTAAGCTTTCAGCGGTGAATCGACGATGGCAAGGCGCTGCCCGCTCTCTTTCAATGTAACGTCGGCAATGCCGAGCATCTGCCGTAGCTGCTCCTCGGGGACTTTCATCGGGCCGGGCGACGCGGCAGCTCCTGGTGCGGGCTGCGGGAAGGCGGTCGAACGCGCGGTATGGAAAGTGACGTTACCTTCGACCTTCTGCATCACTTGATGGATATGGCCGTTGAGCACGGTCACCGAGCCGAAGCGCTTGAGATACGACAGCGCCTGCGCGCCATCGTCGGTGCCCCAGCCCCAATCCTGATAGACGGTCCACAGCGGGATATGCGCGAAGACGACAATCGGCGTCGACGCCGAGCGGCTTTTGACGTCGTTCTCAAGCCATTCGAGCTGATCGGCGCCGAGATTGCCTAGGCCCCCGGCTTTGAGATCGACGACATTGTTCAGCCCGATGAAGTGCACGCCGTTGGCGTCGAAGCTGTACCAGCCGGCGCCCTTAGCGGCGCGCGCGTAGCGGTCGCGATAGAGTTTCTGCTCCGGATCGAGGAAATCATGTTCGCCCGGCACGTAATGCACGTCGAGCCGCGATTGCGAGATGATGCTGTCGGCATCGTCGAATTCTTTTTCCTTCGACAGGTGAGTGATATCGCCGGTGTGAATCATGAAGGCCGGCTTGTCCGGCAGCGCAGTGATCTTGGCGATCGCCTCCTCCAGCGTGCCGCGCGCATTCGGGTTGGCCGGCTTGTCAAACCCGACATGGCTGTCGCTGATCTGCGCGAATGTGAGCCCACGCGTTTCGGCGGCCGCGGCTTCTCCGATGAGGCCGATGGAATGGGGCACGCCGCCGGAAATCGTCCACAGCACCCCGGTGCCGACCCAGGTCATGCATTCCAGCACTTTGCGGCGATTGAGGCCGTCGTGGTGATCGAATTCGCTCACTGCCAATCTCCTTTGAGCCGACCGCAGCGGTAAGCCAGGGGCGGTTTTTGGGCTTTCAGGAGGGAGACCGGGCGAAGGCGCGATTTATTCCCGGCGTTCGAAAGAAATTTCGCGATCCAGAACGGGCCTTTGCCCTTACTGCGAAGCCTCAAAGAAAAGCCCCAGCGCAGCGGCCGGGGCTCTTGTGACGGCAATAAGCACGAGGGACGGTTAGAGTTGCCCGTACTTTCGCAATACTTCGCGGCATGAATTGCTGACGCGCCAGCTTTGGGCAGCCAACGTCGCGCCACATTGCAGCAAATTGCTCCAGGTCATGCCGGCAGAGCGGTCGCACAGCCGGGCGGCGGCCGGTTTGCAGGGCGCAAGCTCGGCCATATCGATGGCGCCCGCGTTTGTGCTCAAGGCGCCGAGAATGAGACACGCAGCAAACATCATTTTCATTCTGAAAAGTTCCCCTCTTTTGTTCGGAAGAAGGGCCGCTGCTAACGCATTATGACGGCAAAAGCTAGAATTTTGTGCGCCGCACAAAAGTCGCATAAAAGGAGAAAGTTAGACGCGCATAACCCATTGATATAGATGGCGAAAAATGCACATTGCTGCGCAAATCCATTTACGTTACCGCGCGATAATCGGTCGCGTCTCAGCCGAAGCGCGACCCTGCCTCCAGGCAAAAAGCTATCGGTCTTCGGGTGAAGTCCGGCAGCGATCTCGACGCTCAATTGCGTGCGGTCAGTCGCTTGTGGCGCTCAGGCACTCCGCAGCCTTGCAATGAAGTCGGCCCCGGCTGGCAGCTTCGACACCGCAAAGTCGCCGGTTCGGATGTAAGGTGGTGTCCGGGCGTTGCGAAGGGAGAGAAGGCATGAATGACGAGCAGACCATTCGAGCCGCGTTAGATCGCCACTGGGCCGCCTCCGACGCCAATGATTTCGAGACCGAGCATGACATTTACCGGGACGATGCGGTGCTCGAATACCCGCAGTCCGGCGAGCGCATCAGCAGCCGACGCAACATTCAAGCCTCGCGCATGGCCCAGCCGAACCAGAAGCGCTTTACGGTGCGGCGCATTCTTGGCGTTGGCGAGTTGTGGGTCAGCGAATTCATCCTCACCTATGACGGCAAGCCGTCCTACACGGTGAGTATTATGGAGTTCAAAGACAACAAGGTTGCCCGTGAGACCCAGTATTTTGGCGACCCCTTCGAGCCGGGGCCGTCGCGCGCGCAGTGGGTCGAACGGATGAGCTAAAGACCGGGACGATCCGGGATCAGGCAGCCGACAAACCGCCCTTTTCCTCGATGAAGCTCGCGATCTCATCTACGCCCTTGCCGGCGCGCAAGTTTGTAAACACGAACGGGCGCTGCCCGCGCATCCTTTTCGACTCGCGGTCCATCACTTCCAGCGAAGCGCCGACGTGCGGCGCAAGATCGACTTTGTTGATGACCAGGAGGTCCGAGCGGGTGATGCCCGGGCCGCCCTTCGACGGGATCTTGTCGCCCGCCGCCACGTCGATGACGTAGATGGTGAGGTCGGCAAGCTCGGGTGAGAACGTCGCCGCGAGATTGTCGCCGCCGGATTCGATCAGCACCAGATCAAGCGCGGGGAATTTCTGCCGCATGTCGGCGATCGCCGCGAGATTGGCCGAGGCAT
>DAIUEQ010000226.1:0-4767 GCA_036845025.1 Xanthobacteraceae bacterium | reverse complement strand
ACGCGCGGCGGCATGACCTCGCACGCCGCCGTGGTGGCGCGCGGCATGGGCAAGCCTTGCGTTGCCGGCGCCGGCACTCTGCGCGTCGATTACCGTGCGCAGACGATGAGCGCGGGCGGAACGACGCTGAAAAAGGGTGAGACCGTGACCATCGACGGCTCGACCGGGCAGGTATTAGCCGGCGAAGTGCCGATGCGCGAGCCGGAGCTCGCCGGCGAATTCAGATCGCTGATGCAATGGGCCGACGCCGCGCGCAAGCTCAAGGTTCGCGCCAATGCCGATACGCCCGCGGACGCGCGCAGCGCGCTCAGATTCGGTGCCGAGGGCATCGGACTTTGCCGCACCGAACATATGTTCTTCGACGAAGATCGAATCCGCGCGGTGCGCGAGATGATTCTCGCGGAGGACGAAAAAACCCGCCGCGTTGCGCTTGCCAAGCTCCTGCCGATGCAGCGCGCCGACTTCGTCGAGCTTTTCAAGATCATGGGCAAGTTGCCGGTGACCATCCGGTTGCTCGATCCGCCGTTGCACGAATTTCTGCCGCACGGCGAGAAAGAAATCGCCGAAGTCGCTGCGGCGATGGGAGCCGACGCGAAGAAGCTCGCCGATCGGGCGCGCGAGCTCAGCGAGTTCAATCCGATGCTCGGCTTCCGCGGTTGCCGGCTGGCTATCGCCTACCCCGAAATCGCCGAAATGCAGGCACGCGCCATTTTCGAGGCGGCCGTCGAAGTTGGGCGCGCCGGTACGCCGGTGGTCCCGGAAATCATGGTGCCGCTCATCGTGAGCAAAGCCGAGCTCGACGTGGTCAAGGAACGCATCGACGCCATGGCGCAGACGGTCGCGGCCGAAACCAAGGCCGCCGTCAAATACCAAGTCGGCACCATGATCGAATTGCCGCGCGCCGCGCTCAGGGCCGGCGAAATCGCAGCGACCGCGGAGTTTTTCTCATTCGGTACAAATGATCTCACGCAGACCGCTCTGGGCATCAGCCGCGACGACGCCGCGAGTTTTTTGGGCATTTACACCGCTAAGGGTATTCTCCCGGCCGATCCATTTGTGTCGATCGACCGCGACGGCGTCGGCGAGCTGGTGCGCATTGCCGCCGAACGCGGTCGCAAGGTGCGGCCGAAGATCAAGCTCGGCATTTGCGGCGAGCATGGCGGCGATCCTGCCTCGGTCGTGTTCTGTCACGAGGTCGGACTCGATTACGTATCGTGCTCGCCATTTCGGGTGCCGATTGCGCGCCTTGCCGCCGCGCAAGCGGCGCTAGGCAAAGAGGCGGCGTCGACGGCGTAAAATTCACGCATCGGTTTCTACGGAAACTGGCCGCATTGTTCAGACTCTTTCTTGCACGCCGGCTGGCGCGTCGCCGTTAGTTAACAAGAAGTAACGGCGACTAATCCACGCGGCAGTGGCTGACAGCTCTCCGAATTAACGCCTCCGCAAGGTTAACCCGACAATATCGGGATGTGTCGCATTCGTGCCGCTGTGGGTGGCGTTTGGTTAAATCCGGGGACGCGTTGAGTAACGAACTTACGCGTGAGGGGTGATGGTAGCGTCGTCGCGTACCCGGCCAGCGGGCGCGTTCTCGGGGCCGTTGTTGCTCAGCGCGATTTGCGCCGGCTTTTCGCCGAGTTCAATCGGCTATCAGGATCTCGCCGGATTTTTCGTCCGCCAGCCGATTGTTTCTGAAGGCCAGCACGAGCATCTTTTGGCGTCGCCGTTCGGCACCATTCATGCCGCGACTTTCACCTTTTCCAGACCGTTGGGCACCGCAATCGCGGCTCCACTCGAGGCACAACCAGTCAGCTTCAATCCCCAATCGCTCGACGTGAAAGCATGGTCGGTTGACGAGCCGACGATGGCGCGCCCGGCTTTGCCGATCGAATATCCGACGGTGAATCGCCGCCTCAAGGGCGACCGCATGCCGCTGCCGCAGGCCGCTCCGAGCTCAAGCAACCCGGAAGCCGTGCCGCCGGCGCAACCAGTCAACGCGCCAGCGTCCCACCGACCGACCGCGCCGGTTCCAACAATCGGGCCGCGGCCAAAAAATGCTGATGAGAACAACGAAACGACGGCCTCGCTGCAAGCGAACGCCGAGGCGTTGGCAGTACATCAAGAAACGCGCGACGCAGAGGCCGAGGATGACGCACTCCTCGCCGACCGCCCGCCGGACATTCCGGTCGCGGCGGAAAGCAGTCGTGATGACGCCCAAGCGGAGCCTGGATCTCCGTCCTTCTTCGATGAAACTCCCGCCGAGCGCAACGAACGACTTTATTTCGGCGTGACCGCCATGGGTCTGCGCGGCGCGCTGCAGCAATGGGAACCCGGGGCAGAACCGATTGTCGTTTCGGCCGCGGTCAATCCGAATGTGAAAGTTGCCGCACTCGCGCCACCTTCTGAATCCGGGGTCGACGATGAAATTGTGGTGGGCAAAGACGAGGCAAGCCTTTTCAAAAGCCCGGCGGAACGCTTGAGCCTTGACGGTAAGCCGCGCGCCAGAGCGGAAAAATGCCTGGCCGACGCAGTCTACTTCGAAGCACGCGGCGAACCCATGCGCGGACAGATGGCGGTGGCGCAAGTCGTCATGAACCGCGTCTTCTCCGGCCGCTATCCCAACAACGTGTGTGGCGTGGTTTATCAAAACGCCAACCGGCACCTGGCCTGCCAGTTCACTTTTGCCTGCGAAGGCAAAAATCTAAGCCATATCGACGAGCCGGAAATGTGGGCCCAGGCGAAGCGCATTTCCAAGGACACGCTTGACGGCAAGATCTGGCTCGCCGAAGTCGGTCACGCCACCCACTATCACGCGTATTGGGTGCACCCGAGCTGGGTGCACGAGATGGCCAGGGTTTATAAGCTCGGCGTCCATACATTCTATCGCCCGCGGGCGTGGGGTGACGGCTCGGACGATCCGATTTGGGGTGGTGTGCCGAGTGCGAGCAAGCCTGTCAGTGCGAACTTCCCGAACGCGAACGCTGCGAAGCCAAGCAGCAGCGCCGACGCGCAACGCGCTCCGGCTGACAAAGCTTCTCACACGGCAAAACTCTAAAACGCGGGCCTTGTGCCGGGCATGCGCGTCTTTCAAACTCCAGCGCGCCAGTCTGAGGCGGCGTGAACCCAGCGACACAGCCGGAGTGAACTTGTGACCACATTTCGCGCGATCGTCATCGACAAGTCGGCGGCCGGACAGGACGTGCGGCTCGCGGAGTTCGATGAGAACGATCTTATGGAAGGCGACGTGACCGTCGCCGTAGACTGGTCGACCGTGAACTACAAAGACGGACTGGCACTTACCGGCAAGGCGCCGGTGGTCCGCCGTTTTCCGATGATTCCGGGCATCGATTTCGCCGGGACGATCGAGTCCTCATCGCATCCGGCCTGGAAAGCCGGCGACAAAGTTGTTCTCAACGGTTGGGGGCTGGGCGAAACGCACCTCGGCGCCTATGCCGAGAAGGCCCGTGTAAAGGGTGACTGGCTGGTGCGCCTGCCGGGAACGATGAGCACGCGCGACGCAATGGCCATCGGCACTGCCGGCTACACTGCGATGCTGGCAGTCATGGCGCTCGAGCACGCGGGCGTCACACCGTCGCGCGGCCCGGTGGTGGTGACCGGCGCCGCCGGCGGCGTCGGCTCGGTCGCGATCGCGGTCCTGGCTAAACTGGGCTACGCGGTAACCGCTTCCACCGGCCGGCCTTCGGAAACCGATTATCTGAAGGGGCTTGGGGCGACAGACATCATTGACCGCAAAGAACTGACCGGCTCGCCGCGCGCGCTCGCCAAAGAGCGATGGGCCGGGGGGATCGACGCGGTCGGCTCGACCACTCTCGCCAATGTGCTGTCAATGACGCGCTACGGCGGGGCGGTGGCGGCCTGCGGACTCGCCGGCGGAATGGACCTGCCGACCAGCGTTGCGCCTTTTATTCTCCGGGGAGTTTCATTAATCGGGATCGATTCCGTGATGTGCCCGATGGAGTTGAGGCAGCAAGCTTGGCGGCGGTTGGAGACCGAGCTCGACCGCGGCAAAATTGCGGCGATGACATCCGAAGTTGATCTTGCGAACGTTATCGAAACAGGGACACGCATTATCGATGGCCAGGTGCGCGGACGCATTGTGGTAAAAGTTCGATAACCAGTGCAGAAATTTTCCGAAGGTTTTGAAGCGCGGGAAGGGCGGTTGTGGTAAAGGCTGGGTTAAGGAGCTTACCCTTCGGGGGCAAAGTGGGGTGTTCAATGTTGCTGCGTGTTGCCGTCCTGTGCGCGGGCGTATTGGGAGCGGGTGCCGCTTTTGCGGAGGAGCTCGCGCCAGAGCAGGCAAGGGCGTTCGTCGCCGGCAAGCTGTTTGCTTATACCTGTTTCGACGGCACGGTCGGCATGGGTCGTATTTTGGACGACGGCTCGGTGATCGGCACCATTCGTCCTGGCGGTCGCGGCGAGATGCGCTTCGCCACCTTGCCTCCGAACACGCTCAGAGTTGAAAGCGGTTCCATTTGCGCGCACTTGTCCGGCCTGCCGATTGAGCCGTGCTTTCACGTGCAGAAAATCGACTACAAAAGTTTTCGCGGATCCGTATCGGGATTTGGCTTTGCCTATTGCGACTTTCAGCAGCACAATCCACGCGCGGAGCTAATAACGCACTCGTCGACGCGGCCACCCGTCGCGGCACCAACTCACCCCAGTGCGCCGGTCTCTGCCGCGGGACAGGCACTTGCCATAGCTCCGGCATCTGTCGCGGGATCGGTGCGAGCCGCGGCTCCGACGTCTGTC
>DAIUEQ010000225.1:0-4934 GCA_036845025.1 Xanthobacteraceae bacterium | reverse complement strand
CCGGCAGCGTCGTGACCGGGTAATAGACGCAGGTCAGCGGCATGAACAGAAACATAATCGACCAGGCGAAATTCTCCGCGCCGAGGCCGTTGCGTATCACCAGCCCCGAAACAAAAATGCCGACCGCCCAGCTTGTCAGCATCAGGTTGACGAAAAAAGCCGCCAGGGCAAATCCCAAGCCATAGAGGTTGAAGCCGAAAAACAGCAGCGCCAACACCGTCACCGGTATAACGCCGAGCGAGAGCCGAATGAGGCTCATGATCATAAGCGAGATAATGAATTCGAACGGCCGCAGCGGGCTCATCATCAGATTGCCGATGTTGCGCGACCACATTTCTTCGAGGAACGATATCGAGAAACCGAGCTGCCCGCGAAACAGAATGTCCCAAAGCAGCACCGCACCGATCAGCGTTCCGCCCGCGCGAGCGAAGAAGCTCGCGTTTTGCATCACGTAATATTGGATGAAACCCCACGTGATCATCTGCATCGTCGGCCAATAAACCAGCTCGACCAGTCGCGGCCAGGACGAACGCAACAGGTACCAATAACGCAGTATCATCGCGGCGACGCGACGCGGCGAGAAAGCGAACGCGTTTTCGGTGCGGACGTGCGTTGAGTTTACGGTGCTCATTGCGCCGCCTCGCGCGCTTCGTCGCGGCCGCGGGAAACGTCGAGAAAAACCTCCTCCAAGGTGCGGCGGCCGTAGCGCGCCAAAAGCCGCGGCGGGGTGTCGTCGTCCTCGATCCGGCCGCGCTTCATGAAGATGACGCGTTCGCACAATCTTTCGACCTCGGCCATGTTGTGGGAGGCGAGCAGCATCGTGGCGTGCCGGTCGCGGCAATAGCGTTCGAGCCGCGCCCGCACCCAGTCGGCGGTGTCGGGATCGAGCGAGGCCGTCGGCTCGTCCAGCAGCAGTAAATCCGGCGAGTTGATGAGTGCCTTGGCGAGCGAGACCCGGGTCTTTTGCCCGGCCGAAAGCTTACCCGTGGGCCGGTCAAGGAGCTCGGTCAAATCGAGCGCTTCGCCGAGTTCCTCGATCCGGTCGTGCAGGTTCGGAACGCCGTAGAGCATGCCGAACACTCTGAGATTTTGCCGAATGGTGAGTCGCATTGGCATTTCAACGTAGGGACTTTCGAAATTCATCCGCTGCAAAACGCGGTAGCGCTGTTGCGGCATGTCAGCGCCGAGCACGGTGACGCGACCCGAAGTTGGAACCAACAGGCCCATGATCATGGAGATTGTCGTGGTCTTGCCCGCGCCATTGCCGCCGAGGAGTCCGGTGATCGAGCCAGGCGCGATCGAAAATGAGATACCGTCGACGGCCGGTACCTTCTTATAGAGCTTGACCAGGCGCTCGACTTTTATGGCGGGTGGGGCAGGCATTACCGGCGCAGATGTGGCGTTTGCCGGCTAACGAAGCAAGAGGAGTTCACGCAGGCGGCACATGAGCCGGGGACAATGGATTGCCGGTGTCCGAGATGGCACAACTTCGTATCCGCGATGCGCACGCTCTGGAAGGGCTCGGCGAAGTCAGGACCTGAAGGCAAAGAGGCGTCATGAAAATCGGACTATTCGACCATGTCGAAGAAGCAGGACGGCCGGTTTCGGTGGTGTTCGACGAGCGGCTCCAGTTCGCGGCCGCCGCGGATGCCGCCGGCTTTTATTGCTTGCATGTGGCCGAGCATCACGCAACGCCGCTCAATCTTGTGCCGGCGCCGAGCGTTTACCTCAGTGCGGTCGCGCGCGCCACCAAGACCATGCGGCTTGGGCCCCTGGTCTATTTGCTGCCGCTTTACTCGCCGCTGCGGTTGATCGAGGAGATTTGCATGCTCGATCATTTGAGCCACGGCCGGCTCGACGTTGGCGTCGGCCGCGGCGTGTCGCCTTACGAGGTCGAGTTTCACAATGTGATGCATGCGGAGACGCGCGATATTTTCGTCGACGCCTTCGAGTGCTTGAGCAAGGGTCTGAGTTCAGAAACGCTGACCTATGAAAGCGGCCGTTACAGCTATAAGGACGTGCCGATCGCGTTGCGTCCGCTACAGCAGCCGCACCCGCCATTCTGGTATGCATCATCGAGCGAAGTGGGCTCGACCTGGGCCGGCGAACACGGGCTGCATTACGTGACCCTTGGCGCCACGGCGATGGCTAAGGCCAACATTGAGGCCTTCAAGGCCGCGCTTGCCAAGCGCGGTGCCCCGGCGCAACTGAAGCCGGAATTCCCGGGCGGCGTCGTCATTGGCGTGCAACGCCACATCTTTGTCGCCGAGACCGACGCCGCGGCACATCGCATCTTCAAGCCGGCGATGGAGGCGCACCTCGTCAACCTCAACTGGTTGCGGGTCAAGAAGAACGACACCGGCCTGACCTCGCGGCTGAAAATTCCGCACGGAGGAAGCTACGAGGAAATGGTTGAGCATGGCGGCGTCGTGGCCGGTTCGCCGCAGACGGTGCGTGCTGAACTCGAGCGCCAAACGCGCAAGCTCGGCATCAATTATCTGCTGGCGTATCCGTTTCTCGGGACGATGACGCTTGCCGAGGCGCTCGGCTCGCTTGAACTGTTCAAGAGCGAGGTCATGCCGCATTTGAGCAAGCTCTGACCCAAAGCAGAGCTGAGCGTCTTAATCGCTCAAGCGCTCCATCGGGACAGAAAGCTCTACTGAGAGACCGTTCAAATGCCATTTGCGGGACACTGTTCCGCCGAACTGCCCGCGGACGCAGTGATTGGAAATTACGGTCCCAAAACCCTCCGACTCAGGCGGCGCTGTAAGAGCCGGACCGCCACTTTCATCCCATTTCAAGGTCAGCACATCGCGAACGCACTGCCACGTGACGCGGAGATGTCCTTCTTCGACGGACAACGCGCCGTATTTTGCAGCGTTTGTCGCCAGTTCATGCAGGATGAGAGCGAAGGTCGTCACGGTGCGCGCGCCTAGCGGCACGGCTGGGCCATCCAGGATGAGACGTTCACCAGAATTATCCGATCCCATTTCGACGTAGGGCGATAAAATCCTTCGCAACAACATCTCCAAACCCGTGGGCTCGGCGAGTGCAATTCCCTCCCCACTGAAGCTTGGAAGTATCAAGTCGTGTGCGGCAGCCAGCGCATTAAGCCTGCCGCGAATGTTATTCGCGTACTGCTTTGGCGTGGTCGCGGAACGAGCGCTGAGCGCGATCATCCCGCCGGTGATTGCGAACAAGTTTTTGATCCGATGATTTAGCTCTCTGACCAATAAAGCCTGCTGCTCTTGCGCGATTTTTCGCTCTGAGATGTCGTGAGCGACACCGATAAATTGCTGCCGCGTTCCATCCGCGCTTCGCATCAGCGACACGTTGACGCTAACCCATATCGCCGATCCGTCCGGGCGCAGGTAGCGCTTCTCGACAAAGAACGGAACACCGTCCGCGACAAGACGATGCCGGAGCGCGACGTCGGAGTCCCGATCGTCGGGGTGGGTTATGTCCGGCACGCGAAGCGTCAGGAGCTCATCCGAGGAACGGCCGACGATCTCGCAATATCGTTGGTTCACGAGGAGGAAGCGACCATCCAATTCACATTGAATGACGCCGACGCCGGTTTGCTCGAAGATGCCGGCGAAACGCTCCTCGCTGGCGCGAAGCGCCTCCTCAGTCCGAACCCGGTCCGTGGTCTCGACGGCCGTAATGAGCACGCCGCCCACGCCTGTAGGAGCTTTTTCATCCGGTATCGGGCTGTAACTGACGGTAAAGCGGGCGTCTTCCCAATCAGAAATGCCGCGGCGCTGGACCTTAATGAGAAGATCTTCAGCGAAGAAGGCGCCGCTTGCTCCGTTCAGAATCGCCTCGTGCAAGGGCCGCAATTGAAGTTGGACTTCCGGCCATACCTCATGGAAGGGAAGCCCTAAAGCCGCAGGATGTTTGTCGCCGAGGATCGGGCGGTAGCCGTCGTTATAGATCATTGCGAATTGAGGCCCCCAACGAACACACATGGGGAAGCCCGACGCGAGCATAACCTTTACGACCACCGTTAGACTGGGCGGCCAATTCTCGGCCGCACCGAGTAGAGTTTTTGACCAATCCTTGGAACGGACCCACTCTGCCATTTCCGGAGGGCCGGGAATGGCACCCGGCGAACGGCGAGATATCGTCGTCGTCAAAAAGATCTCTCCGCGTCCGTGCAAGTGCTCAACTAAACGGCATCCGAACTGTATCTCAGGGCTGTGGCACAAAACAGACGGCTAAAGCGTCAAAGGCGTACACTTCACCCTTGCCCACCATAGGTGTCCGTGGTGGCCGACAGCGCTGGATGTTTCGCCGCAGCGAATAACGGCTTTTAGGGAACCTGCGGAAGTAATCGCGCGCCTTGCGCGGCCTAATCCTCGGCCTGCTGGCGATCCGCGCGCAAAGCGTCTGGATGCGGCATGGCGATCGCGTTGTACCCGCAATCGACGAAATGAATTTCGCCGGTTACTCCGGTCGACAAATCCGAAAGGAGATAAAGTCCAGCGCCACCGAGTTCGTCCAAAGTCACACCGCGGTGCAACGGCGAGTGGCGTTGCTGAAAAGCAAACATCATGCGCGCATCGCCAATGCCGGCGCCGGCCAGCGTGCGGATCGGGCCGGCCGAGATGGCGTTGACGCGGATCGCCTGGCTGCCGAAATCGACCGCGAGGTAACGAACCGACGCTTCGAGTGCCGCCTTTGCCGGACCCATAGCGGTATAATTCGGCATGGCGCGGTCGCCGCCATTATAGGTCAGCGTCAGCATTGACCCGCCATTCGGCATCAGCGCCGCTGCGCGCTTCGCCGCCTCGGTAAAGGCGAAGCACGAGATCAGCATAGTGCGGAGAAAATTCTCGCGGGTGACATCGGCGTAGCGGCCGGTGAGCTGCGTGCGATCGGAAAACGCGATGGCGTGAACCAGAAAGTCGAGATTTCCCCAATCCCGCGCAATC
>DAIUEQ010000224.1:0-5026 GCA_036845025.1 Xanthobacteraceae bacterium | reverse complement strand
GGCGAAGCACCCGCCGCTCCAGTATTCATCGACGGCAAGAAGGCGATCACGCTGCGCGGTCCGACCGTCGCGCAGGACTTCGAGAAACTCGTGATCGATTATATCGAGCGCCGGTTCGGCACCGGCAGCGCCGGGCAGACCGCGGCGGAGTAGTTTCCGCAAATCGCTATGCGCCGCATCTCGTCGAAGATGACGTTTTTCTACAAGCGCATCTTCCCGGCTGTCTGGTTTGGATTCCTCACATTGCTCTTCTTGGTCATCGCCATTCCACTATTTTTTGGCGGAGCGCAACACGACCCTCCGCCCTATCCGTTGCTCGTTGTTCCCTTGATCATGATCGGCTTCGGCTACTTCGTCATGAAAAAGCTGGTGTTCGATCTCGTCGACGAAGTCTGGGAAGACGGCGACTCGCTGGTGGTGAAAAATCGCGGTCAGGAAAGCCATATCGCCCTGAGCGACATCAAAAACGTCAGCTATGCGCCGCTGATAAATCCGCCGCGCGTCACTCTTGCCGCGCGCGTGCCGACCATCTTCGGAAGCCAGATTACCTTCATGCCGCCCATGCGTTTCGTGCCGTTTACAACAAGCCCCATCATCCATGA
This sequence comes from Xanthobacteraceae bacterium, assembly GCA_036845025.1. Classification (GTDB taxonomy): domain Bacteria; phylum Pseudomonadota; class Alphaproteobacteria; order Rhizobiales; family Xanthobacteraceae; genus BOG-931. The sequence continues at coordinate 4,424 of DAIUEQ010000224.1, read as the reverse complement.
CCTGATCGAGCGCATCGATCATGCGCGGCAAGGCCGCGCTGGCAGCTCAGTGACCCCGCACTAGCCGCTCCACCAGATCGTCGAGCTGCTCGAGATCGTTGTAGCGGATGGTCAGCGTGCCGCGGTCGGTGCGATGGTCGATGCTCACGACCAGACCGGTCGCATCGGAGACGCGTTTTTCGAACGCGAGCACGTCGGCGTCCTTGGTACTCGCGGTACGCGCCCTGCCCTTGCCTTGTTTGCCGCCGTTTTTCTGCGCCCGCTCGCGCGCCATCGCCTCGACCTCACGCACGTTGAGTTCGCGGGCGATGATTTCTTCCGCAAGCGCGTCGGCGTTGGGTTCGCCGATCAGCATGCGCGCGTGGCCGGCGGTGAGCTTGCCGCTGTGAATATAGGCCTTCACCGTGTCGGAGAGCTTGAGCAGCCGCAGCGTGTTGGCGACGTAGCTTCGGCTCTTGCCGACGATTTTGGCGATGTCTTCCTGACTGTTCTTAAATTCGTCGATCAGCGCACGATAGCCTTGCGCTTCCTCGAGCGCATTGAGATCGGCGCGCTGCACGTTTTCGATGATGGCGAGCTGCAACGCTTCGGCGTCGGTCGCTTCGATGACGACCACGGGCACTTCGTGCAAGCCGGCCCGCTGCGCCGCACGCCAGCGCCGCTCGCCGGCGATGATTTCATAATCGCCGGTGGCGCCGCGGGTTTGCCGCACCACAATCGGCTGAATGATGCCGCGCTCGCGCAACGACGCAGCCAGCTCGTCGAGTTCGGCTTCGGAAAAAGTTCGCCGCGGATTATGCGGATTTGGCCGCAATGCACCGGTCGGCAGGCGACGGCTGCCGCGCGGACGCTCCGCCGACGGTTCTTCGGCGACGTCGCCGATCAAAGCGGCGAGGCCGCGTCCAAGCCGTCTACGTGCTCCCTCCTCTGCCATCGCCGAATTCTCCGAGCCATCGCTCATTGCCACTCCATGCGCAGTTTATCGTCCGCGTCTTTGTTTGATCCGCTCGCTCGATCGCGCAAGCGAACAACGTCAGGCGTATAATTCTCGCTCGCGCTGAATGACCTCGGTGGCGAGCCGCATATACGCTTCGCTGCCGCTGCATCTGAGATCGTACATCAGCACCGGCTTGCCGTAGGACGGCGCCTCCGACACCCGCACATTGCGGGGAATGATGGTCTCGTAAACTTTTGCTCCCATGAATTCGCGCACGTCGGCGACCACTTGGCCGGAAAGCGTGTTGCGCGAGTCGTACATGGTCAACACGATGCCGTGGATCGTCAGTTCGGGATTGAGTTGGTCACGGACAGAATCGACGGTCTTGAGAAGTTGCGACAAGCCCTCGAGCGCGAAGAACTCGCACTGCAGCGGCACGAGGATGGCGTGCGCCGCCGCCATGGCGTTGACCGTAAGCAAATTCAGCGACGGCGGACAATCAACCAGCACGTAGCTGTAAGCGAGTTCACCAAGGCCGGGCGCGGTGAGCGGCGAAAGCGCGTTGCGCAAGCGGTAAGCGCGATCCCGCGTCTGGCCGATTTCCAGCTCGAGCCCGGTAAGGTCGAGCGTCGATGGCGCTAGATAAAGCCGGGGCACAATGGTCGGGAGAATTGCGTCGTACAGAGCAGCGCGGCCGATGAGTACGTCGTAGGTGGAGAGGCGGCGGCTACGCTGATCAATGCCGAGGCCAGTCGAGGCATTGCCTTGAGGATCGAGGTCAATGATCAACACGTGTTCGCCGATGGCGGCGAGCGCCGTGCCGAGATTGATGGCGGTTGTCGTTTTTCCGACGCCGCCTTTTTGGTTGGCCACCGCGAGGATGCGCGTGTGCTTGGCTGGCGCCGCGTGGATTTCGCTCTCGAGCAAGACTTCGCTGTCGGCCGCTGGCGGAGCCGGCGCCTCCGCTTCCGGCCCAGGCTGATCGCCCATCAGGACTGATTCCACAGCTTCACCAATGACTTAGGTAAAAATCATCCGCCCGGAGCAGTCTGACGCTTCGGCTCGAGCTCACGCACGACAACAATATGCGACTTTGGATCGGTCCGGCTCGGCGCCAGACTGGCTTGGACATTCCAATATTTGGATGCCTCGGTCAATTCGAGTGCCGCGTCTTGACCCTTGGGAAACAGCCCAACTGTGCCTGTTTTCAACAACGGAGAAGCCAGACCGAGGAGTTTGGGGAGCGGGGCGAGCGCCCGGGCAGCGACGGCTTCAATCGGATCGGGAGGATTGGCGACAAACTCCTCGATCTTTCCCGGATGCACTGTGGCCGGTGCTCCGGTGGCGCGAATTGCCTCGCGCAGGAAGGCGATTTTTTTGGGGTTGGATTCCACCAAGTGAACGCGGGCTTTTGGAATTTCCGCCAGCGCGCAGGCTATGGCCAAGCCCGGAAACCCAGCGCCGGAACCAAGGTCGGCCCAAATGCGAGCCTGTGGCGCAAGCGCGATCAACTGCAGCGAGTCCGCGACATGACGGGTCCAGAGATTTCGCTCTGTAGACGGTGCGATCAGATTGATCTGGCGCTGCCAGCGCAGGAGCACAGCGACGAAGCGATCCAAGCGATCCACTGTTTCACGTGAAACAGGAACGATGGCCAGCGCATGCTCGCGGTCGGCCGCGAGATCCGGGTCGGCGGTTGAAGAAGCTTGGGGCGGACCGCTTGGAGTGGCTCGTTGCGGGCCATTTCCGGCGCGCCGAGCGCTCATGCGGCGCCGCGATGGGACTTACGCTCTTGGCGGCGCAAATAGGCGACGAGGAGCGTAAGCGCGGCCGGGGTCATGCCGTCAATTCGGCCCGCCTGGCCAATGGTCCGCGGCTTATGGGCGTGAAGCTTGGCTCGGACTTCGTTCGAAAGCCCTGGAACGGCGTCGTAACCGAGGTCATGGGGGAGGGCTAACCCTTCGTCGCGCCTATAGGATTCGACATCGGTCGCTTGGCGGCGGAGGTAGACCGCATATTTGGCGTCGATCTCGACCTGCTCGGCGATGTTCGCCTCGATTTCGCCAAAACATGGCCAAACCTTTTTCAAATTAGCTACGCCGATCTGGGGATAGGCCAGCAACTCGAAAGCAGAGCGGCGCTGCCCATCCTGGCGGAGCGTCAGCCCGTGCTTTGCGGCTTCGCTTGGCGTCAGCGTGTGCGATTCCGCCATGTGCCGAGCCGCTTTGAGCGCCGCGAGCTTGGCGCCATAGGCTTCGCCGCGCTCCGCGCCTACACAGCCGAGTGCGATGCCCTTCTCCGTCAGCCGCTGATCCGCATTATCCGCGCGTAGCGTCAGCCGATATTCGGCGCGAGAGGTAAACATCCGATACGGCTCGGTGACGCCGCGCGTCACCAGGTCGTCCACCATGACGGCCAGGTAGGCTTCGGCCCGATCGAAGATCGCGGGCCCTGCCCCGCCGGCGCGCTTGGCGGCATTAATGCCCGCCAGCAGCCCCTGCGCCGCCGCCTCCTCGTACCCGGTCGTGCCGTTAATCTGGCCGGCCAGGAACAGTCCCGGCAACCGTCGTGTCTCCAGCGATGGCGTGAGCTCGCGCGGGTCGACGTGATCGTATTCGATGGCGTAGCCGGGCCGCACTATGCGTGCCCGCTCCAGACCGGGAATCGACGCAACCACGGCGGCCTGAACTTCTTCCGGCAGTGAGGTCGAAATGCCGTTGGGGTAGACGGTCGTGTCGTCGAGGCCCTCCGGCTCGAGAAAGATCTGATGCCCCTCGCGGTCGCCGAACCGCATGATCTTGTCTTCGATCGACGGGCAATAGCGCGGGCCGCGGCTCTTGATTTGGCCTGAGTACATCGGCGAGCGGTGCACGTTGTCGCGGATGATGGCGTGCGTGGCCGCGCTGGTGCGGGTGATGGCGCACTGGATTTGCCGATTGGTGATCCGCTCGGTGAGCGTGGAAAATGGCTCCGCCGGATCGTCGCCCGGCTGCATTTCCAGGGCCGCCCAGTCGATCGTCGTTCCGTCGAGCCGCGGCGGCGTGCCGGTTTTCAAGCGGCCCAGCGCAAATCCCGCGCGTTCGAGCGTTCGTGATAGGCCAAGCGCCGGGGCTTCGCCAGCGCGTCCCGCCGGGATCTGCCGGTCGCCGATATGGATAAGCCCGCGCAAAAAGGTGCCGGTGGTCAGCACGATCGACGCCGCCGCAAAGGCCCGGCCATCGCCGAGCATGACGCCGGCGGCGCGACCTTCGCAGACCGAGATGTCGTCCACCTCCCCTTCGATGACCGTAAGGTTCGGCGTTTGGGAGATCGCCTGTTGCATGGCGGCCGCGTAAAGCTTCCGATCGGCCTGCGCACGCGGGCCGCGCACGGCCGGTCCTTTGCGGCGGTTGAGCAACCGGAACTGAATGCCGGCGGCGTCAGCGACGCGGCCCATAAGGCCATCGAGCGCATCGATCTCGCGCACCAGATGACCCTTGCCGAGGCC
>DAIUEQ010000223.1:0-5151 GCA_036845025.1 Xanthobacteraceae bacterium | reverse complement strand
ACGCACTGTTCAGCTACGACGCCGTCTATATGGACCGCGGGTTGCGCGCCCGCGTGCTCGGCAAGCTTGCCATCGGCAAATACCTGTCGCGTACGCTGGCGAACCTGCCGTACGGCAAAAGCGCCAAGCTGGTGCACGTGGTCGGCAGCGACCAGGGCGGCGGCTACGAATGGACCAACGCCGACGCGTCGGTAAAGCGCGGCATTATCTCTATCGAGCTCAACGGCGCAGGTCAGATCGAGCGGCTGGATTCGACCTGGGATAATGGCGTGATGAGCGACACCGAGTTGCAGCCTCTGGTGCTGCAGTCGATCGAGAAGTGAGCCTCGCTTTCAGCCGATATGGGTCGCGCTTAAGCGAAAAGCGCGACCCTCACCTGTCCTCGCGCCAGATGCCGAGCGCTTCCTGCATCGGCCGGTCCGAGATCGAAAACAGCACCGACTGTTTCGCCGCGGTGTGGGAGTAGCGCTTCCACGACGGCACGACGAACACGTCGTTCGGGCCCCATTGCAGCGGCTCGCCGTCGACGTTGGTCGAGCCCTCACCTTCGGCGCAGACGAAGATCGTGCCGTCGGTCGAGCGATAGGGCGCGCCCTTAAAGCCTTTCGGCAACATGGCGAGGTTGGCGCCCATGGTCGGCAGCACCGGGCCGCCGTTGATCGGATTGGCGTAGCGCACGCGCGCCCCGTGGCTCTTGTCGATATCGCCCGCCTGCATGCGCCGTTCGACAATCGGGCGCGTGCGGGCATAGGTGTAATTGATAACCGGCGTGCGGTTCATCACCGTAGCGCCGTCGGGCAGAACGCCCGACGCGTAGAAACTCAACGAGTCGCCGTCTTGCCGCGTCGTGGCCTGGGTCGGGCTATCGAAATCCTCGGCGAACGAGGTCTCAAAGAAGTTCACCGCGGGAACATCCAGCACGTCCAGCCAAAGCATCGGCTTGTCGGAGGTATTGCCGTGATCGTGCGGCGCCCAATTGGCGGTGATGACAAAGTCGCCCGGCGCCATAAACGCCTTTTCACCTTCGACCGCGGTATAGGCGCCCTCACCGTCGAGCACGAAGCGAATGGCCGAAGAGACGTGCCGGTGTGCCGGCGCCACCTCGCCCGGCATGATCATTTGGATACCCGCGAATAGGGTATTGGTGACCCGCGATTCTCCGCGCAACGCCGGGTTTTCCAGGATGAGCACGCGCCGCTTGGCTTCCTCCGCGCTGATCAACCCGCCGGATTCCATGACCAACGTTTTAACATCGTCAAAATGCCAGACCGCCGGCGCGCAGCGAGATTGCGGCTCGTCGTGGATCAGCGAGCTCATCACCGTCCAGAGCGGCTTCATTCCGTGCCGGTCGATGCGTGCATAGTAATCTTGCCGCATGGCTTCGATGTTGTGCTTGGGCCCGGGCTTGCCATTGCCCGCCGTTTTCGCGGTAGCGACCGCCATAGCGTCCTCTCCATGGCTCCAGTTGAGCCTTGCTTGACGTGGATATTAGTCTAAAGCGCCGCAGGCGAACATAGCGCCCGTTACCGTCGCCGGCATGGCGGTTATGCAGGCGCGGTCTCGCGCCGCACCATCACGTATTCACGTGCCCGCCATCCACCGCGATATTTTGCCCGGTGACAAAATCGCTCTCGGCGCTGGAAAGGAAAATCAAGGCGCCGAGCAGGTCTTCCGGCTTTTCGTCACGCTTGATGGCGCGACTGGCCACGGCGCGCGGTTGCGCCGTGCGTACATGCACGGGGTTTTCGTTGATCACCGAGTCGCTCATGGTGAAACCCGGCATCAGCGTATTGACGCGGATGCCGTACTCGCCGAGTTCGCGCGAGCACGCTCGGGTGAGCGCCGTGACGCCGCCCTTCGAGGTCACGTAGTGCAAGATGTGCGGGATGCCGACGTACGCAGTTCCGGAACCGATATTGATGATCTTGCCGTAGCCTTGCGCCTTCATGTGTGGCGCGACGTGCTTGGTCATCAGGAACGGGCCGCGCAGATTGACCGCCATAACCCGATCCCAAAGCGCCACGTCGATGTCGGTGCAGTCGGTTTCCGGCAACGGCGCGAACAAGGCGGCGTTGTTGACCAGGATATCGATCTTGCCGAATCGCTCCATGGTCTTGGCGACCAGTGACTTGACGGCCCCTTCGTCGCTGACGTCAAAAACTTCGCTTGCGACCGAATTCGCACCGTGCGTGCGCGCGATTTCATCGGCCGTCTCCTTGCCGTCAACGATGTCGGCAATCATGACGCGGCCACCCTCGGCGGCAAGCGCGCGCGAATAATGCCGGCCGATCCCCTTGGCGCCGCCTGTAACGATCGCAACACGGCCGTCTACCCTTCCCATAACGCGCTCCTCCTTGTTCAGTCGTGGTTTTAGTTTCTGGCGGCGTGGTACTCGATGAATTTGGCAAAGGCCGCGAGCTGCTGGCGGATGAACTCCACTGTTTGCTGATCGGTAATCTGCCCGGTCTTGGCGTCGATCTTCTGTGAGCAATTGCCGATGAAAATTTCCGGTTTGTTGAGGGTGGCGGCGTCGAGAAAAGCCATCGCTCGCCGTAGATCGTATTGCATGCGGCCGCCGCCCAGTGAGCCTGCGGCAGCGGACTGAATAGCGACCGGCTTGCGGGCAAAAGGCTGATCCGGGACCCTCGACAACCAGTCGATCGCGTTCTTCATGCCGCCGGGAATGGAAAAATTGTATTCCGGGGAATTGAAAATCACGCCGTCGGCCGCCCGCACTGCATCGGCGAGCTTTTGTACCGCCGGCGGCACGCCGGCGGATTCCTGAAGGTCGGCATTGTAAAGCGCAAACTCGGAGAAGGGCGGCGCCTCGCTGAGCTTCATGTGCGCCGGCGCCAAGCCGGGCAACGCGTTCATGACCATCCGGTTGTAGGAGCCTTTGCGAAGACTGCCGCAAATGCATATGACGTTGAGCGCTTTATCCGCCATGGCAGGTTCTTAAGCCGCGCTCTCGTCGGCAATCGGATTGCGCAGCACACCGATGCCGCCGATCTCGACTTCGCAGACGTCGCCGTTCTTCATCCATACCGGCGGCTTTCGGGCAAAGCCGACGCCCGACGGCGTGCCGGTGAAGATGATGTCGCCAGGCTCGAGCGTCATGCCCTGGGTCACGTAGACCAATGTCTCGATCACCGGAAACATCATATTGTCGGTATTGTCCGACTGCATCACGTTGCCGTTCAGACGGGTTTCGATCTTCAACCCCTTGCCGCCGGGCGGTAATTCGTCGGCGGACACGAACCACGGGCCGAACCCGCCGGTGTGATCGAAATTCTTGCCCATGTCCCATTGCGTGGTCTTGCGCTGGAACTCACGCACCGAGCCTTCATTGCCGCAGGAATAGCCGGCGACGCATGAGAGCGCGTTGGCGGCCGTCAAATGCTTGGCGCGCTTGCCGACCACGAGGATCATCTCGGCTTCGTAGTCGAGCGTCTCTGTGACCAGCGGCCGAACGATCGGTTGTCCGTGCGGCACGAGCGAGGTGCGTCCGCGCATGAAAATCGTCGGAAACTTGGGGACGTTATCGCGTTGCGCGCCTTCCTTGACGTGCTCGAGATAATTCAGTCCCAGGCAGATGATCTTTCCCGGCCGGACAACAGGAAGTCCATAGGTCAAACTTGAAAGCGGCCGGTGGGCGCTCGCCGGCGCACGCTTGGCAAGATCGGCGAGAGGTTTGAGGTCGCCGTTGTGTGCAGCGAGCCACTCGCCGAGATCGGTCGGCGCATTGCCGTCGGCGGCGCTGAGATCGATTGCCTGGTCGCCCTCGACCACACCGAGCCGCGAGCCCTTTTCGCCCGTGAACGCAACAATTTTCATAGTCTTGCTATCCTAACGTAATGATCTTTTGCCTTGGGGCCGGGACTATAACGGCCAGTCCCGCCGCGATCTACCTCGCCAGATGCCGCTGCCGCTATGCAAGAAAATAGTCACGGAGCTGCTCGCGCACTCTAAGCGCGGGGGCAAGGTCGAAAGCGTTGATCACGGCCAGGCGAAAACCTCCCGGCGGCATCGCGTGACGTTCCGGCGGGAGATTTTCGTGGAAGGTAATTTGTACGCTCGAAATACCGGCAGTGCGCTTGAGATCTTCCACCAGCGCCGGCGGGGGATGGTGATACCGCACGCCATGCGGGCCGAACAGAATCACACTGAAACCGCAATGCGGCCTAGGGGCGGCAAACGTCCAGATTCCGCTCTCATATAATTGCACCACAGCCTCAACCCAGCCGGCGCCATACAGATCGGGCCATTGGTCGGAAAACCGCAGATGCGCCTCGATGATGCTTCCGCCGATGGTCTCGAGGTTGAGCATTCCGGTATAGCCGCGCAGGTATTTTCGGATCCAAGCGCCGCAGGATTCCTCAATTTCGGGGTCCGGCCCGGCATGGATGGTCCAGTAGTCGAAGGTGCCCTCGCCGGCCGGTGTACCGGTGACATGCCCCCACCAACGCGGCTCGCCGTTAACGACCGCGACGTCGGACGAGACGTGCCGGCCGCTCAGCAGGGTCTCCCAGAAATGGCCCGCCGTGAATGACGCCTCATACTCCGCCGCCGAATTAAGCACCCGGCTGCCGGCCCCCATGCCCTTGAGATTCATGATCGGCTTGGAAAATACCGGAAAGCGCGGTGGCAGCGTACCGTGCGGCCCCGCGTCGAGGTTTTGACTGAGCGCCACCTGGAGCTTGTCGTAGACCCAGCGGTGCTGGGGATACCACTGCCAGGCATCGCTATCCTCAGTGGGGATAAGCGCCGCCGTTTTGACGTGCTCGAAATACTGCAGACGCCACGGATCAATTTCGCAGATCGGCATGGTGCAGACAGCATGCCTTCAAAAAAACGGACAACCCAAAGCGAACGATAGTCCAAACTTGGCTATCTGTCCCCGGTCATCGTGCTGCCCGCCGCTTGCGTGTTCGCGCGGCTTTTTTGGCCGCTGCCGAGCGCTGCGCCGCGGTCCGTCGCGAGGCGGCGCCTTTCGCCTGCTGCGACAGCGCTTTCCGCGACACGGTGGTGCGAGGTTCGCGTTTCAAGGCCTTTATAGCCGCGCGCGATCTTGCCTTATTGCGCTTGGGTTTTCTGATTCCCTGCCCGGCTTCATAGCCGTATTCGGCGCTCTTGCGCGTTCGCTCGCTGGTC
>DAIUEQ010000222.1:0-5211 GCA_036845025.1 Xanthobacteraceae bacterium | reverse complement strand
AGGCACGGCGCGTTCGGCTTCGCATCGGCATCAATTTTGGCGACGTCGTTGTTCGCCCCGACGGGGATCTCTATGGCGACGGCGTTAATGTAGCGGCCCGGTTGGAGCCCCTGGCCGCGCCGGGAGGCATTGTCGTCGCGGCCAAGGTCTACGAAGAGCTCCAGGGCAAGCTCGCGCTTGCCTGGGAAGATCGCGGCGAGCAAGCTTTGAAAAACATCGCCCGCCGCGTGCGGGTCTATGCTTACGGAGGCGAAACCGCATCGGCCGCACGTCCGGCGCAGCCTTTGCCGTCGCGAGCCTCGATCGCGGTTTTGCCTTTCACCAACCTAAGCGGCGATCCGGAACAGGAGTATTTCGCCGATGGCGTTGTCGAGGACATTATTACGGCGCTGAGTCGGGTAAGATGGCTGTTCGTCATCGCCCGAAATTCGTCCTTCATCTACAAGAACAAATCCGTCGATACGCGCCAGATCGGCCGTGAGCTTGGCGTCCACTATCTGCTTGAAGGATCGATCCGCAAGGCCGGACAGCGGGTGCGCATCTCCGGGCAGCTTCTCGAGGCGGTGACCGGTCGGCACATTTGGGCCGATCGGTTCGACGGCGATTTATCCGAAATCTTCGAACTGCAGGATCGCATCACGACGAGAGTCGTCGGCGCGGTCGAACCGACTCTGCGGCTCGCCGAGATCGAACGGGCGCAGCGCAAGCCCACCGAGAGTCTCGACGCCTACGATCTCTATTTGCGCGCACTCCCGGCGATCAACGCCTACAGCCGAACGGGCTTCGAAGAGGCCGAGGGTCTGCTCCGCAGAGCTATCGCTCTTGATCCGACTTATGCGGATGGGCTCGCCGCGCTCGCCGAATGCCTGGTCCGCATGACGCTTAATGGCTGGGTCGCCGACAAACAGGCGAGCACAGCCGAGGCCTGCGATCTTGCGGGACGTGCGATCGCCGCCGATCCGGAGAACGCGGCGGTTCTTTCTGTTGCGGCATGGGCCTATTCGACGCTCGGCGTACGCTTCGAGCAGTCGCTCGATCTGGCAAACCGGGCGCTCGCGCTCCACCCGAATTCGGTACACGTGCGCTCGTTCTGCGGCTGGGTCTTCCATTATCTGGGCGACAGCCTCCGCGCTATCGAGCAATTCGAGGAGGCACGGCGATTAAGTCCGGTGGATCCGAAGAGTTATTTTCCCACGCTCGGCCTGGCGGCCGCGCATTTCTTCGCTGGCCATTTCGACGATACCGTGAATCTGACCGGGCGCATCCTTATCGAAGTGCCGTCGCATAATGTCGCGCGCCGTTACCGAGCCGCCGCGCTCGCCCATCTCGGCCGCATCGACGAGGCCAGAGACGTGATCGCCGATCTCCTGAAGGCGCAACCAGGCTCCAACCTGCGCAGCGCCCGGGCCAGTGGCTTCCGCGACGCGCGCATGGCGGAGCTTTACATTTCCGGGCTGGAAAAGGCTGGTTTGCCAGAGTGAATTTTTGATGCGGCGATGCAATTGGAAACGAAACCCGCAGAACCGCGAAAGCAATTTCATCAGACTGGAATACTCCCGGAAACTGACGTGTAACTAAAAACAGAACTGGAGATTGGAGGCGAGAGGAGTTGCTGCTTAGGCTGTCGGCTGTCATTCAAAAGCAAGGGGCAGTCCGATGAATCCGGTTGTCGATTCGACAAAACTCGAACGCGCGAAAGTTTGGGGCCAGTCCGATTCGGCCGTGCGCTGGCAGGGCGCGTTCGCCCGCTACGGCGGCAACGGCACGACGGCATCGTCCACCATCGTCTACGAGATCGAGCCGGGCGGTCGGCTTGGCTGGCACACCGACGCCACCGAAGAGACCCAGTACATCATCGCCGGCACCGGCAAGCTTTATCTCGGGGATGGCACGACCTGCGCGGTGCGCGCCGGTAGCGTCTTCGTCCTGCCAACGCCGATGCGTCACGATCTCGAAAACACCGGCAAGGACACGCTGCGCGCGGTTGCCTTCTTTGCTGCGGCGATGTTCACGCAAACCTTCGATCAGGTGATGATGCCGCCGGAGACGCACATTCTCGGCACGCCGAATCGCGACGGCCAGATGGCGCATTAACTTCATGCGGACGCATTGCCGTACGAAGGACGGTGCCGCATGACGCGCGAAGAAGCCCCGCGGTTTACCGCGGGGTCGAAACGAGTGACGAATGTCCCCGCGACTGACGCGCGGAGCCGGATCGGCGGCTATTTTCTCTTCAGCGCGCCACCGTCGAACGTCGAGACCATCGCCTGCATGTAGCCGTCATGCGTGATGTAGGCGTCCGAGCCGCGATAGGGTTCGGCCAGCCACGGCGCCGTCGCCACCCATTGGGTGGCAAAGGTGCCGTCGATGGTGGTCGAGTGCTCGGGCTGGAAGTGAATTCCCTTGAGCCCGCCATCCTTCGGGTCTTTGCAGAAGCCGGCGAACAGGTCGCCAAGCGCTTGGCGTCCCTTGACGATCATGCCGTTGGGAAGATTGACCTGCGCCTCCTCGGGGTATTGGGCCATCAGCCGGTCCCAATCGCAGGCATTGAGCGCCGCAAAGTGCTCGTCGAGCACCGCCTGCGGCGTCGGCTGCTTCTTCAGATCGGGCAGCTTCATTTGCGCGTGCGCAGCAGAAGCTGTTGCAATGACGGCGATTGCCGCCAGTAGCGGCATAGTGATTTTCATGTCTTCCTCCCCGGAATGAGAGCCATTGCGGCTCTTCTATTTGACGACCTCAAGCCTATGTCCGGGACGGCCTCGGGCGCAACCGGTAGTTTGAGGGGGCGGCGGCGTGAATGATTCCACAAGCTCATTGGCGGAGCGGCGCGCGGCGAACGGCCTTTACTATCGCGTTACCGGCCGCGGGCCGCCGCTTGTGCTGTTGCATGGCCTGATGGCAAGCGGCGCGATGTTCGATCCGCTTGCCGAGCTGTTGCGGGACGATTTCCGACTGTTGATCCCGGATCTGCGCGGTCACGGGCAGAGCGGCGAGATGGGTGGGCCTTACGATCCCGCCACCATGGCCGGCGATCTCGAGTCCGTGATGGCCGAAGCGGGTTTTGCCCGCGCGAATTTACTCGGCTATTCGCACGGCGGCGCGGTCGCGCAGGCGTTTGCGCGAGCTGATCCGCCGGCCGTCGCGAAACTGTTTCTGGTCTGTACTTATGCCTGCAACGTGGCGACGCTGCGCGAATACGCCGAAGGCCTGGGGATGGTCTCGCTTTTGTCAGTCGTCTCGCCGCGGACGGTCGCCGGTGTCATGCTGTGGCTGGGGCGGTCTGCCATGCCGGGCATGACGGCGGAAAAAACTGCTTGGATGACCGGAATCATCGGCGCCAACGATCGCAAAACCATGCGTGCCGCGGCGAGGGGCCTTTTGACTTTCGACAGCCGGCCATGGCTGAAGGATATTTCGGTGCCAACATTTGTGATCGCCGGCGCGGAAGATGCCGCGGTGCCGGCGCATCACTTCTACACTCTGGTGTCTGGAATACTGGGGGCACAAGGAGCAATTGTGAAGGGCGCGGGGCATACGTTGCTGTGGACGCACACCGAAGAACTTGCTGGCATGATCCGCGCGCATGCGGTCCGTAGCTGAGGGCAATACATGCCCCTTGATCTCCCGCTTCGCTGTCGCTGCGGCCATGTCCGCGGCGTTGCGCATGACGTGTCGCCGTCGTCGGGCTTTCGGCTGGTCTGCTACTGCAAGGATTGTCAGGCGTTCGCGCATTTTCTTCATCGACCCGATGTGTTTGACGTTGCGGGCGGCACCGACATTTTGCAGATGCCGCCTGGGCGGTTGAAGTTGACTGCCGGAACGGACGCGCTGCGGTCATTGCGCTTCTCCGAAAAAGTTCTGCGCTGGTACGCCGATTGCTGCCGGACGCCGATCGCCAATTCTGCCGCGAGCCCACCCTTTCCGATGATCGGCCTCATTCATTCGTTCATGGATTTTGAGGCTCACGGCAGCTCGCGGGATGAAACGCTTGGGCGGCCGCTGTGCCGCATCCACGAGCGCTCTGCTGTCGGGCCGCTGTCGGCGGGTGCGCCGCCGGCGGCATCGTTCGGAATCTTGATGAAACGCGCGGCAAAGGTACTCGGCTGGTGGCTGCGCGGGCTCGGCCGGCCGAATCCCGTCTTCGATGTCCACACCGGCGCGCCGCTTTCGGCGCCGCGCCTGGTGACGCCCGAAGAACGCGCCGCGCTTTAAGCGGTATTATGCGTCAGGGCGCGGAACACATTCCGTCGCCGCGAAGTTTTTTAGGGCAGCAGGATACGTCAATGAGCGCCGAGCAATCCAAGCCCACGGGCCCCGATCTCACCGAAGGGGTTGCCGCCAAAGATATTCCCGATGGCGGTATGATCGGCGGCCATGTCGGCGACGATGCAGTGCTCATTGCCCGCCGCGGCGATGAGTTCTTCGCCATCGGCGCGACCTGCTCGCATTACAACGGACCCCTCGCCGAAGGCCTGGTGGTCGGGGATACGGTGCGATGCCCGTGGCATCACGCGCATTTTTGCCTTCGCAGCGGCGAAGCGATAGCTGCGCCGGCTTTCAACCCGGTCTCCTGTTGGCGAATTGAGCGGCGCGACGGCAAAGTGATTGTCCGCGAGCGGATCGACGCCGCCGAACGGGTCAAGGCGCGCGGTCCCGCGGGTGCGGCGGGAAAGGCGGAGCGGGTCGTGATTGTCGGCGGCGGTGCGGCCGGCTTCGCCTGCGCCGAAATGTTGCGGCGCGAGGGATATACCGGCGCGCTGACGCTTCTTTCCGCCGACGCTGACGCGCCCTACGATCGGCCGAATTGCTCGAAGGATTATCTGGCCGGAAGCGCGCCGGAAGACTGGATGCCGCTTCGTCCCGCCGAATTCTACAAAGACCAAGCGATCGAGCTTCGCCTGACTACCGACGTCAAGGGGATCGACGGCAACGCCCGGCGCGTGGCGCTGGCGAACGGCGAGGCGATCCCCTTCGACAAACTCCTGCTGGCGACCGGCGCCGACCCGGTTCGCCTCGATATCCCAGGCGCGGGCGAGCCGCAGGTTCACGTGCTGCGCTCGCTCGCCGATTCACGCGCGATCGTCGCCAAGGCAAAGACCGCACGGCAGGCGGTGGTGATCGGGGCCAGCTTCATCGGCCTTGAAGCCGCGGCCGCTTTGCGCGCGCGTGACATCGAAGTCCACGTCGCTGCGCCGGAGCGCCGTCCTCTGG
>DAIUEQ010000221.1:0-5284 GCA_036845025.1 Xanthobacteraceae bacterium | reverse complement strand
ACCTACGGCGGCATTCGCACCGATACCGATGCCCGCGTCGTGACGGGAAACGGCGTTCCGCTGCCCGGACTGTATGCCGCCGGCGAGATCGTGGGACTATTTTATCACGAGTACCCGGCCGGAACGTCGGTGCTGCGCTCCTTGACCTTCGGGCGGATCGCCGGCGCGCACGCGGCGCAATCGCATTTCGCCAATCGTTGAGCGCCGCAGCGGGAAAGCTGAGACTGTTCGGCCACCGCGACCGCGCTTGCACCTTGGCGCGTTGGAGTTTATTCGACTGGCAACGCTCCCTTCGTCTAGCGGTCTAGGACGCGGCCCTCTCAAGGCTGAAACAGGGGTTCGATTCCCCTAGGGAGCGCCAGGAAATCCCTTGTCTAGTTGATTGAACGTCGAGCCTGTCGGCTGGGCGGCCGCTGCTCTTTCAGTCGATTAGCCCGGCTTTGCGAAGACCTTCGGCAATCCGTTCGCCATCTTCCTTCCGTTTAAAGGGAAGCCGGCTCAAATGTTCGTTGAACGAATATTTCGGATTGATCTCTTCGAGTTCGCGCCAGACGCGGCGGGCCTCGTCGACCTGGCCGAGATGACCAAGCGCGGAGGCGAGCGCTGAACGCGAGAAGTCCGTTTTCGGTACTAGCGCGATGCGCTGCTTGAACAGAGCCACCGCGGTTTCGTATTTGCCGGCAACAAGGTTCGCCAAGCCGAGGAAGTGCAGATATTGCGTGTTGCCCGCCGGGTCGAGGCGCATGCCACGCTCGATCAGCGGTATAGCTTCAAGCGGCTCGCCCGCATACATCCGGATGCTGCCGGCGATGTTGTAGGCCATGGCGAGATTTGGATTGAGCGATAGCGCTATGCTGATCTCGGATTGCGCCCGTGTAAGATCGCCGCGGAACGTTGCCGCCACCGCCGCGACGGCGTGCGACAGCGGCTCCTTTGGGTCTTTTTCGATCGCCGATTCCGCATATTGTTGGGCCAGCGCCAGCGAGGCGTCGGGATCGTTGCTCCAGCGATTTTGGTAGTCGAACATATACGCAAAGCCGAGGCCGGCACGGGCCACGGCGAAATTCGGATCGATCTCGATCGCCTTGCGAAACAGCGCGGTCGCCTGTTCGAAGGTTTCGCGGGTCTTCTGCGGGCCGAGCAAAACCTCGCGACCGCGTAGCGAATAATCGTAGGCTTCCATGTTGACCGCAGCGCCGCCGCCAGCGGGCCGAGCCTTTTCCTCCGGGCCCAGCGTGACTTTGAGCGCGTCGACGATGCGGTGGGTGACGTCGTCCTGAACCGCGAAGATATCCGTCAGATCGCGGTCATAACGATCGGCCCAAAGATGGCCGCCGCTGCCGGCGTCGATGAGCTGTGCGGTGATGCGGACACGGTTGCCGGCGCGGCGGATCGAGCCCTCAAGCACGGACTGCACGCCGAGCTCGCGGCCGACTTCACGTACGTCGATCGCGCGGCCTTTATAGGCGAAGCTCGAATTGCGTGCGATCACGATGAGGCCGGCAATCTTCGACAGATCGGTAATGATATCTTCGCTGATGCCGTCGGAAAAATATTCCTGCTCCGCGTCGCCCGACATATTCGTGAACGGCAAGACGGCAATCGATGCTGTCGAGATTTTCGGCGCCGCGTGCGCGCCGTTGGTTTTTTGCTCCACCGTGTCGACCGTCGCCGGATGCCATCGCCAGACGCGAATGGGTCGGTCGATGTTCTTGACGCCGATCTCGCCGCCATCCTGGAAGTGAACGTCGACGCGGTTGCCGATGCTTTCATTGACGATCGCGGAGATGCAAACCCCGCCGGGTTCGGCGAGTGGCTCGAGCCGCGCCGCGATGTTGACGCCGTCGCCGTAAATGTCCTCGCCTTCGATGATGACGTCGCCGAGATTGATGCCGATGCGCAGCACGATCGGCGACGGCGCGCTGTTCGGCTCGGGCGGCAAGGCGGCCGAGCGCTGTACGGCCAGCGCACAATTCACGGCATCGATCACGCTGCCGAACTCGACGATGGTGCCGTCACCGATCAGTTTGACGATTCGCCCGTTATGGGCGGCGACGGCGGGGTCGAAAATGACCTCGCGGTGCCGTTTCAAGGCGCCGAGCGTGCCGGCCTCGTCGGCGCCCATCAGGCGGGAATAGCCGACCACGTCGGCAGCGAGAATTGCCGCAAGTTTACGGTTGACGCGTTCTTCGGCCATGTATTCCCGACTATCCCACCGCGCATTAACGAGCGTTCCCCGATTACGTAATGCGCCGTTTGGGAAAATCCACGGTGGCGCGACCCATGAAAAGCAGGTCCGTTGCGCCCATCCCGTTCGCCGGACACACAAATGCGTGAGTAAGCCGCACGAAAACCGCCGCAGACGAATTCGTTGTATTCTGTGGATAAACGGTTGAAAACCAACGGTGTAGCCGTCCGGGCCACCACGGCGGTCGTAAGTTCAAATCGTAGCGTTGCGCGACGCAGGAGCGAAGTGAAAGGGTGAGCACATGTCGAACGATGGCGAGAACCGGCCTGAGTCAAATACCCTTTACATTGGCGAGCGAGTGGCGGTCCGCGGCGCCGTGGTGGTCGCCAATGCCGTCGTCGTTGACGGCTTGCTCGAAGGCGAGGTTTCTGCCGGCAATCTCTTGGTGACCGAAACCGGCACCATCAGGGGCAAGATCAGTGTCACACAAAACGCCGACATATTCGGCCGCGTCTATGACAGGCTCGACGTCAAGGGTCTGTTGATCTTGCGGGCGACGAGCGGCGCCGACGGCAACATCACGAGCGGGATGTTGCAGATCGAGCAGGGGGCCAACATCAACGGCGGAATTTGCTCGACCTATCATCATGCCGCCAAATCGGATTCGATACCGGAGCGCAAACGCGAGCCGCGGCTGAATAATGTCACGCCGATGGCAAAGCCGCTCGACCTGCCGAGCCTTGAAGTAGTGCCGCGTTCCGATCCATTTGCCGCGAGCGCGTAACGCCGGCGAAGCGGCTTTCGGCGGATCGGTTCGTCGTCTCGTTCAGGCCTGTATCAGTTCGCGCAGCTTGTAGCGCATGATCTTGCCCGATCCGGTGCGTGGGATCTCGGCGATCGCGTGCACGGCTTGAGGGATTTTGTACGCCGATAGATGCGCTCGGCAATGCGCCAGCAATTCGTCGGTTTGCAAATGCTGACCCTGGCGTAAAACCACGAACAGCGCCGGGACCTCGCCGAGATGCTCGTGTGCGACGCCAACGACGGCGCAATCGAGCACCGCCGGAAAAATGTTGGCCACCTCCTCGATTTCGGCCGGCGCAATATTCTGGCCGCCGCGGATAATCAGTTCCTTCAGACGGCCGGTGATGGTGATAAAGCCGTCGGCGTCGCTCTTGGCCAAATCGCCGGTATGGTACCAGCCGGCGCGCAACGCGCTCTTCGTCTCGTCGGGCTTGTTGTGATAGCCGGGCATGACGTTCGGCCCACGAACGATCAATTCGCCCTCGGCATTGGCGGCGACGTCGTTTCCGTTGGCGTCAACAATGCGCACGGCGAGGCCGGGCAGCGGTATGCCGCAAGACCCGGGGACGCGGTTGCCGGACGGCCAGTTCATGATCACCATGGTCGAAGTTTCCGTGATGCCGTAGCCGTCGAGCAGCTGCACGCCGAACTTTTCCTCGAATTCGCGATTGAGCGTTGCCGGCATGATCGCGCCCGCGGAAATGCAGAGCCGCACATGATCGAGCGTCACGCGGTCGTCGCCGCGGGCGGCTTGCAGAAGGTAATGAAACATTGTCGGCACACCGGCGAAGAACGTGAATTCCCCGGTTTTCAGGAGCCGCAGCGCTTCCGCGGTCGAAAACCGCTCCATGATATGAGCGCTCGCGCCGGCGGCCAGAACGCTCAGCACCGACAAATTCAGCGCGTAGGAATGGAACAGCGGGAGAGGTGACAGCAGCGTGTCGGATGCGGAGAACCCAGCGATCGGCGCCCAAGAGGCTGCGGTCACCCACAGCATACCGTGCACCGTGAGCCGAACGCCTTTGGCGCGGCCGGTCGTTCCCGAGGTGTAGAGAATGAACGCGGTCTCGTGCAGCGAAGCGGGATCGCGCGGCTTCGCCTTTGGCTCCGTCTGCAGCAATTCGGCGTAACGCAACGCCGGTGCAGCGGCCGTGCCACGGTCTGTTGCAATAATAGTTGCGAGGTTTGGCGCCGAGGCGCGCAGCCGGGTGAACAAATCGACGCGCTCGGCGGTGGTGAAGACCGCCTTGCAGTTCGCGTCGGTCAGGCGGTAGGCGATTTCGTTTTCGGTCGAATCGTAGCTGATTGGAACGCTGATCGCGCCGGCGCGTGTAACCGCAAAGCAACTTTCAACCCACGGCACCGAATTCGGCAGGCAAATGGCGACGGTGTCGTTCGGCGCGACGCCGTTATCGGCCAAGTGCCCGGCGAGCGTGGCCGTGCGGTTATTGAGTTCGGCATAAGTAATCGACGTCTGAGCGTCCCGATAGGCGAATTTGTTGCCATACGCGCCAGCCTGCCGACGCAGTAATTCCGGAATCGGCGCAATCAGATCGGTGTGCAGCACGTGTCGTCTCGTTAAACCATGCTGAAACCGCCGCTGATGCTGATCACCTGTCCGGTGATCCAGCCGGCATGCGGCGAAGCGAGTAACGTCACCATCGGCGCCACGTCGCCGGCAAGTCCGAGGCGGCGCAGCGGATAAAGCCTGATCAGTTTCTCGCGATTAGCCGCGACCCATTCCGCGTCGTGTTGGGTTTCGACGAGGCCGAGCGACACCGTGTTGGCCGTGGTGCCGGAGCGGCCGAACTCGCGGGCGAGCGATTTCATCAGCGCAATGACGCCGCCGCGGGCGGCGGCGACGATAGCGAGACCGGATTCGCCGACGCGCGAGGAGTCACCGACGACGCCGACGATGCGGCCGTTCTTCGCGCCGTTGAGGTGCGGCGCGGCCGCGTGACTGCAATGGATGGCCCCATAAAGGCAGGCGTCGATTTGGCGGCGCCAGTCCTCGGGTTTGCTCTCGACGAAGGGTTGGCGAATGGCCGTTCCGGCGTTGTTGATCAGAATATTGAGGCCGCCAAAGTCTGCCGCGATCTGGTCGATCATGCTTTTGACCGCGCCGAAGTCAGTGACATCGGCGCGGTAAGCTTTGGCGTTGCCGCCCTTGGCGGCAATCTCTTCTGCAAGAAGTTGCGCATCGTCGCCGGAACTCCGGTAGTTCACCGCAACGCGCGCGCCTTCGGCCGCCAGGCCGAGCGCAATTTCGCGGCCGACGCCGCTGGTTGCGCC
>DAIUEQ010000220.1:0-5287 GCA_036845025.1 Xanthobacteraceae bacterium | reverse complement strand
CACGACCACCTGGGTGTTGCCGGACCGCAGCTGCCGATCCGCTTCCGCGGCGGACCCAATCGGGGTCTGCACGGAGAAATATCGCGAGCCGGAAAAGCCGTCGAGCAGCTCGCGGCTTTGCGGCGTGTCGTCCTGATCGAACGCCGCCACTTGCAGATTTTCGATATCAAAGGAAATGCCGTAGCCGAACGCGAGCATGAGCAGGATCGGCCCCAAAATGGCAAAGGAAATCCGGATTGGGTCGCGCAACAGCTCGACCGTCTCGCGCCGCGCATAAGCCCACAAGCGCCCTGGATTGAAGCGCTTCGGTATGCGAGCCGGCTCCGCCGCCGCCGCGGCCGCCGTCGCAGGCGAAGGCGCTTCAGTCTTTTTTGCACGATCGATTCCGGCGGCGTCGGCGAGATAGCCGACGAAAGTATCCTCAATGGAGTCGCTGCCGCGCTCCTTGACCAGATCGCGCGGCACCCCGACGGCGAGCACCTTGCCGGCATGCATCAGCGAGATGCGATCACAGCGTTCGGCTTCGTTCATAAAATGGGTGGTGATGAAGATCGTCACCCCATCATTGCGGGAAAGGTCGATAAGGGTGCGCCAGAAGGCATCGCGCGCGATCGGGTCGACACCGGAGGTCGGCTCGTCCAGGATGAGGATAGCGGGCTCGTGCAACACTGCTACCGCGAGCTGTAGCCGCTGCTTGATGCCGAGCGGCAGGCTGTCGGGCCGCGAATTGGCGGCCGCCTTCAGATCATACCGTTGCAGCAGCTCGCCGATGCGGGACGCGATCTTTTCGCGGGGAAGATGATAGAGCTGCGCATGCAGTTCGAGGTTTTGCCTTACTGTCAGTTCGCCGTAGAGCGAGAAGGCCTGCGTCATGTAACCGACGTTGCGCCGCGCCTGCATGTCGTCGGAGCCCATCGGCTGCCCGAACAGTTGGCACGTGCCGCTGGTTGCCGGCAGGAAGCCGACCAGCATTTTCATGGTCGTCGACTTGCCGCAGCCGTTCGAGCCGAGAAAGCCGAAAATTTCTCCGCGCGGGATCTTAAAGCTGACATGGTCCACAGCGACGAAGTCGCCAAACCTGCGCGTCAGCCCTTCGGCTTCGATCGCTGGCGTTTCGTCTGCCGAGGCCACGCGCGGTCGCACGACCACCTTCTGATGCAAAGCGCGCTTGGCCTCGGGCATCAGCGCAATAAACGCATCATCGAGATTGGACTCGCCCGTCTTAGCCAGAAACTCTTTCAACGTTCCGCTGGCGATGACCTTGCCGTCATCCATCGCCATCAGCCAGTCGAAGCGCTCGGCCTCGTCCATATAAGCCGTGGCAACGATGACGCTCGTTTGCGGCCGGCGCGCGCGGATGGTGTTGATCAGGTCCCAGAACTGGCCGCGCGACAGCGGATCGACCCCGGTCGTCGGCTCGTCGAGAATGAGCAAATCCGGATCGTTAATGAGGGCGCAGCAAAGACTAAGCTTCTGCTTCATCCCTCCGGAGAGTTTGCCGGCTGGACGATTCTCGAACGGGTCAAGTGCGGTGGCAGCGAGCAATTCAGTAATACGGACTCGGCGCTCGGCCGCCGATTGCCCAAACAAACGGCCAAAAAAATCGATGTTTTCGAAGACGCTGAGCGTGGGATAGAGATTGCGGCCGAGGCCTTGCGGCATGTACGCGATGCGGCCGCGGATCGTCCGCAAATGTTCACGCTTGGCAATATCTTCATCAAATACGATGACCCTGCCGCTTTGGATTGCGCGCACGCCGGAGATCAGCGCCAACATCGTCGATTTCCCAACGCCGTCGGGGCCGATCACGCCCACCATGATGCGCGCCGGAATATCGACGGTCACGTCATCGAGCGCGACCGTCGTCCCGTAGCGATGGGAAACATCGGCGAGCTGCGCGATCGGTGTCGGCGTCATTGCGGCAGATTGACCTGCAGATCATCCGGCCACTTCGAGGCGGCGTTGGTGCGCACAATGCCGAGCCCACGCACGCCGGTCTTCACCCGGCGCGAAAACTTCTTCAGAACCTCCGCGTCGAGTTGCAGCTTGACGCGAAACATCAGCTTTTCGCGTTCGTCCGCGGTTTCTACCGTCTTCGGCGTGAACTGCGCGTCGGCGGCGACGAAGCTGACCTTGGCGGGCACGACGAATTGCGGGACGGGATCGAGAATGATGCGCGCTTCGTCGCCGATCTCGAGCTTCCCGGCGCTCGCCGCCGGCAGGAAGACAGTCATGTAAACGTCGTGCAGATCGAGGACGGTGAAAACCTTGCCGCCGGCCGCGACTACTTCGCCGTTGCGCGCGAGCTGGTATTGCACCCTCCCCGTTCGCGGCGAGACCAAAATCAAGTCTTTTAATATGGACTCCAGGCGTTCGGCGTCGGCCTGGGCGGCCTTGATTGCGGCTTCAGCTTGATCGCGCTGCGCAATCGCCGCCTGCACGTTGGCTTGACCGCCCTCGTAGTTGCGCTTGCGTTGATCGAAGGTTTGCTGGGTGATGATCTGCTTGCCGACCAGTTCGACGCCGCGATCGTAATCGGATTTAGCTGCCGCCAAAGTCGCGTCGCGTTGGACGATTTGCGCCTCAGCTTCGACCAGTGCCTGCTTAGCTTTATCGACGTTCGACTGCGCCGCCCGCAATTGCGCCTCATATTCCGGCGAGGAAACCCGACCGACAACCTGCCCGGCTTTGACTTCGCTGCCTTCCTCGACGGTGATATCGGTCAAACGGCCAGGATATTTCGCCGCGACGTCGACTTGTGTCGCTTCGATGCGTCCATTGGTCTTGACGATTCCGTCGGGCAGTGATTGCCCGAGTAAGCGCGTAACGAAATTGCGTACCGGCCCTTTCGCCTGTGCGGTCGGAGCAAAAAAGCGTCCCGCCGCCGAATTCAAATAAACCGTGGGCAGCGGCACGCTGGCAACGACGAAAAGGCACGCCAGCACGGCGCCTAAAAATACGCGAGTAGACATTTTGCCAACTCCTCTAACCCCCGCGAAAAAGGCCCATCGCGACAGGTGAGGTTAATGCAGACCACGCTGCCAGAGCCTTCATTGACTAGGATCAATTGTCGGCGAATTGAGGCGAAGCAGCTCTACGAGGAGTTTGCCGTGCCGACGTCAGGAACGCCGCTGTTCCAAGCCGCAACCGCAAACCTCAATCCCTGGACCGAGGCCAAGGTCGACACAGAAACGGAGGCGAGAAGCCCGCTGCTCATCACCTCTGGAGAGAAAGACGACACCGTCCCGTGGGCCATCGCCAATGCCAGCTATCATCAGCAACAGCGAAATAAAGGCGTGACCGAAAATTCTTAAAATTGCGAACCGCGGTCACTCGCTTACGATCGATCACGGCTGGCGGGAGGTCGCGGACGCCGCACTTAGCTTTATTCGCCGGTTCGCGTGAGGTGCGAGCAGCAGCGTTTATGCCGGCGCTGCCTGCCGGACGTAGCCCTGGGTAATGCCGCTCATAAAATCGCGCTTGCCGAGTGGCACGCCGAGGTGGCGCAAAATGTCGTAGGCAGTGACGATATGGAAATAGAAATGCGGGATCGACCAATGCTGAACGAACTCGAGCGCATTCGATTCAAAGACGCGACCGCCAGAGAGTGATAGCTCGACCTTGCGTTTCGCCGCCTCGGCAAATGCCGAAGCGCCGATCGCTTGCAACGCGTCCGCGGTACTCGTGAGCAATGCTTTATGTTGGTCGAACGTCAGCTCCTTGATGTCGATCTTGGGTGGTTCCTGGCCGGTGGCGCGCGCGGTGCCATCCTTGGCGTGATAGCAGGCAATTTGGATCTGCGAGCTCAACGGAAACATGTCAGGCGCCAGGCGCTCCTGCAGTAGCGCCTGCGGGTCCGTGCCTTTTTCGCGCGCATGCGCGGCGCCTTTGTCGAGCACCCCCGCCAGCGTACGCAGCGCCGGCACGAAAGTGTCGATCGCCAGATTTTGTTCTTTCATCGGACGTCCTCCCATCTGATGGCGAAAGGCGCTCGCCTTCCGTCACTCGTCGTTCAGTCCGTCCTAGATAACCGGTCCTGCGCCATCCGCTACATCCCGAGCGTGGAGCGAGTGGCGCGCCTGGCCTAGGTCTTGACAAATAAGACGACCGGTCATATTGGACATCGGATGCCTAGACCCAATGTCCGAGAAAAGATCGTCGACGCCGGACTTAAGGTCCTGATTGAGAAGGGCTTTAACGGCGCGGCCGTGCAAGACATCACCGACGCCGCCGGTGTGCCGAAGGGCTCCTTCTATAATCACTTCGAGAGCAAGGAAGCGCTGGGCGCGGAAATCGTCGATCGCTACGGCCGCAACAACCCGCGCCGTACCGCGCTTTTCGACACGTCGCTCCCGCCGCTGCGCCGGTTGCGCGCCCACTTCGAACGGCTCAACGAATCCTTCGCCAGCGAGAGTTTCGGCCGCGGATGCTTGTTGGGAAACTTCAGCGCCGAACTGTCGGGTCAGAGCCAAATGATCCGCGAGCGCCTGGCCGACCTTTATGTTTCGTGGTCGACGGATATCGCCACGGTGATCGCCGAAGCCCAAGCGGACGGCTCGATCTTGACCAAGACCCCAGCGGCGGACCTCGCTGCATTTCTGCTCGACGCCTATGAAGGGGCACTGCTGCGCGCGCGGGTCGAGAAGACCGGGCGTGCCTTCGACCGCCTTATGACCGTCGTTTTCACCCAAATCCTGGTCTGAGTCCCGCGTCGATGCCCTCCCGGGAACGCCCTTTGTATTTGCCCGAACGCAAGATGACCGACCGTCTTATGAAATGGAGCGTATCGTGACCCCGACATCACCCCTTTCCATGGGCCGGCTTTATTGGCTGGCGCTCGGCACCTTCGCCATCGGCACCGAGGGATTCATGATCGCGCCGCTACTGCCCGATCTGTCCCGCGACTTGTCGGTGAGCATCGCGAGCGCGGGCCAGCTGGTGACGGTGTTTGCGCTGACCTACGCGCTCAGTTCACCGCTCCTGACTGCGATCACGGGCGACATTGATCGCAGAAGGCTTCTGATCGCTTCCATGCTGGCGTTCGCGGCGGCGAATTTCGTCGCCTGGTCGGCGCACACTTACACCGGCTTGTTGGTGGCGCGCGTCCTGCTCGCCGTCGCCGCCGGCCTCTATGTCCCGAACGCCAATGCGCTCGGCAGCGCCATGGTCGACGTGTCGCGGCGCGGAACAGCGTTATCAATCGTCACCGGCGGCAGCAGCGTCGCGGTCGCGCTAGGTGTACCGCTCGGCGTTTTGATCGGGGATCGCTTCGGCTGGCGCGTGAATT
>DAIUEQ010000219.1:0-5315 GCA_036845025.1 Xanthobacteraceae bacterium | reverse complement strand
CGACGCACCACAGGCGGCGGACCGGAAAATATTGATTGGTGCCGGCAACCGGAATCGAAGCCTGGGGCGGCGGCGGAATGACATAGCTTTTTGCGTCGGTGCTCATGAGGTCGTTTCGTGTTGGAGAGGGAAAGCGCGGCTTATAGCCTACGCGCGGTCGCGGTCAATGTGACGATTGTTCGGCACTCCAAACCGGCGCCGCAACCGCCTCAGGGGGGAGAATGATTGGCTATCGTGAACTAACCACGTCAATCTCAGCCAAAATCCTCTAAAAATATCATTTTATCAAGTATTTAAGATGGGCAACCTCTTTATGCGCCGCTCGACATTTATTCACATGGCATTCATCTTGGCGGGTCTTATATAATGAACGCTAATCCGTATTGGATAGGAGCATCGTGGTCATGCCCAGAGTGATCGCAATCCTCATGGCCGCGTCGTTGATTCTTTCCACCGTTTCTGCGGCGCTCGCCGGTGTTACTCCTCCGTGAGCGCCTTTAGACGCCTAAGATTTATCGTCAGCGCCTCCTTTGTTGCGAGAGCATCACTGGCGGCTATTCGGCTGGTGTAGGATTTTCCCTGGCGTACTTGGTCTACTTCAGCGGATTTCATCACGATCTCTAACCCGGTGAGTGTCGCTCTTGTCGCATCATTAAGGCGACTCTCTCTTATGCTACCACTTTCAGCTTCTTGCCGGGCCTCTGCATACAAGATCGCGTTACGCGCAAACGCTTCCAGGATTTCAGCATAGAGGACCTTCGAATCAACGTCGTCGGTGACGCATGACAAATCTGACTGAACCAGCGCGCGAAGATTCTTGGTCGTTTGTTCGGCAAATCTCTCGTCGTAGATATCTACGGGATATAGCAACGTATTTTGATCATAAGTCAGTTCGATCGAAATATATGAAGTAAACAACTTTCGCCAAAGATCTGGTCTTCCTCCTTCATCATGGAATAGACAAGTGCTCGGAATCTTGAATTCGAGGGAACCTTCTCGCATGGCGCCATCTAAGAGCGTTGAGAAGAACCCCGGTGTGGTTACCAACCGTCGTAAGCCTCGTCGTAGAAGGTCCAAATTGCTGAGATGCTCGTCGCGGATTGTCGTCGTGACATTTGCCTCGTCACTCTCGACCCATTCCTCGGAGTAAGCTGCCAGAACCGAACGTGCCCGAAGTTCAAGCCAGTCGTCTGAAGTGGGCCAATTTCCAGCCGCTCGATGAGCATTCTTATCGGTCAGCCAATTGTCTAGTATAGCTCCCGCTGCCGGATACTGTGCTAGTTGCGCCATTACGCTCGCCTGGGCGATTGCCAAATATGGTCGCTCTTCAAACTCGTGATCGTCAAGCGCGTCGATATCTTTTTCAATAACTTCACTCGCTTTCGGCAATTGCTTGCACGTGTCGTCCTTTGACGACGCGATGAACATTTCGGCATCGGAGGCGAGAAACTGAGACTGGCTTAGGAAAAGGTCGACGAACTTCTTGCGATGCGCGTCGTTTTTGAGGTAGGGCAAATATCGAAAAATTTCGGCATACGAGCGCAGATGCCGTTCGATGGAAACAGCGTCAATGGCAGTTTGCGACCAGTTTGACAGGCAACTGAGTGGAGGATCGATAACTTCCTCCGCAAATTTATTTATGGCCTCAAGCTTGCCTTCCAACGCAGAATCGGACGCCTTGAATAGCTTGAGATACTGTTTGTCCCGATCGACAAACCAGGGTCCCAGGTTGCTCACATATTGCAAGCCTTGAGAAGACGAAAAAGTTTTACCGCCAGTTCCAGCCGGTGCCGTAGACGGCGCTCCAGGCGTTCCGTCGCTACGGCCTTTTCCAGCGAAGGAGAATTCTGCTATGCCGAATTTGAGGCTGCTAATATGACTTGAATATCGTTTAATAACCTCGACACCTTCGTTCCCGATTGAACCGAGGATAAACAGGATCACTAGACCAATGCCGCCGATGATCTGCCCTTTGTGAAGGCCTTCGTTTGGAGGAAGCCTGATGATGGAGTTGAGCCAAATTCCAAGCGCCGGCCCGCAGAGAAAGCCCAAAGCTACGTTCACATTCTGGAAGGGGGAAAATCGGTGAAGCCCGAGCACAAAGAATAGAAATGCCGAAGCCAAAGCTGCAAGAAAAATGTAACGCGCCAAAATAGTCGCAGTCGGGCCAAATGCTACGGCGACCTCACCAATTGAAAAGGTGTAAGCATCTTTCGCCGGTGGTCGCATGAAAGCTAGAAATTCGTAGACTACGAATGCTGCGGCGGTCGAAAAGATAAAGCTTCCCATCTCCGTTCTCCTTGATGCGAACTTTTCCCTCTGCGGAGACTCGAATTATTTCAGCATCTTTGGAGAGCTGGGATGCTCAAAACGAACAAATGCGGGAGAGGTCTTTTTTGGCGCCCATTCGATCGGCCGCAAATCAAATCAACCGACTTTAAGGGTGCTGGCGCTCGCGCGAAATAATGCTCCTACCTCAAATACCAGCATTCAACCATTACGAGATGCTGTCAAGGATCACTTCCCGCGGGCACATCCGCGGCTTTATTATTCGCCTTGATGTACTTACTCATTTTCCGGGAGCCTGTTCCGGCTTCTGTTTTAATTTTGAGCCGCAACGACCGGCACAAGGAGAGGCGGCGACTGCTCGCGAAGTTGCAGCCGGTAGAACAAGGCATAGCGGCCGCCCTTGCGCAGGAGCTCGTCGTGGCGGCCGGATTCGACGACGAGGCCGTTCTCGATGACGAGAATGTTGTCGGCATGCATGATTGTCGACAGCCGGTGGGCGATGACGATCGTGGTGCGCCCCTTGCAAAGCTCGGCAAGCGCTTCCTGCACGTGGCGCTCGGATTCGGAATCGAGCGACGCAGTGGCCTCATCGAGCAGGATGATCGGCGCATTCTTGATCAGCGCGCGCGCAATCGCGACACGCTGGCGCTGGCCGCCGGAGAGCTGCAAGCCGTGCTCGCCGACCGGGGTATCGTAGCCGGCCGGAAAGCCCATGATGAAATCGTGCGCGTGCGCGGCCTTGGCGGCGGCAACGATCTCAGCCTCGCTGGCGCCGAGCTTTCCCAGCGCGATGTTGTCGCGGATGGAGCCGCGGAACAGGTGCGTAATCTGACCGACATAGGCAATGGCGTGACGCAGCGAACCGCGCGATACGCCGGCAATGTCCTGGCCGTCGATCACGATGCGGCCGGAGTCGACGTCGTAGAACCGCAACAGCAAATTCAGCACCGTCGATTTGCCGCCACCCGATGGGCCGACCAGCGCCGTGACCTGGCTGCTTTGGGCGACAAAACTCATGCCGCGCAGCACCGGCGTGTCGGCGCGGTAGGCGAATTGCACATTGGCGAACTCGACCCGCGCCTCGGTCAGTGTCAGCGCCGGCAGGTTGTCGTCATCCGGCTCGCCGGCCGGGCTGTCGATCACCTCGTAGAGCACACGCACGCCGACCAGGTTGTTGGTGAGATCGATATTGAGACGAGCAAGACGCTTCGCCGGCTCATAGGCGAGCAGGAACGCCGCCAGGAAGGAGCCGAATTCGCCGGGCATCGCGCCGGTATAGATGACGCGGTAACCGGCGTAGATCGACGCCAGCGCGATGGCGAAGCCGCCGAGCATTTCCATCAGCGGACTGGCGCGGTTGGCGACGCGCGCCATCTTGTTGGATTCGTGCTCGACCGAACCGACGCTGACGGCGAGCCGGCGCCGCATCTCATCTTCGAGCGCGAAGGCCTTGACCATGCGCATGCCTTGGAGCGCCTCTTGCATGGTCTCGATGATCTGCGTGCCGCCGGTGAATTGCATGCGGGCGATGCCTCGCACCCGGCGAATGAGCTTGCGCAGGAACAGGAACGCCGGCGGCGCGATGATGAGGCCGCCGATCGACATCGCCGGATCCTGGACCGCCATGACGATGCACAGCCCGATCAGCGACATCAGATCGCGACCTATGGCCGTGATCAGAAGGTTGATCACTTGGCTGACGGCAGCGGTGCCGGTGGTGAGCCGGGCAATGAATTCGGACGAATGACGGTCGGCGAAGAAACCGATGTCTTCGTGCAGCAGCTTGTCGAACATGCGGCGCTGATTTTCGGCGATGATGCGATTGCCGATGCGCGACAACGTCACGGCGCCGCCATAGGCGGCAAATCCTTTCGCCGTGAAGATGCCCATCGCAGCCAGGCTGACGAATACGATGCCGCGGAAATTGTGCGTCACCACGGTTTCGTTGATCATGGTGCCGAGCAGATAGGCGGTGGCCGCCGTCGCCGCCGCGGCGACCAGCATCAGCGCGAAGCCGATGGCGTAGAGCCGCCAGTGCGTCAGCGCCACATCCATCAGGAGGCGGCGCACCAGGGTGCCGGTCGAATACCTGTCGGAATCGGCCGCGGGAACTGTCATGCGCGTTTCATTTTACTCCGTCGCGACATGTTTTGTCGCAACTCGCCTGGAGCCCGTTTCATGCCCGGATGGGCCGGGATGTTCAAGTGAAATCAAGGATTTTATCGGCCCGCGGGAACCCACGGCGGACACTTAAACTGCGGCTTTGCGGCCCGAGCCGGCATGGCCGGCTGCCGCGATCCGGCGCGTTATCAGTTCGCGTTCCCAGGCCAAAGCATCGCGCACGATGGCAGGAAGGTCGTCGTAGCGCGGCCGCCAGCCGAGTTCGCTTCGCACCCGCTCGGAATGCGCCACGATCTGTGCTGGATCGCCCGCCCGGCGCGGCGCCATGTCGACCTTGAAATCTATTCCGGAGACGCGCTTGACCGCGTCGATCACTTCAAGCACCGAGAAGCCGTGGCCGTAGCCGCAATTGAGCGTCAGCGACGGCGCGCCTGATCGCAAATAGCGCAGCGCATCGGCGTGGGCGCGGACGAGATCGCTGACGTGGATGTAATCGCGGATGCAGGTGCCGTCGGGCGTCGGATAGTCGTCGCCGAACACGTTGAGCTTGGGACGCAAACCGAGCACGGTTTCGACCGCGACTTTGATCAGATGCGTCGCGGCCTTGGTCGATTGGCCGGTGCGGCGTTGCGGATCGGCGCCGGCGACGTTGAAGTAGCGCAAGATCACATGGCGCAGGCCGTAGGCGCTGCCGGCGTCGCGCAGCATGATCTCCGTCATCAGCTTCGACCAGCCGTAGGGCGAGATCGGCAGCGTGGCTGAGTCTTCCTTCACCGGAATCTCGGCGGGGTTGCCGTAGACGGCGGCGGTCGAGGAAAAAATGAAATGGCGCACGCCGCCATTCACCGCACACTCGATCAGCGCGCGCGAGTTCATCGTATTGTTGCGGTAATAGCCGAGCGGAT
>DAIUEQ010000218.1:0-5349 GCA_036845025.1 Xanthobacteraceae bacterium | reverse complement strand
TCATCGAGCGAATCTACAAGGCATCCGGGTTCACGCCGCCGCAATCGTAGCTCGATCCCGCGCCCGCGTGGGATTGAGTACAAGTGATGCGGCTCCTCAACCTCCTGCTCGATCGGCTCGAAGAGTGGCTCATTGCCACCTTGATCGCGGCGGCGACGGTTTTGACCTTCGTCGCGGTGTTGCATCGCTAC
This sequence comes from Xanthobacteraceae bacterium, assembly GCA_036845025.1. Taxonomy (GTDB): domain Bacteria; phylum Pseudomonadota; class Alphaproteobacteria; order Rhizobiales; family Xanthobacteraceae; genus BOG-931. Next base: position 5,158 of record DAIUEQ010000218.1, on the reverse strand, counting down.
GGCGCCAGCAACTTCGCTGAATTGTCGCGGTGGGGCGGTGCGCATGGCTTGACGCATGTCCATATCGCCGCGGATCAGGCTTATGTTTGGCTAGCCGCGATCGATCTCTCTTGGGCGCAGGAACTCGCCACCTACATGTTTGTCTGGATGGCGAAATTCGGCGCCGCGCTTGGCGTGCGCACCGGTATTCATGTCGGCGTCGACGTGTTGGTCAAGCGTTTGACGCCGGCGGCGCGTAAGCCGGTGATCGTGTTTGCGCTGCTCTGCGGCGCGCTCTTTACCGGCGCGATCGGCACATTGGGCGCGATTTACGTTCATGAACTCGACCCGGATCAGGTTTCGCCGGAGCTCGAATGGCCGAGCTGGATCATTTATTTGTGCATCCCGCTGGGCTCTTACCTGATGTGCTTTCGGTTCTTGCAGGTGTTGTGGCGGTTCTTGCGCACTGGCCGCGTTCCCCGCCAGGGCCATGGTCTGGATTATGAAAGACCGCAGCCCGCCGTTGCCGGAGCGGCCCCGTGATCAGCATTTCGCGAAGCGTCGGACACGAAACGCGCCCGCTGAGCGGCGCGGTTACCGCCACGCTGATTATTCTCATTCCCATCGCGCTCGCGCTTATCTGTTTTGCCGCGCGACTTCATTTGATCGAGCTTTCGCATACGGTCCGCGCCGAACTTCTGTTCGCGCTGCTGCTGGCGCTGATGGCGACCGGCATGCCGATCTCGATTGCACTCGGCCTCTCGGTGCTGACCTATCTTTTCATCCTCTCCGACGTCGACCCGAAGATGGTCGGTTTGAAGCTGTTCACCAGCATCGACCGTTTCGAGATCATGGCGATTCCGTTTTTTATCCTCGCCGGAAATTTCTTGACGGCCGGCGGCGTCGCCCGCCGCATGATCGATTTTGCCACCTCGCTCATCGGCCATTGGTATGGCGGCCTTGGACTGGCGGGCGTGGTCGCTTGTGCGCTGTTCGCCGCGATTTCCGGTTCTTCGGTTGCCACTGTCGTCGGCATCGGCTCGATCATGCTGCCGGCGCTGCTGCAAGAAGGCTATCCGCCGCGTTTCGGTGCCGGCGTGATCGCGACGTCCGGTGCGCTCGGTATTTTATTCCCGCCTTCGATCAACCTCGTCATCTACGCCGTGGCGACGAGCGGCATGCAGCCGCGCGGACCCGATGGCGCGGTCGTCGAATCGGCTTCGGTCGGTCAGCTGTTCATGGCGGCGGTGGTCCCGGGTTTGATCCTTGCGGCGATGCTCGGCGCGACCACCTGGTATCGCGCCTGGCGTAACGATTATCCGCGCATGCCGCGGGCCGATTGGCGCGAATGCGGCCGCGCCTTCCGCAAAAGCTTCTGGGGATTGTTCCTTATCGTCCTGGTGCTTGGCGGCATCTATTCCGGCTGGTTCACGCCCACGGAGGCAGCCGCGGTAGCGGCGGTCTACGCCTTCGTGATCGCGGTGTTTGTCTACAAGGGACTCAAGTTTGCCGAGGTGCCGTCCGTTCTTCTCACCGCGGCGTCAATGAGCGCAATGATTCTCTATATCATCACCAATGCCGCAGTGTTTTCCTGGCTTTTGACTTCGGAACAGATCCCGCAATCCATGGCGGAGTGGATGACCGCGCAGGGATTCGGCACGGTCGCATTTCTGCTCGTTACCAATATCGTGCTGCTCGCCGCTGGCAATTTCATGGATCCCGCCGCGATCGTGTTGATCATGGCGCCGATCCTATTTCCGATGGGCGCCACGCTTGGCGTCAATCCGGTTCACCTCGGTATCCTGATGGCGGTGAACATGGAAGTCGGGCTTTGTCACCCGCCGGTCGGTCTGAACCTTTACGTTGCCTCCGGCATCACCGGAATGGGCATCACCGAGCTCACGGTCGCGGTGCTGCCCTGGCTCGCGACCATGCTGATTTTCTTGGCGATGGTGACCTATATCCCGGCCATTTCGCTGTGGCTGCCGCACATTCTGGGCATGCTGTAAGCGCCTCCGCCGACCTCACGGCTCTTTACCATCCAACAGCACGAAGATCATGCGGCAAGGTTTATCGCCGCGATTGATCCAAGCATGGTTCGTCGCCTGCTGAACAACGACATCGCCGGCTTTCAGATGGATGGTCTCGTTGTCGAGCAGCATGTCGATTTCGCCTGACACGACGATGGCGTAGTCGACGCTGCGCGTGCGGTGCACGAAAGGATGTTTCGGCGTCAGCCCGCGCTTCGGCGTTTTGTCGCCGATCACATTGGTCATGTGGGTGTGATCGATTTTCGCGATCTCGGCATCGGTGGTGGGCAGAAACTCGACGACGCGGAATATGCTGCCGTTATCGGGCGGCGGTATGCCGATCGGTTTCGCCGTGTCCTGCGAAGAATAGCCGGCCGGATTGGAATCGGTGATCCACAAAACGGCGGCCGGGTTGGCGCTTCTTCCGGGCTTGAGCGGGAGCGCGCTGTCGAGCACCGCTACCGCCTTATCTCCAGCATCCAGTGCTGTCACGACGCGACGTATCTCACTCATTGGCATTTCCTCATTCGCTGTAATCGTGGGGTTGAAGTTCGATGGGCGTGCCGTGCGGCGTGCGTTCGCAGGCGTGCCGCCAGGCCTCCCGGGTGCGTGCGAGCATTTGCGGCTCGGCCAATCCTTTGGCGGCGACCAGCCGTTCGAGTGCGGCGAGCCAGTGGCGATAATAGGTCTCGCCGGTATCGGGGTCGCCGGCGGCTTGCGCCCGCATTATTTCATCGCCCAGCGCCGCTGCCCATTCCGCTGCGGAAAAGACGCCGCGCTCTCGCAACGTGACCGCGAGAGCAAACGCCTGCGCTTCCCACGGCTCGCGGAATACGGCCGTGTTGGCATCGCGCGAGCCTTTGCGCAGGTCATCGCCGTGGCAGGAATTCACGATGCCGGATCCAAATACGGCTCGAATGCTTCGATCGAAACCTTCAGGGTCGGGTCGCACTCTTCGCCCCATAACTCCGGGCCCTCGAACAGCACCGTGTAAAGCCATTGCGGGTTCTCACCGGCCCTTACCGCAGTGGAATCAGGAAAAACATGGCAACCGCGATTGGCCTCGATGACGCCGACCCGGCCGCGTGCGTAGCGCGGCAGCCGCGTATGCGTCGGCGGATGAATATTTTTGGTACGCACGCGGTCGCCGATTTTGAAGCGCGGGGCCGATTGCGATGTGCGACCGAACGAGCCGCGGGAAAGCGTGCGCGGGACATCCGCTATTTGCAGTTTGCGGTTGAGCCGATTGCCGGATCGCAAAGCGTGGCCGGCCGCGATCTCGTCGGCGCCGGCAAGGCCGCGCGCAATGACCATGTTCTCCAAACGGAGTGCCCATTTTTTGTAATACGAACTTTCCAAGTAGACATCAGGCGGCAACGCCTCGATGCCGGCGCGTCCCTCGTCAATGCTCCAGGCACCGATCGCTCCCATGGCGCGGTTGAGCGCCAGGCAGCGGCCTTCCCAGGGCGCATGAAAAACCGGTTCATCCTTTTCGGGCACCACTTTGCCGAAGCCGTGCATCCCGCCCATATCGTGAATGCCGTCCATCAGGCCGCGTCCCGCGGAGATTTGGGCAGGCCGGTACCGATCATGCAATCGCGCGTCACCAGCGCTGCCAGCCTTTCGTCGCTCCACCCTTCGGTGCCGGGCGGCCGCATCGGCAGGACGATGAAGCGGGTCTCCGCGGTCGAGTCCCAGACTCTGATCTGCGCGTCGCGCGGCAGTGAGACGCCGAAATCGGCAAGCACGCCGCGCGGGTCGTTTACCGCGCGTGAACGATACGGAGCGGATTTGTACCAGACCGGGGGAAGCCCGAGCACTTCCCAGGGATAACAGGAGCACAGCGTACAAACGATCATGTTGTGGGTCGTTGGCGTGTTCTCCACGGCGATGAGATGGTCACCGACGCGGCTGATCAGGCCAAGCGATTGCACCGCTTCGGTCGCATCCGCCAGCAGCGCCTGCTTGAATGCCGGATCGGCCCACGCCTTGGCGACGACGGCCGCTCCGGTATGGGGGCCGATCCTGGTTTCATAAGCTTCGATCATGGCGTCGAGCGCGGCCGGATCGACGTAGCCCTTCTCGGCGAGCACCGTCTCCAGCGCGCGGACGCGAAGCTGCATCTCGGACAATTCCGAGGCATGGGCGGGATGATCGGAATGGTCGTTGTCGTCCACCATTCGGCGCTCTCCGTCCCCAACATTGCGGGAACGGCCGATTATAGCGCCTACTGGGAGGATGTTACAGCGACAGCGCTGCTACTGTCCGCTTGTTGAGATGCCGTAGCCCGAGTTCAAGGCTTGGCGATTTAAGGCTTGGCGATTTGAAGTCGCATCGTAGAAAACGATGAGGGTGAGGACGCTAACGGCGGCGTACAGAATAGCCCCCACCGTAAAACTCAGGGCGAAAGGACGTTGCATCGGGATTGCCAATGCCTTCTTTTGGGTGGGAGTTTGCAAAGCTTGAAACACCGTGGCGGATTGAAAGTTCCGGCTTGTGATCTGGCTTGGTGACCTGACTTTGGTGACCAAACTCGGGCGGCAGATTGCCGCCAAGAAGTGAACGTTTTATTTCTTTTCCAGCAGCAAGGTTCCTTCGCGGCGAATAAGCGGTTGCAGGGTTTCAGCAAGTTTAGCCAAAAGCCAAGGTAAAAAGATTTCAAGCCGTACTGCATCCTCGGTGACGTCGATCGAGCCGCTGACCGTCTGCCCAAGCGCGCTGATGCGAAACTGCAAATGATCCTGGTCCCAGGTCTCTTCGGCAACCGTGAATAGATGGCCGAAGCGCGTCTGGGTTTCGGCGAGGCCGCTTTTGAGACGGCGGATTGCCTCCTCCTTGCCGAGACGATGCGGAATGGACACGACCAACGGCTTTGACATAAAGGCTCCTACGCGGCGCGTTCTATATGGGAAGCGCCGCGCCGCCGATCAAACGCGAGATCGTCACGCCGGGGGAGGGACATGTCCGCAGCACAGATTTTCGATCTGACCGGTCAGGTAGCATTGGTCACAGGCGCTTCAAGCGGGTTGGGTGAGCGCTTTGCCGAGGTTCTGGCGGCCAATGGTGCGGACGTCGTGCTGGTGGCGCGCCGGGCCGAACGTTTGGCCGCAGTGACCGACCGCATTACCAAATCCGGCCGGCGCGCCATC
>DAIUEQ010000217.1:0-5386 GCA_036845025.1 Xanthobacteraceae bacterium | reverse complement strand
ATCTTTTTTCCATGCGCCAGCCGCTTGGCGTCGTCGCCGGCATCACGCCGTTCAACTTCCCTGCCATGATCCCGATGTGGAAATTCGCCCCCGCGCTCGCCTGTGGCAACGCCTTCATACTCAAACCGTCGGAGCGCGATCCTTCGGTACCGATGCGGCTCGCCGAGCTGTTGGTCGACGCCGGCCTTCCCGCGGGCGTGCTCAACGTCGTCAATGGCGACAAGGAGGCGGTGGATACGTTGCTTACCGACCCCCGCATCAAAGCCGTTGGCTTTGTCGGTTCGTCGGCCATTGCCGAATACGTTTACTCGACCGCCTGCGCCAATAACAAACGCGCACAATGTTTCGGCGGCGCCAAAAACCATATGATCGTCATGCCGGATGCCGACATGGATCAGGCCGTCGATGCGCTGATTGGCGCCGGATACGGCTCCGCCGGCGAGCGTTGCATGGCGGTATCGGTCGCCGTGCCGGTCGGCAAGAAGACCGCCGATATCTTGTTGGAAAAACTCGTGCCGCGGGTGGAGAGCTTGAAAATCGGTCCGTCGACCGACGCTCAGGCCGATTACGGGCCGCTGATTACCAAGCAGCACCTGGATAAGGTGAAGAGCTATGTCGATCTCGGCGTCAAGGAAGGCGCCAAGCTTGTGGTCGACGGCCGCGGCTTTAAGCTGCAAGGTTACGAAGGCGGCAATTTCATGGGCGGCTGTTTGTTCGACAACGTCACCCCCGACATGCGCATCTATAAGGAGGAAATTTTCGGACCGGTGCTCTCGGTGGTGCGCGCGAACGATTACGAGGAGGCTGTGCGGCTCCCCTCGGAACATGACTACGGCAATGGGGTAGCGATTTTTACCCGCGATGGTGACGCGGCTCGTGACTTCGTCAGCCGGGTGGAGGTTGGCATGGTCGGCGTGAATTTCGCCATTCCGGTTCCGCTCGCGTATTACACGTTCGGCGGCTGGAAGCGCTCGGGTTTCGGCGATCTCAATCAACACGGACCGGACGCGGTGCGTTTTTACACCAAGACCAAAACAGTGACCGCGCGCTGGCCGTCAGGTATCAAGCAAGGCGCTGAGTTCGTCATTCCGACCATGAAGTGAGACACGTGTGCGCGGTCGCTTCGCGGCGGCGTCTTTGAGGTACTTTTTGATAAGCAATTTCTGGTTTGCTCAACGCAATGACTAGTTCGCAAACACCATGGCGGCGCGGCTGTGGCGCAGCGATGCGCGCGGCGCTCGTCGTCCTCCTGTTTGCGGCGCTGCCCGGATGCGCCGGAAGCCAACCCCCACCGGAAGCTGCCGCCGCGCCACCGCCGCCGCCTCCACCACCTCCACCGCCAATTGAACTCAGCGGACGCTGGCGGCTGAGCCAAGTGGGCGCCGCGGGGTGCTTCATGAATCTCGGAAGCACCCCGGGAGCGGACCAAGGCACAATCGCACCGGAAGGTGGCTGTCCAGGAAAGTTCTTCACCAGCCGCAAGTGGACTTTTGAGCACGGCGCCCTGATCATCCGCGATCATAAAGGCGACGCGCTGGCGCAACTTACATTTGCCAATGGGCGTTTTGATGGACAGGCAAACGGCGGCGCCGAGATATCCCTCTCGCGTTAGAGCATGATCCCGAGAAGTGGACACCCGATTTTCGGAAAAGATCACGCTCCATCAACAAGCCAGAGCGGGATGACGCGCGGGCGGCCGGCGCTCAAAGCGGGATATCCAGCTCCTTGGGCGGTGCGGACTTGGGCACCGACTTGGGCGCGGGTTTGACCACAGGACTGGCAACCGGGCTATCTGCCTTGGGCAATTCGGGGACGTCGGCTTTGGCTTGCGGCGGCTGAGCCGACGCTACGGGTTCTGCCGGTTCGGGTCGCGCGGGCTTCGGCGGCGCCGGCTCCGGTTCATCGGCATATTTTGCCATGAGCGTGTTGGCGGCAGCGATGAGCTCGGCGCCATCGATCTTGCGCGCGCGCATTTCTTTCAACCACGAGCCGATCACGGGCTCAGTTGCCTTGCGCCAAGAGACGATATCCTGCGCGGCCAAGACGGTGATCGGATCGCGACCACCTACAAGGTCCGCGACAGCGCGCGCTTCGACATCCCACATGGTTCCAGCCACCCCGGCGGCCGCTTGTCCCGAGTTGGCATCGATGACCGTCTTTAGTTCGCCGGGAAGGCGGCCGTAAGTCCCTTTATTCATCGCCAGCACGAATGTCGCGGTGCTTAACGACGACTCGGCAAAATCGGTGTGCTCCTTGAGCAAGTTGTCGAGCCGCAATGAGGGCACCAGATCCCAAGGATCGAGACAGCCGTCGATCACGTGGCCGGCGATCGCCATGGGAAGCTGCGCGCTCGGAATGCTGACACCCTCGGCGCCGAGCGCATGAACGGTCTCGCGCGCGAGCCGGTTCGGCACGTGCAGCCGCAATCCCTTGAGATCAGCGATCGTCTTAATCGCCCGGTTGGCGTGAACGATACCGTGGTCGCGGCACGTGAAGCAGATTGGATGAACGTCGGCGAATTCATCGGTCAGGTTCGCGGTCGCGTAATCTTGAAGCGCCCTGGAATTCACCAGCGCTCGCCGCGACGGCACGAAAGGCAGCTCGAAAACTTCGATCCTGGCAAATCGGCCGGGCGTGTTGCTCGGCAGGAGCCACGCAAGATCGGTCATCCCGTCGCGCACCTGGTCGTAGAGGTGGGCGGGTGAGCCGCCAAGCTGCATCGAGGGGAAGATATCGACGCGGATGCGGCCTTGTGAGTCGCCCTCCACTTTGCGCGCCCACGGCACGAGGAATCTCTCGTGCGCACCCGACACGGCTGAGAACGAGTGATGAAGTTTCAGCGCAACCGGCGCGTCCGCCGCCGCCCGCCGCAAAACCGCCGGCGCGACGATTGACGCGGCGATCGAGGCCAAAAGCGCGCGGCGGGCAACTCGCATCATTGTCTCGCCGTCTGTTGCCGACGCTCGCGGCTCAATTAAGGCGCGCCGGGCGTTGCTCGTCGTCGGCGGGGCGAAGTGTGGCGGGTGCGTTTGGTGATTGCCGCGGCGGCACGGCCGACGCGGCCTCGCCCTTGGCGTGACGCGCGCGACGTTCGTAGTTGCGATAGGACAACCAGCCGAACGGCAGACTTGCAAGATAAGCGAGCGTGCCGATGGTGAGCAGTATCCAGGGATACGCAATGAGTAACGCAACGGATAACACCAGCACCATCACCACTGGTCCGACCATTTCCCGCGGAACGCGGGTTCCGACCCGTTTTCCAGAAAAGACTGGCAGGCGTGAAACCAGAAGCCACGCGATCACGAGCGTGTAGACGAGCGTGATCCAAGTCAGGAACTGAGAGCGCGCGAGGCCGAGAAAAGCCGCATAGATCGGCAGCAAAACAATGATCGCGCCGGCCGGCGCGGGAACGCCGACGAAAAAATTGGCGGCCCAGGCAGGACGATCCGGGTCGTCGGTCATGACGTTAAAACGGGCTAGCCGCAGGCCGGCGCAGATGGCAAAGGCCATGGCGGCGATCCAGCCGCCTGATTTCAGGTCGTGCAATCCCCAAAAGTAGAGGATGAGCGCGGGCGCTACTCCGAAATTGACAAAATCCGAAAGGCTGTCGAGTTCGGCGCCGAACCGCGAGGTTCCCTTCAGCAGCCGGGCCAACCGTCCATCGATCCCGTCAAGGATGGCGGCAAAGACAATCGCCGCGAGCGCAAGCCCGTAACGATCTTCGAAAGCCATGCGGATCGCGGTAAGGCCGGCGCACAGCGCGACGACCGTTACAAAGTTCGGCGCGAGCATGCGGACCGGAACGCGGCGGAACCGCCGCGGGCGCGCCCGTTTTTCCTCGGATGGAGAATGCATCGCCATGATCAGGTATATAGCCTTTTGCGACGCGCACCGCTATCGGCGGTCATTCCGCTTTGAATGCTCGCGCCGGCTGCGATGTCTCAAGATCGGCGAGCACGGTTTCGCCGGCAATTGCGGTTTGCCCCTCGCCCACCAAGGGCACCGTCGCGGCTGGCAGATAAACGTCGACGCGCGATCCGAACCGGATCATGCCGATGCGCTGGCCGGCCGTGATCGCCTCGCCTTCGCGAGCGAACGGCACAATCCGCCGCGCCACCAGGCCGGCGATCTGCACCACCGGGATGCGCAGGCCGCCATTCATCGCGATAACAAACGCGTTGCGCTCGTTGCTCTCGCTTGCCTTGTCGAGATCGGCGCTGAGAAACGCGCCGGCGCGATAAACGATCCGCTCGACACGACCGGCGACCGGGCTGCGATTGATATGGCAATCGAACACGCTCATAAAAATGGAAATGCGAAGAAACGTTTCGGCGCCGAGATTGAGTTCCGGCGGCGCCACCGCCTGCGAGATGCGGCTGATGCGTCCGTCGGCCGGGGCCACAACGAGACCTTCGCGCACCGGAGTGATCCGCGGCGGATCGCGAAAAAAATAAACGCACCAGGCTGTCGCGATAGCGCCGAGAACCCCGAGCGGGTGCCACAACCAAAACAGCACCACGGCAGCAACGGCAAAGCCGCCGATGAACGGATAGCCCAGCGGATGAATAGGCGACAATTGCGAGCGGATGGAATTGATGACGGACATGCTACTTCGCTACTTCTGTGACGGAAACGAGTTCCGGCTCGGCATCCCCCACGTCGGGCGGATCGTTTTCGGACGTGGACACCGGGGCGGCTTCCTCGTCCCCCACGTCGGCAAGGATTTCGCGTGCCATTTGCGCCTCGCGCTGCCGGTTCCACATGCTGGCGTAGAGGCCGCCGCGCGCCAGTAATTCGCTATGCGTTCCCCGCTCCACGATGGTTCCCCGGTCGAGTACCAGAATTTCGTCGGCGCCGACGATGGTCGACAGCCGGTGCGCGATGACCAGCGTCGTGCGATTACGCGCGACGCGATCAAGCGCTTCCTGAATGTCGCGCTCGGTATGGCTGTCCAGCGCCGAGGTAGCTTCGTCGAGCAGCAAAATCGGCGGCGCCTTGAGGATCGTGCGGGCAATGGCGACGCGCTGCTTTTCACCGCCAGAGAGTTTTAAACCGCGTTCGCCGACCTCAGTCTCGTAACCTTTGGGCGCCAGTTGGATAAAGCCGTCGATCTGTGCGAGACGCGCTGCTTCTTCCACCTCGGCATCGCTTGCGTCCCAGCAACCGTAGCGGATGTTGTAGCGGATAGTGTCGTTGAACAGCACGGTGTCCTGCGGCACCATGCCGATGGCCGCGCGCAGCGATTGCTGGGTGATGCCGCGAATGTCCTCGCCGTCGATCAAAATGCGGCCGCCGGTGACATCGTAGAAGCGGAATAAAAGACGAGAGATAGTCGACTTGCCGGCGCCCGAGGGGCCGACAATGGCGACGGTGCGCCCAGCCGGCA
>DAIUEQ010000216.1:0-5409 GCA_036845025.1 Xanthobacteraceae bacterium | reverse complement strand
TCGACCCTGACGGATACATTCGGTCCCAAGTTCGCAGCGACCAATTATGGTTTTCTTTATATCGCCCAAGGCATCGGCTCGATCTTCGGTGGACCGGTGGCGGCATTGCTCAAGCAGGCGACCGGAAGCTGGACCACCGTGTTTATCGTCGTCGCCGCGCTCGACATCGTCACCGCGGTCCTGGCCATAACCGTGCTGCGGAGCCTACGGCGCAGGCATTTTGCCAGCGGCTGACCGGCGCCGTAACCGCACTACCGGCGTTTGACAGTACGGCGGTTTACACCTAGATACGGCGCGCGGCGCGGGTCCAAGGGGCCCGCGCCGTGTTTCGCGACCCGCGGTCGGCGCCGGCGCTTCGGCGATAGACCTGTCGGTCCCCAGCAAAACCCGGGGACAGGAGGAGGGCGCGATCCTCAGCGCGACATGCTCCGAAAATCGAGCTTTTTCAGTTTTCGGACTGTCCAGATAAACAACGAGGACGCGAATGACCAAGCGCCACGAGGCGAAGTACAAGATCGATCGCAGGCTCGGCCAGAACATCTGGGGCCGGCCGAAATCGCCGATCAACAAGCGCGAATACGGCCCCGGCCAGCATGGCCAGCGCCGCAAGGGCAAGCTTTCCGATTACGGCGTGCAGCTGCGCGCCAAACAAAAACTCAAGGGCTACTACGCCAACATGTCGGAGCGGCATTTCCGCGGCATCTACGAAGAGGCGCGGCGACTCAAAGGCGATACCGGCGCGCATATGATCGCACTGCTTGAACGCCGGCTCGACACCGTCATCTATCGCGCGAAATTCGTGCCCACGGTTTTCGCCGCCCGGCAATTCGTCAATCACGGGCATATCAAGGTCAACGGCAAGCGGGTCAACATTCCAAGCTTTCGCGTCAAGGTCGGCGACCTCGTCGAGGTCAAGGACAAATCGAAGCAACTTGCCTTGGTGATTGAGGCAACCGCGCTCGCCGAGCGCGACGTACCGGATTACGTTGAAGTCGATCATTCGAAAATGACGGCGAAGCTCGCCCGCGTTCCGCTGATCGGCGACGTCCCCTACCCGGTGGTGATGGAGCCGCATCTCGTCGTCGAATATTATTCGCGCTGATCGGCCCCGGATCGCCGCGCCACGACCGCGGCGATCGATTTTACGGCACTGATTCGCTTGGTATTGCACTGCGTTCAAACGCAAGGCGAATTGTGCTGCATCGCGGCATGTTGCTGAAAATCAGCGCAATCTAAAAGTTATGCACCCTGCCGCGGCCGCAAACTTGAAATGAGCTGACCCCGCCATTAGCCTCGCCGCCGTTATTTGTCGCAATTGGTTGTTCGTCGCGTAGTCAGGGGCAGAAAAACTTAAGGGGAGCACGTACATGGATGCGTTGCAAAGGGTGAAGGCCTGGATCGGATCATTGACCGAGATTGGGCTGATGTTACTCGCGCTTGCGATCGTGGCTGCGCTTTTGGTCGGCAGTAACTTGCCGTTCTTCGGCAGCGTTACCGGAAACATCATGGCGCTGGTGAAAAGCCTTGGTGACGCCGGGCTCGTCGGACTTATCACGCTCGGCATTATCATCTGGCTGTTCGCGCAGCGGCGAATGGCTTAGCGCAGAGATCGGCTTACGTCGGGTGGCGGACAGACCGCCGCCCGACGGTTGCGCGGTGATCCCGCGCTAATCTCGGCTTACGAATTCGCCAAGCGTGCCGCTCGGACTTTATCCGAGGCGAGTTCGCTGCAGAGAGCGCGTCATGCTGGGGCATCTACAAAAGGCCAAGCAATATCTGTGGGCGTTCGTGGAGATCGGATTTCTCACGATCCTCGCGATCATGCTGATTTATTTGATTCTAGGTCAGGATTCCGGCGTATTCGTTTCCGGCGTGGCCGATAACGTCGTCAAATTTGCCGCCGCCATTCCCTCGCAGAGCGTGATCGGCATCGCGATCGTGCTCGCGCTGATCGTGATGATCGCCAAGCGAAGGCCTAATCCTTAGATCGGCAAATCCGTTGGATCGGCGCTCGTGCGGGGCTGCTGCGCTAAGCCGCCGCGCCCTCTTTGAGCGAAATGCCTTTTTCCTTCAGCAGCGTTTGCAGCTCGCCCGCTTGGAACATTTCGCGGATGATATCGCACCCGCCGACGAACTCGCCCTTGACGTAAAGCTGCGGAATGGTCGGCCAATTGGAAAACGCCTTGATGCCGCCGCGCAGTTCGTCGTTCTCGAGCACATTGAGGCCCTTATAGGGTACGCCGAGGTAGTCGAGAATCTGGACCACCTGCCCGGAAAATCCACACATCGGGAATTGCGGTGTGCCTTTCATGAACAAGACCACGTCGTTGGCTTTTACCTCGGTGTCGATGAATTGCTCGATAGACATCGCCGTTATTCCTTGTTGGCACGCGGGCGGTGGTTGCCCGACGATTTATGCCCTGAATGGTTACATATAGGTTGCGCAGGGCAAGTGCAAAGCCCATGCCGCAACATCGGCTCCGGGTCTCAGATTCAGCAAATTTGGCAGGCATGCCTGCGAAAAAAGTGGCTCGCGTAGCCGCCCGATTTGGAAACGATTTTCCCCTCGGCGCGCCGGCGGCGAATGAAAACCGCCACCGCGAGGCGCGTCGCATCAGCGCTCCGGCGGACCGGTCTGCAACGCGAGCGCATGCAGTTTGCCGCCCATTTCGCCCTGAAGCGCCGCATAGACGATCTGGTGCTGTTGGACGCGGGATTTGCCGCGAAACGATTCGGCGATGACGGTCGCCGCGTAGTGATCGCCATCGCCGGCAAGGTCGCGGATTGTTACCTCGGCATCGGGAATGCTCGCCCGGATCAGCCGCTCAATGTCATTTGCAGCCATGGCCATGGCTATCTCCATCCGCCCCGGTTGCATTTGCGGCTTACCAGAACGCGACGCCGCGGGAAAGCCGCCACGATGCCGCTGGCCTAACGCCAAAGCTCGTGGCTCGCAAGTTTCGCGCCTTGGCCGAGCGCCTCAAGTTTCGCCCAAGCGATTTGCGGATGGATACGGCCGCCGAAGCCGCAATCGGTGCCGGCGATAACGTTTTCGCGGCCGACCACCTTGGCGTAGCGCACAATCCGGTCGGCCACCACTTGCGGGTGTTCGACGATGTTGGTCGCGTGGCTAACGACGCCGGGAATAAGGAGCTTGCCGTCGGGAAGCTTGACGTCCTGCCACACCCGCCATTCGTGTTCGTGGCGCGCGTTGGCCGCTTCTACCGAGTAAGCGCCGGCGTTGACGGCCAGCACGAGATCGATGATGTCCCGCAGCGGGATGTCGGTGGTGTGCGGACCATGCCAACTTCCCCAACAGATGTGATAGCGAATACGATCCGCTGGCAAACCGCGTAGCGCGTGATTGAGCGCTTCAAGACGCGCGCGCTCGAATTTTTTGAACTCGTTCAGCGGCGGCTCCGGATCGATCATGTCCCAGTTGTCCGGCAGGCTCGGATCGTCGATTTGCAGAACGATCCCAGCATCGACGATGGCCTTGTATTCTTCGCGCATGGCGTCGGCCGCGGCGAAAACGAATTCTTCGCCGGTGTGGTAATGAAGGTTCTCACCGCGCGCGAAGCTTCCGGGCGAGATCGAGCACATGAAACCCTCATCGACACCGGCGGCGGCCATCGCCGCCTTTAATTTGGCGATGTCGGCGGCAATCGCGGCTTGCCCGATATATTTGAGCGGCCCGGTGCAAACCGGACGGCGACGCGACCGGCGAACGGCACTGCCCAAGAGCGTGCTGGTTGATTCCGGGTCCTGATAAAACTCACTAAATTTCTGCCAGTCGCGGCGGTTGCCGAAAGACGTCAGCGCGAGCTCGGCGACGCCGGACTTCTTGTGCTTGGATTCGGGCACCGACTCCGCGGGAACGAACCCTTCCAGCCGTGCGAACGCATAATTCCACCAAGCGCCATAGTCGAATTGCGCAGCCATCGGCTTTGGGAATTCGCCGTCATCGGGAACGTCGATGCCCGCGTCACGCTGCCGCCTGACGACCTGGGCGATGGCGTCGCTGAGACATTGCTCATAAGCCGCCTCGTCCACTTTCTCGCCTTGCGCGCGGGCGCGATTGAGCGCGAGCAGGTCGGGCGGCCGCGACAGGCTGCCGGAATGCGTCGTTATAATGCGATCGGTGCTGCGCTTCATTTGCTCATGTCCTTCCGGCACCCGCCGCCATGTGAGGCGTTACCGCGACTCTGTCATGTACGATGGCAGCCAACCCTCGAACCTGTCGACGAGCGCTTCAAGGAGCAGCGGACGCTCCTCGCCCAGAGCAATAACCCGCCCGCCGGTGGCTCCTATCCGGGTGATCGGAACCGACGCCGCTTTGGCACGCTGCTCGACTGCAGCGTGGTCTTTCGCTGTCACGACGTAACGCGCCTGGTCTTCGCCGAACCAGAAGGCATGAGCGATCGCGCCGTGCGGCGCTTCGAGAACCGCGCCGATGCGCGAAGCCATCGCCATCTC
This sequence comes from Xanthobacteraceae bacterium, assembly GCA_036845025.1. Taxonomy (GTDB): domain Bacteria; phylum Pseudomonadota; class Alphaproteobacteria; order Rhizobiales; family Xanthobacteraceae; genus BOG-931. The sequence goes on along the minus strand of DAIUEQ010000216.1, from coordinate 933 downwards.
CGCAAGCGCCACCAGGATTCCGCCGTCGGAAATATCGTGGACCGCCGTCGCCAGGCCATCGCGGATCAGCGTGCGAATGAACTCCGCATTGCGCCGTTCGGCGGCCAAATCGACCGGCGGCGGGGCGCCCTCCTCCCGCCCGCAGACCTCGCGCAAATAAAGCGACTGGCCGAGCCAGCCCTGCGTCGCACCGACCAGCAGGATCGACTCGCCCTCGGCTTTGAACGCCAGCGTCATTGATTTGGTGAAATCGTCCAGCAAACCGACCCCGCCAATGGTCGGCGTCGGCAGGATCGCCCGCCCATTGGTCTCGTTGTAGAGCGAGACGTTGCCCGAAACGATCGGGAAATCGAGCGCACGCGCAGCCTCGCCGATGCCGCGGATGCAGCCGACGAGTTGCCCCATGATCTCGCGCCGTTCCGGATTGCCGAAATTGAGATTGTCGGTCAGCGCCAGCGGCCGCGAGCCGACGGCGCTGAGGTTGCGATACGCTTCGGCCACCGCCTGCTTGCCACCTTCGAAGGGATCGGCCTCGCAATAGCGCGGCGTGACGTCGGAGGTGAGCGCGAGCGCTTTCGGGCCTTCATTGACCCGCACTACCGCGGCGTCGCCGCCTGGCCGCTGAACCGTGTTGCCCAGGATGACGTGGTCGTATTGCTCGAATACCCAGCGCTTGGCGCAGAGGTCCGGCGAGCCGATCAGCTTTTCCAACGCATCGGCAATGCTCATCGGCGGCTTGACCGAGGCGGCATTGATGATTGGCAATTTCACGCTCTCGGCGAACGGTCGCTCGTAAACCGGCGCCTCGTCGCCAAGTTCCTTGATCGGCAAGTCAGCCATCACCGTGCCGCCGTGCCGGATCAGAAATCGCTTGCTCGGTGTTGTCTCGCCGATCACCGCAAAGTCGAGGCCCCATTTCCGGAAGATCGACTC
>DAIUEQ010000215.1:0-5419 GCA_036845025.1 Xanthobacteraceae bacterium | reverse complement strand
GTCGTCTACAACAAAAGCTTTCCGCCCGGCACGACCGATTTTTCGCCGGTTATTCGCGCCGTCGCCGCTGCCAATCCGGATATTGTGGTGGTCGCCTCTTATCCACTCAGCTCAGTCGGAATTGTGCAGTCGGTCAACGAGATCGGCTACAAGCCAAAAATGATCGGCGGCGAAATGGTCGGTCTACAGGCGACCGTGTTCAAAGACCGGCTGAAGTCGAAACTCAACGGCTTTATCAATTACGAAACCTGGGTGCCGTCACCGAAGCTGTTGGCACGCGCCAAACCGTTTTTCGACAAATACCAAGCCCGCGCCAAGGAAGCCGGAGTCGATCCGCTTGGCTATTATCTCGGCGGCTGGGGCTATGCCGACTTCCAGGTGCTCGCCGCCGGTGTCGAGGGGTCAAAGAGCCTCGACGACGCGAAGATCGCCGACTGGCTGCACCACAACGAGGTCCACACTATCATCGGCGACATCAGCTTCGGTCTGGAAGGCGAATGGACCAAGCCGGGGCTGTTTCAGGTTCAGTACCACGACCTCACCGATGCCGCGAACCTCGAAACCTGGCGGGGCATGAGCTATCAGACCGTGGTTTACCCGCCCGACCAGTCAACCGGCGACGCGATCTACCCTTACGAGAAGGCGAAATAACACCCTCGATTGTCGCGTGGGCGGGCAAAGGGCCCCCCGCCTGCCATCGGTCATTTAGACCGCCGCGAGGGGCAGTCCGGTGCCGCATCCTCTGCGGCCGCGCGAACGAGAGATATGTGACAAGCGTTTAGGTCGGCCGCCGAGGTCTGACCCAAAGGGTCGCTGCCACCTCCCATTCGGGTATTTTTTAACCATCTGCGATTACTTGCTTATTGCATCGCGCGGGGAAGGTGCGACCTCTGATGGTGTCGCCTCAGGTTCTTTTTCGCATGTTGCCAAGACTGTCAGTGCGTTCCCGCGTCATCGCGCTGGTCGCCATTCCCGTTGTGGCATTTCTTGCCATCGGAATAGCTTTCATGATCGGCGACAACGAGGTGGGACGCGCCTTCACCAGCGTGCACCGAGACACCGCCGCGGCCGACGCCAGCCGCGATCTCAAAGCCGGCCTCTTGCTGATGCGCGCCGCCACCACGCGTTTCGTCGCGCATCCCTCCGATCGGGAAATCCGGGATTTCGCCGAGGGCCAGGAAGTAGCCCTACAAGCGCTCGACAACATAACGGCGACCCGTGCCGCCTCGGAACGGGAAGCCATCGCCCCGCTGCGATCCGCCGTGGAGGATCTGAACACGCACTTTGGCGTTCTGGTGCAGGAGGAGAAAGCGCTGGGTTTTCGTGAAAACGAAGGCCTTACCGGCGAACTCGTTACGGCGAGCGATGCCGCCGCCAAACTCATTCACGATGATTTGTTTCTGGCCGGCGCCGATGCCGCCGACCTATCGATGTCGTTGCTGCGGATGCGGCGCTATGAGATCGAATACCGGCTCAACCGCCTGCGCTTCTCCTTGGAAGTGATGCCCGATTCGCAGGGCATTGCGGCGCGCCAGGGCTTCGTCGAGGAAGCCAAGAAATTCAGCGACACCCTTGACGCAGTGGACGGCGACTCCGCGATGAAGCAGCGCCTGAGCACGACGGTCCGCGCTTACGATCGGGCTTTCACGCGATGGGCGGCCAGCACCGATGCAATCGAGCCGGTGGTGCGCGGGATCGGCGCTGAGACCGAGCGGGTGCTGCCAGAGGCGGACCGCATCATCGAAACGGCCGAATTCAGCGCCAACAATGCCGTGACCACGCTCACGGTGTCGCGAACACAGATCCGGCACCTCATTTTAATGATCGCCTCGGTAGCCGTCTTGATCAGCTTCGTGTTGAGCTGGCTGATCGGCCGCAGCATTACGACGCCGCTTGCGGGTCTGCGCTCGGCGATGAAGCAGCTCGCGGACGGCGACACGTCGGCGGCGATACCGTCGGTAAGCGCCGGCGACGAAATCGGCGCGATGGCGCGCACCGTGATCGTGTTTCGCGACAATATGATCGAGCGCGGGCGGTTGGCAGCCGTAGAGATGAAAGCCAACGCCACGCGCGAGCGGCGTGTTGAAACGGTCGCCGCAATGATCGGGCAGTTCCGGGCGTCGGTGGAACAGGTGCTGGCTCGGTTGCGCGCTTCCGGTGATCGGCTGGGCGGCGCATCGCATGGACTTAACAGCGCTGCCGATTCTGTTTCGTCGCAAGCGCGCGACGCCGAGCAAAGCGTCGGCGCCGCCTCGACCAATGTCGCCACGGTCGCAAGCTCGATTGAAGAACTTGCGGTGTCGATCGAGGAAATCGCTTCGCACGCCATGAAATCGAGCGAAGTCGCCGCCCGCGCTGTTGCCGAGTCCAAACGTACCGCCAACACTATGTCGCAGCTCGGCGACGCCGCCGAGCGTATCGGCGAAGTGATCGGGCTCATCAAGGCTATCGCCGGCCAAACCAACTTGTTGGCGCTAAACGCGACCATAGAAGCCGCGCGCGCCGGAGATTCCGGACGAGGATTTGCCGTCGTGGCTTCCGAAGTCAAAACGCTTGCGGCGCAGACCGCGCGGGCGACCGAAGATATCGCCGCACAGATCGGCGCGATCCAGTCGGCCACCTCGGACGCCGCCCAGGCAATCGAGCAGGTTTCTTCGGTCATCGACGACATGTCGACCCTGGCGACGGCGGTTGCCGCCACAGTGGAGCAGCAGACCACCGCGGTTGCAGCGATCGCTAGGGGCGTCAATCAAGCCGCTTCCGAGGCGAAGGCCGGGGCAAGTTCGATCAGCCGCGTCGCCGGCGCCACAATGGGCGCACGCGCGACCGCCACCGACGTCAAGGCGCTAGCCGACGCGCTTGCCGTCGAGGCGGAAAGCTTGGAAAACGAAGTGCGGCATTTTCTCGCCGACGTTCTGGCGGCATAAGTACCCGCGGCCCTTCCCGACGGCCGCTCCTGCACATAAATCGGCCGCGAAGCTGGCATCTGCAGAAGGCGTGAAGGCTTCGCAGAATCGCAGGAATGGCATATCTGAGGGCAACCGGATTTAGCCGTTGCCGCTGATGAAAGCCTTGCAAACGCTCCGCCTGAGTTTTCACGTGATTGTCGACGCTTTTTATCGCTTCAACCGCGACGACGGTTGGGCGATCGCCAGCCACATTTCGCTCTCCGTGCTGCTGGCGGTGTTCCCGTTTCTCATTGTGGTAACGGCGATCGCCGGTTTTGTCGGCTCCTTCAATCTCGCCGACGAAGTGGCGCGCCTCATGTTTGCCGTCTGGCCCAAACAGGTGGCGACACCGATCGCCGCTCAGATCCACAACGTACTCACTACGGCGCACGGCGGCGTCCTGACGCTCGGTGCCGTGTTCTCGGTCTATTTCGCCTCGAGCGGCGTCGAGAGCCTGCGCATCGGGCTCAATCGCGCCTATGGCTTGCAGGAGACCCGTGGCTGGTGGTTGTTGCGACTTGAATCGATCGGTTACGTTCTGGTCAGCGCTTTTTCCATGTTGGCGCTGGCCTTCCTGGTGGTCCTAGGTCCGCTGATTTTCCAGACGGCGACCAAATATGCACCGTGGATCGCGCCGCTTGAATCCCATTACGACTTTGCGCGTTTCGGCATCGGCGCTGTGGTGATCGCCTTCGCCCTCTTTCTCCTGCACATGTGGTTGCCCGCCGGACGCCGCAGCATCAGCCGCGTATGGCCCGGGATCATGGCGACGCTGGTGCTGTGGCTCGTCTGCGGCACCGCCTTCGGCCGTTACCTCGCGAACTTCGCCTACACTTACGTCACCTATTACGCCGGCCTCGCCTCGGCGATGGTCGCGCTGGTATTTCTCTATTACAGCGCCTGGATCTTCATCTTTGGCGGTGAGCTTAACGCCGCGATCGACCGTGCGCGCGAGGATAAGGGGAACTAAGCTCGCTGCTAAAAAGCCACGAATTTAGGCTTCGTCCCAACATGCGCTCGATACGGCGCGACGAAGATCCGGGGACGGCAGGTGAGAATCATTCGCGTCGCGCAACATCCGCTATTCGCTCTTGCGGGTGTCGCGGTTTTTGCAGCGGGCGCAATCTTCGCCATTCGTGGCGGCGCCGACGCTTACGAGACTGCCAGAACGGACGATCCAGTCGCGATCGCCGACCAAGCGCTTAGCCGAAGCTTCAATCAAGACGTTGCCGAGCGCGAAATCGGCGCAGCGCTTGCGGCCGACGACAGCGATCTTGCGCAGAGCTTCGTTGATCTCGCCGCCGACCGCGGCGTCGCCATCGATCCGGGGCTGGCCGATCGGGTTGAGGCCGCGCAGGTCAAAGATGCCTCGCTCAGGCACATCGCCGGCCGCTTCGTCCAAGGCTTATGGACCGGCGAACCTGTCGATGTCGCAAGTTTGGCCGGTACGGCGTTCGGCGACCTCTTCGTCTTCGGCGATATCCGCGACGCCACCCGCGAAGGTACCCGCTATCTCACCGGCCAGCACGCCGATCCGTGGATACTCGGTCTCGCCGGCGCCGGGCTTGCGATCACTGCGGGGACTTACGCCTCGCTTGGCGTGGGAGTTCCGGCGCGGGCCGGTGCCACGCTTTTCAAGGTTGCGCGCCGCACCGGCCGGCTTAATCCCGTACTTCTTACCCGCGTCGCCCGCGATGTGGTTAAGGTGGAAGAGGCCGGAGGCCTCGCCGATCTTGCCGGCAATGTCGGCCGCGTCGAAAGCAAAGCCGGCGCGAGCGCCGCACTCGATAGTCTGAAGGTGGCCGAGACACCGGAAGAAGTGTCGCGCTTCGCGCGGCTCGCGGCGGCCAATGGCGGCAAAACGCGCGCCATCATTAAATTGCTCGGCCGCGGCGCCATCGTCCTGGCCGTCAGCGCGCTCGAATTGGCGAATTGGGTTTTATGGGCGGCGTTTCTGCTGCTCGGCTTCGCGGCGTCATGCAAAGCGGCCACCGAACGCGCGACGCTCAGCTACATCCGTTGGCGAAAAGCACAGGCCGTGCAGAGAGCTCTCGCGACCGCGCTGCCGCCCGTCTAACCGCACCCTTAGGCGCGGATGACTTGGCCGGCTAGTTCCGGCAATGACGCCGCTTCCAACGCGTCGTCGAAATTGCGCAAGCCTGGACGCGGCGCATTGACCAGCACCGACATGTTGCCCGGCTTATGCTTATTGGTCCGCATGAGTTCGTGCGCGTAGGGGATCTTGGCCCATGGAAACACGTCGCTCATGCACGGATCGATGCGGCGGTCCATGACGAAGCGGTTGGCGGCGCTCGCCTGCTTCAGGTGCGCGAAGTGCGAGCCCTGCACCCGTTTCTGCCGCATCCACACGTAACGCGCGTCGAACGTGATGTTGTAACCCGAGGTGCCCGCGCAAAACACCACCATACCGCCGCGCTTGACCACCAGACACGATACCGGGAACGTCGCTT
>DAIUEQ010000214.1:0-5579 GCA_036845025.1 Xanthobacteraceae bacterium | reverse complement strand
TCCATTTCCAGCATGCGCTTGGTCATGGCGTTGCCGAATGTCGGCCCGGCGGCAAGCTCGGCGGCGAGTTTTTGCGCATCGGCCAGCACTTTGTCGGGCGCGGACAGCCGGTTGAAAAAGCCCCAGCGCTCGGCCTCCTCGCCGCCCATCGAGCGACCGGTGAACAAGAGTTCGGCGGCACGGCCCTGGCCGACAATCCGCGGCAGGATCGCACAAGCGCCCATATCGCAGCCGCCAAGCCCGACGCGATTGAACAAGAACGCAACCTTGGCGGTCGACGTGCCGATGCGGATGTCTGACGCCATCGCCATGATTGCGCCCGCGCCGGCGCAGACGCCGTCGATGGCGGCAATGATCGGCTGCGGCGCCGCGCGCATCGCCTTGACCAGCTCGCCGGTCATGCGGGTGAAGTCGAGGAGACCGCTCGCATTCATTTCCGTCAACGGCTTGATGATCTCGAACACGTCGCCGCCCGAGCAGAAATTGCCGCCGGCTCCGGTGACGACGATCGCCTTCACACTTTTGTCGCGCGCCGTCGCACGAAAGATATTGCCCAGCTCCGCATAACTCTCGAAGGTCAGCGGGTTCTTTCGCTCCGGACGGTTAAGGGTAATGACTGCAACCGCGTCGGCGACGGCAAGAAGGACATGCTGCGCCGCGTAGGTTTTGATCGGCAACGCTACGGGGTTGGCGCTCGTCATCGCGGCTGTGCTCCGGCGACAGCGGCGCGCGCCGAAGTCTTGGCTTTTGCCAGAAGCCGCATCAAGGTCTCGACGTCGGTCGGCGCGAGTTCTGAAAATATTTCCGCGATCCAGCCTTCATGCGCCCGCGCCATGGCGCGAAACACGCGCCGGCCTTCGGCTGTCAGGCTGACGATTTGTGCGCGCCGGTCGCTGCGCGATTGCCGCCGGTCGAGCAGTCCGAGCGCCACCAGCCGCTCGGAGAGTCCGGTGACGTTGCCATTAGACACCATCATGCGCCGCGACAGCTCACCCAATGTCATTCCGCCCGGCGCCTTATCAAGTTGCGCCATGAGATCGAAACGCGGCAGCGTGACGTTGAATTCCTGGCGCAACCGGCGGCGAACTTCGCCTTCAATCAAAGTTGCGCACGTCAAAAGCCGCAGCCAAAGCCGCAACTCGCTTTCGTGATCAGCTGGACGCTCGATAACTTTTGTTTCCGCGTCCAGCGGAACGCTCGTTGTTTCCTGCACGCGACGCCTCTAATATTCGGACGGGATCGCATCGTGCGGTCGAGTCGTGAAACGCAAGAATGGAAACATTTTAAGGTTGAAATTTATAGGCTTCAAGTACTTTCAGCCAGATAAATCAAATCTTTAACCGACCATCACCTCGCCGCCAGCGATCGCGATGGCTTGACCCGTGATGGACCGCGCCGCCGGCGAGGCAAGCCAGAGCACGGTTTCAGCGACCTCTTGCGGCGTGATCACCCTGCCCTGCGGATTCGATGAGGCGAGCGTTGCACGCGCTTCGTCGACGCTGCGCTTGGTCTTGGCGACAATGTTGGCAACCGCCTGCTCGAACATGGGCGTTTCGGTATAGCCGGGGCAAACCGCATTGACGGTTATTCCGGTGCGGGCAAATTCCAGCGCAAGGCTGCGCGTCAGCCCGATGACGCCGTGCTTGGCGGCGACATAGGCCGATACGTAAGCGTAGCCGACTAATCCGGCCGTCGAGGCGACGTTGACCACGCGCCCGGCGCGCTTGTCGATCATGTCGGGCACGATCTCTTTGGTTACGAGATACGCGCCGGTAAGATTGACTGCGAGAACCTTGTTCCACGTCGCCAAGTCGGTCTTCACAAACGGCGTGCTCGGCGCTTCGCCGGCGTTATTCACCAGTACATCGATCGGGCCGAACTCGCGCCGCGCGGCGGCGACGCCCGCCCGCACTTTATCCGCGTCGGTGACATCGAAGTCGGCAACGGCATGCGCGCGGTCCGCCCCGAGCGAAGCTTGCAACGCGGTCAGCGGATCGCCGCGTCGGGCGGCCAAGCTGACACGTCCGCCCGCTTTCGCGCAGGCCGTCGCGATCGCCGCGCCTATTCCGGTGCCGGCGCCAGTGATGAGGACGTGGCGGTTGTCGAGCGAATAGTCAGCCACGCGCCGGCTCCGTTTCAATTCGGCCGCGGAATAGCGGCACGCGCCAGGTTGGCTTCGTATTGCACCTTCGCGGACAGATATTGCTTCGGCCAGGCGATCGACTTGACGCCAATCTTCGCCGCCTCGTGCAGGATCCAGGCGGTATCGGCGAGATGCGGCCGGGCGATGGCGCAAAGGTCCGCGCGCCCAGCGGCAATGATCGAATTGGCATGATCGGCTTCCGAGATCGCGCCGACTGCCACCGTTGCAATTCCCACCTCGTTGCGGAGCTTGTCCGCGAACGGGGTCTGGAATAGACGGCCGTAGACCGGCTTCTCCTCCTTCGACACCTGGCCGGAAGAGCAATCGACCAGATCGGCGCCGGCATCCTTAAACATTTTGGCGTAGATCGCGGCGTCGACGGGCGTGTTGCCGCCTTCGGTCCAGTCATGACACGACAGCCGGACGGAGATCGGTTTGTCCTGCGGCCATACTTCGCGGATGGCACGGAACACTTCGAGCGGATAGCGCGCGTTGTTTTCGTGCGAGCCGCCGTACTCGTCGGTGCGATGGTTGGTCAACGGCGAAAGAAAGCTCGACAGCAAATATCCGTGGGCACAGTGGAGTTCGAGGATATCGAAGCCGACCTCGATCGCGCGCTTTGTCGCGGCGACGAAGTCCGCCTTGACGCGCTCCATGTCATCAAGCGTCATGGCGCGCGGCACCTGGCTAGTCGCCATGTAAGGCAGCTCTGACGCGGAGATCAACGGCCAGTTGCCGTCCAGGAGCGGCTGATCGATGCCTTCCCACGCCACGCGTGTCGAGCCTTTGCGGCCGGCATGGCCGAGTTGCAAGCCGAATTTTGCCGCTGTCGTGCCGTGGACGAAATCGACGATCCGTTTCCACGCCACCGTCTGCTCGTCGTTCCACAGCCCGAGGCAACCAGGGGTGATGCGTGCGTCCGGCGACACGCAGGTCATCTCGCCGAAAATCAGGCCCGCACCGCCGAGCGCGCGACTGCCGAAGTGTACGAGATGGAAGTCATTCGGAACTCCGTCGTTCGCCGAATACATCGCCATCGGCGACATGACGATGCGATTGGCAAGGCTCAGCCCACGCACCCGGTACGGCGTGAACATCGGCGGGACCGGCGGCCCCTCGGGATCGATATTGATGCCGGCGCGCGCCGCGAACCAGCGTTCGTAGCCCTCCAGCCATTCCCGATCCCGCAGCCGCAAGTTCTCGTGACTGATGCGCTGCGAGCGCGTTAGCAGCGAGTACATGAACTGTTCCGGCTCAAGCGTGTCGGCATAACGGCTGCCGACGACTTCAAACCATTCCATGGCGTTGCGCGCCGCGTTCTGAATCCGCGCCACGTCGACGGCGCGCACCTCCTCATAGGCATCGAGCACGGCCGGAATTCTGTCCGGCGTGTCGCCAATCTTTTTGAACTGCCTGGTCAGCTCAATGGCGTCTTCCAACGCGAGCTTGGTGCCGGAGCCTATGGCGAAATGCGCAGTGTGCGCGGCGTCGCCCATCAACACGACGTGGCCTTGCCCGTTGAAGTGGCTCCACTTGCCGCAGGTCAGCCGCGCGAAATTCAGCCAAGCCGAGCCGCGCAGATGCCGGGAGTTGCTTATCAGCTTGGCGCCATCCAAGACTTCGGCAAACAGATTCTCGCAGAACGCGATGGAAGTGGCTTCGTCGGCCTGGTCGAGACCGTGCGCTTTGAAAATATCTTCCGTGGTTTCGATGATGAAAGTCGACGTGCTTTGATCGAATTTGTAGATGTGCGCCTGGAACCAGCCGTGCTCGGTGCGGCGAAAATCGAAGGTAAAGGCATCAAACAGCTTGTCGGTACCGAGCCAAATGAAACGATTCGGCCGCACGATCAGGTCGGGCTTGAAGAACTCCTTATACCGGTTGCGTATCTTTGAATTCACGCCGTCCGAGGCGATGATCAGATCGGCGTCGGGAAATTCGAGATCGGAATCGACTTCACGTTCGAAGACGAGTTCGACGCCCAGCGCTTCGCAACGTGACTGCAAGATATTCAGAAGCTTCTTGCGGCCGATGCCGACAAAGCCGTGGCCGGTAGTGCGCATGCGCCGGCCTTTGATCAAAACCTCGATATCGTCCCAATGATTGAATGCGCTTTCGATTTCATCGGCGGTAGCGGCATCCCAGGCACGCATATTGTCCATGGTAGCGTCGGAAAATACGACGCCCCAACCGAAGGTGTCGTAGGGCCGATTGCGCTCGACGACAGAGACCCGGTGCGCCGGATTCTCTTTCTTCATCAAGAGGCCGAAATAGAGCCCGGCAGGGCCTCCGCCGACGCAGACAATGCGCATTTGCCTCTCCGCTTTTTACGGCAAAAATAATGCGGATTTCCGAACCGCCGCACTAGCCGCAAACGCCATATATAAACGCACGCCCACGTTGCCTACGGCCGACCCGCAAGTCGCCATAAGCCTCACGCTTAACACCCATCTGCTGCCGTCGCCATCGGCAAACGCGATGTGTTAAGACCCTCCCCCACTATGCCGTTCCGGCGCGTTATAAACGGTTGAACGCAACAATTACCGTGCAATCCCGACATTGAAAGCCGCGACATGACCGATATCATCGATGCCCACCACCACATCTGGCGCCGTCGCGACCTGCCATGGCTCGATGGCCCGATGCAGCCCCGCATCTTCGGACCCTACGAGCCGATCCGGCGCGATTATCCGATCAGCGAGTTCCTCGACGACCTCACTGGCAGCGGCGTTGTCCAATCCGTTTACGTGCAAGCGAACTGGGCGAAACCAGCCTTTGAGGATGAGGTCGCCTACGTGCAGAACGCGGCGGACGAGACCGGCTTTCCCCAAGGGATTGTCGGTTACGCGGATTTCCTCGCCGACGACGCCCGTCCACAATTCGACCGGCTGAAGAAATATCGCGGCATGCGCGGCTTGCGCATGCAACTGCACTGGCACAAAAACCCGCAATATCGTTTCGCCGCAGAGCCAAACCTTGCCGGCAATCCGGCATTGCAGCGCAATATCGCGCGTCTTGCCGACTATGACTGGAGCTTCGACCTGCAGGTCTTTGCCGGTCAGATGAATGGCGCGGCCGAGCTCGCCGCCAGCGCGCCGAAGGTCACGTTTATCCTACAGCACGCCGGCATGTTGGAGGACACGTCTGAAGAAGGTTGGCAGGTGTGGCGTGATGGAATGAAGCGACTCGCCGCAGCTCCGAATGTCGTGACCAAGCTTTCAGCGCTCGGGACTTTCATCCACAGGAACGATCCGGAGCATATCGCAGCCATTGTGCGCGAAACGCTCCAGATATTTGGTCCCGAGCGTTCCATGTTCGGCTCGAATTTTCCCGTTGAGAAATTGTGGACCAATTACTCAGACTTGGTCGCGGCTCACCGTAATGCGCTTGCACAGTTGGGTGAGACAACGAGCCGTGCCGTGCTCCACGATACGGC
>DAIUEQ010000213.1:0-5595 GCA_036845025.1 Xanthobacteraceae bacterium | reverse complement strand
GTCGGCGCGCCGCCGGCGCCGAAGGGCCAGGATTTCCAATATACACTCGACCTCAAAGGCCGCTTGGACGATGCCGCCGAGTTCGAGAACATCGTCGTCAAAGTCGATTCTAAAAATGGCGGACAAATCACCAGGATCCGCGATATCGGCCGCGCTGAGCTCGGCGCTCAGACCTACAGCTCGTCGTTCAATCTCGACAGCCGACCAGCATCCGGGATCCAAATCTCGCTGTTGCCCGACGCCAACGCGATCGCGGTCGCCGACGCAGTCCACGCTAAAATGGAAGAGCTCGCCAAGAGTTTCCCGAAAGGCCTCACCTATGTGACGCCTTTTGATACGACGAAATTCGTGAAAGCGGCGATCAAAGAGGTCTATCTCACGCTGTTCGAGGCTGGCGTCCTGGTTCTCGTCGTCATTCTCGTCTTCCTGCAAAATTGGCGCGCGATGCTGGTCCCGGCGACAACCGTCCCGGTGACAATCATCGGCGCTTTCGCCGCCATGGCGGCGCTCGGATTCTCCATCAATCTTTCCACGCTATTTGCCATCGTGCTCGCGATCGGCATCGTCGTCGACGACGCGATCGTCATCGTCGAGGGTGTCTCGCGCTATGTCGAAGAAGGTATCCCGGGCCGCGAGGCCGCGGGTAGGGCGATGGATGACCTGATAGGTCCGGTCATCGGCATCACGCTCGTGCTGATGTCGGTCTTCATTCCCGCCGCGTTCCTGCCGGGCCTGACCGGACAGATCTACCGGCAGTTCGCGCTCGTCATTGCGGCTACTGCCTTCATCAGCGCCATAAACGCCGTGACCTTGAAGCCTACGCAAAGCGCGCTGTGGCTGCGGCCGCCGATACCGGAGGCGCGGCGCAACCTGTTCTCTCGCGGATTCAACGCCGCCTTCGGCGCCACCGAGCGGGCCTATACCGGGCTCGTCGGCGCGATGACCCGGCGCAGCATCGCCATGGTGGTTCTTGCGTTTGTTCTGATCGGCGTTGCGATTTGGGGGCTCATTCGCGTGCCAACCGGGTTCCTGCCGGACGAGGACCAGGGCTATCTGATTGTTAGCGCACTGCTACCCGACGGTGCCTCCAAGGAACGCACTGATGCGGTCATGCAGCAAATCTCAACGGCCGCAAAGAATGTTCCAGGCGTCGAGCATGTCGTCACCGTCACCGGCGTTTCGATACTCGACAACATGTCCCACCTTGCCAATGCCGGCGTCGCTTTCGTCGTCCTCGCTGATTGGGACGTGCGCGGCAAGCAGAAGGGACAGGATCTGCGTTCGATCTATCAGCATCTGAGCCGCTCCCTGCAAGACGTGAAACAGGCCGTCGCGTTCACGCTGCTGCCGCCGCCGATCCAAGGCATCGGCAACGTCAGCGGCTTCAGCATGCAAGTCGAGATAAGGAACGGTGATTTCAACTACGCGCTGCTACAGAGCCTGACCGACGCCGTGATCAGAGACGCCAGCGCCCAATCGGCTCTACAAAGGCTGGGGACGACCTTCCGTGCCGGTGCCCCACAGCTCAGCGTCACCGTCAATCGCGTCAAGGCCGAGACGCTCGGTATCACGGTCGGCAATGTCTTTTCGGCTCTGGCGGGGTACGTCGGATCGACTTATGCGGCCCAGTTCAACAAGTTCGGACACGTATTCCAGGTGTACACCCAGGCGCTGCCCGAATATCGCGCGACCATCCAAGCCGTTGAGAATCTCAAGGTCAAAGCGGGCAACGGAACCATGACGCCGGTCGGTACGGTGGTCGATGTCAAGGAAGCCCAGGGTCCGCCACTGATCAGTCTCTACAATCTCTACCCGTCGGCGACGGTCGTCGGCAGCGCTGCCGCCGGCTTCAGTTCGGGACAGGCGCTCGACATCATGGACCAGATCGGCGCGCAGGCGCTGCCGGCCGGAACAGGCTACGAATGGACTGCGATCTCCTATCAGGAGAAGGCGGTCGGCTCGCAAATCTATTACGTCTTTGGCTTTGCGGTGTTGCTGGTCTATTTCGTATTGGCGGGCCAGTACGAGAGCTGGATCCTGCCGCTGTCGGTGATTCTCTGCGTGCCGCTGGCGTTGATTGGAACGGTCGGTGCGCTGACCGGCCTCGGCGTTGCTAACAACCTTTACACCCAGATCGGCCTCATCCTGTTAATCGCGCTCGGCAGCAAGAACGCGATCCTGGTGGTGGAATATGCACGCCAAAAACGCGCCGAGGGAATGGACATCATGGCGGCTGCGGTCGAAGGAGCGAGGCTCCGGTTTCGGCCCATCCTAATGACCTCGTTCGCTTTCATTCTGGGCGTCTTCCCGCTCGTCATCGCGACCGGTGCGGGCGCCGGTGCACGGCGGTCGATCGGCATCGCCGTCTTCAGCGGCATGATCGCCTCGACCTGCCTCGTCGTGGTCTTCGTGCCGTCGTTCTACGTGGTGATGCAGCGCATCGAGGAATGGCGCGCCGCGCGCAAGCATCCGCGCGTGCAACCCGCGTCCTAAGGCGCCGACATCGCGGCACGTCCTCATGCCAATGTTAGAAAAGATAAAGGTTCGGAGCCATAATGCGCACGCCGGCAACGCCAACTGTCACAATTTGGACGCAGGGCAGACTATGGTAGGCGCCACTATTCCACCGCAATTGTGCCAGGCGATGATCCGCTTCGCGTCCGTATTTGCTGTTGTTTTTGCGGCCGTGCTTGGGGGCATGCCGGCGCTGGCGCAAGACTCGTCGGAACTTGTGACGCGCATCGAGCGACTGGAAGGCACGATCCGCACGCTGACCGGCACCATCGAGGAATTGCAATACCGCAATCAGCAGCTTGAGCAGCAAGTCCAGAGGCTGGGCGCGGGAACGCCGCCTGCCGCGGCTGCGCCGCAGCGTCCCGCCGCGCAATTACCACCGCCCACAGTGAACGCGCCGCCGCAACATCAAGCCGCGCAACTGCCGCCGCCCGCCGCCGTGCCACCACCTGTGGCCGCGGCGGCTCCTGCCCCGTCGCCGCCGCCGGTCGAGCCGCCACCGATCACCGGGATGCGGCGTAGCGACGCGTTCGATCCGGCCGCAAGCCCGAACGCGCCCGGAGCGCCGCGACAGCTTGGCACCAGCACCGCCGCGACCGAGCCGCCGCCGCCGATCTCTGATGCGACAGCCTCGGGAGGCCGCCAGCTTGGCGCGCCGCTTGATCTTTCGCGGCCGCCCGGAGAATTACCGCCGCCGCCGCCCGCCAATCCGAGCGCGACGGGAGCCATGCAGGCCACGCTGCCGCCCAGCAATTCGCCGCGCGACGCTTACGATCTCGCCTACGGCTATGTGCTGCACAAAGACTATGCGCTCGCCGCCGACACCTTCCGCGGTTTCTTGCGGCAATATCCAAGCGACCGGCTGGCGCCGGAAGCGCAGTATTGGCTCGGCGAAAGTCTTTTTCAGCAGCAGCAATATCGCGATGCCGCCGAATCCTTCCTCGCTGTTTCAACCAAATACGAGACGACCGCGCGCGCGCCGGAAGCTTTATTGCGGCTAGGCCAATCGCTCGCTGCTTTGGGTGAGAAAGAAGCCGCCTGTGCATCGCTCGGCGAAGTGTTGCGCAAATATCCGCACGTTTCCGCCGGCATAAAGCAAGCGGTGGATCGAGAACAAAAGCGTGGCCATTGCTGATGCAGCGCTTGGCGCGGATGAAGCGAACGCGCTGTTCGGTGGTCTTGCAGATCTGCGCGGCCTGATCCTTGCCGTTTCCGGCGGTCCCGACTCGACCGCTCTTCTTGTCGTGGCCGCGGCTTGGGCGAGGCGAATAAAATCGGAGCAGAAGCGCCCGCCCAAACTCGTCGCTGTCACCATCGATCATGGGCTTCGTCGCGAATCTCGCGGTGAGGCCGCGGCGGTGAAGCGGCTCGCCCGCCGGCTCGGTGTCGCGCATCGCACCGTCCGCTGGCGCGGGAAAAAACCAAACAGCGGCTTGCAAGCGGCGGCGCGCGCTGCGCGCTATCGCTTGTTGGCGGGAGAAGCGGCGCGCGCCGGTTTCGCGCATGTCGTCACCGCACATACGCTCGACGATCAGGCCGAGACCCTGCTGTTTCGTCTGGCGCGTGGCAGCGGGCTCACCGGGCTTGCCGGAATGGCGGCGATTTCAACTCTCCCCGCAGGTGGAGCGAGGGGTATGTTTCTCCTTCGTCCGCTGCTCGGCATCCCAAAGACACGTCTCATCGCGACGCTGAAAGCTGCCGGCATTCATTACAACGATGATCCGAGCAACCACGATCCGCGCTTTGCCCGCACGCGGCTGCGCGGCTTGTTGCCGCGGCTCGCGGCCGAGGGTCTCGACGCGAAAACTTTGGCGCGGTTGGGCTCGCGCATGAGGCGCGCGGAAGCGGCAGTTGAATTTGCGGTCGGCGCCGCGCGTGCCGCACTCGCGCCGGAGCCTTGGCGCCGGCGCGGACCGATCGTCTTCGCTGCAGGAGCGTTCGGCGATCTTCCGCATGAAGTGGGGTTGCGCCTTCTCGGCCGGGCGATCGCCCATGTCGGCGACGAAGGGCCGGTCGAACTCGGCAAGCTCGAACTCGTTTATGACAGCTTGCGCGCGTCGCCGCCGCTGACGGGGCGCACCCTTGCGGGCGCGCTCGTTCGCCTTGGCGACGGGAAATTGACCATCAAACGCGCGCCGCCGCGCCGGAAAGCGGCAAAGCGCCGAACCCGCAATAAGACCTTTAAGAAATAATTGTAAATTCGGCCGTTTCCATATTCTGGGCTTCCCTTGGCAGGGCCCCACCCGGACCCTACATTGCCGAGGGTATAGAGAGACGCGAAGCGGCCATTATTCGTTAGCAGGCTTGAACGGCCGGACGCCGGGTCACCGGCCGGGGACATGAAATGAACGCCAATCTTCGGAATTTCGCCCTTTGGGTCATTATTGTCCTACTGCTGCTTGCTCTTTTCACGCTTTTCCAGAATCCCGGCCAGCACACCACCTCGCAAGACATTTCCTTCTCGCAATTGCTGACCGAGGTCGATCAAGGCCGCGTGCGCGACGTCGTCATTCAGGGGCCGGAAATTCACGGCACGTTCAGCGACGGTCATTCGTTCCAGACCTACGCGCCGAGCGATCCGTCTTTGGTGCAGCGATTGTACAATAAGAATGTGGCGATCACGGCGCGGCCTCAGACCGAGAACGTGCCGTGGTTCGTTTCGCTCTTGATCTCCTGGCTGCCCTTCGTCGCGCTGATCGGCGTATGGATTTTCCTCTCGCGGCAAATGCAGGGCGCCGGCGGCAAGGCGCTCGGCTTTGGCAAGTCGCGCGCCAAGCTTCTGACCGAAGCGCATGGCCGTGTCACGTTCGAGGACGTGGCCGGTGTCGATGAGGCCAAGCAGGACTTGCAGGAGATCGTCGAGTTCCTGCGCGACCCTGGCAAATTCCAGCGGCTCGGCGGCCGCATTCCGCGTGGCCTGTTGCTGGTCGGCCCGCCCGGCACCGGCAAGACGTTGATCGCGCGCGCGGTCGCGGGCGAGGCTAACGTGCCGTTCTTCACCATTTCGGGCTCCGACTTCGTCGAGATGTTCGTCGGTGTTGGCGCGTCACGCGTGCGCGACATGTTCGAGCAAGCGAAGAA
>DAIUEQ010000212.1:0-5609 GCA_036845025.1 Xanthobacteraceae bacterium | reverse complement strand
ACCCACGGCGCCGCCATGGTCTATCCTTCCGAAGGATTCGATCCGCTCGCGACGCTGCAAGCGGTCGAAGCCGAGCGCTGCACCGCGCTCTACGGCGTACCGACAATGTTCATTGCCGAACTCGGCCATCCCGAATTTCCCCGCTTCGATCTTTCGTCGCTGCGCACCGGCATCATGGCCGGGGCGCCCTGCCCAATCGAAGTCATGAAGCGCTGTGTAAACGAGATGCATATGGGCGAAGTCACCATCGCCTACGGTATGACCGAAACCAGCCCGGTTTCGACGCAGACTTCGCACGACGATCCGCTGGAGCGCCGCGTCTCCACCGTCGGCCGCGTCCAACCGCACCTCGAGGTCAAGATCGTCGACGCCGACTGCCGTATCGTGCCGCCGAACACCGCGGGCGAATTGTGCACCCGCGGCTATTCGGTGATGCTCGGTTACTGGGATGATGACGAGCGCACCGCCGAGGCGATCGACCGCGCCAGTTGGATGCATACCGGCGATCTCGCCACTTTGGACGAGGACGGCTATTGCAACATTGTCGGCCGTATCAAGGACATGGTGATCCGCGGCGGCGAGAACGTTTATCCGCGCGAGGTCGAGGAGTTTCTGTTCCGCCATCCCAAGATCGAGACGGTGCAGGTGGTCGGCGTGCCGGACCAAAAATATGGCGAGGAATTATGCGCCTGGGTCAAGCTCAAGCCCGGCGCCAGTGCCGAAGCCGGCGAGATTCAAAGCTTTTGCAAGGGCCAGATCGCCCATTACAAGATTCCGCGCTACATCAAGTTCGTCGACAACTTCCCCATGACCGTCACCGGCAAGGTGCAGAAATTCTTGATGCGTGAGGAGACGGTCAAGGAATTAGGCTTGAGCGAGCAGAGGACGGCGTGACGGGGGTAGTCAGTGTCAGACAACGCGACGAACGAACAGCGCATTCGAGCCAGTTTCGCGAAGCAAGGACACATGACGGCGATCGGCGCGACCATCGGGCCGATCTCGCGCGGCTCGGTCGAAATCGCGCTCCGGCCATCACCGGTCACCTCGCAACAGCATGGCTTCGTTCATGGTGGAATCGTCAGCGCGCTCGCGGACACCGCCGCCGGATACTCCGCCCTTAGCGTCATGCCGCCGGGTACCGGCGTTCTGACTGTCGAGTTCAAGATCAATTTCGTTTCGCCGGCGATCGGCGATCGCATCATTGCTCGCGGGCAAGTCCTGAAACCGGGCCGAACGCTGGTGCTAACCCAAGCCGATGTGTTCGCGGAAACGGCAGGGAAAGAAAAACTTATCGCCGTTCTGCTCGGGACGATGATGGCGGTCGAAGACCGCGATGGCGTCAGCGATTGAAGAAAGGCCGTGGATACCCCACGATGAGAGCTGTCACGCCGGAGCGAGCTTCATCAACGCCAGCGCCGCGCGCCCATTCGGCCCATAGGGGTTGCCCAGCGACTCCTCGGTTTCAAAGTGATTGAAGTTCTCCGCAACGATTAATTCGACCGGCTTTCCGGCGGCTTTCATCGCCGCGACGAAGTCGTGGCTCTGGCGCTGGAATTCCGGAGTTTCGTTGGTGCCATAAGTGACCACAACGGGCGCACGAATGAGATCGAGATGGCGCTGCGGACTCATCTCCTCCTCGATCTGATCGGTAAATTTCACGTATTTGCTGCGGGCCGAGAGCCGCACGGCTTTCAAATCGTACATGCCGCTCTCGCACAGCCCGCCCTTCACGACCGTCTCGGGTAAGTTGAAATCGTTCCTCCAGTCCGTCACCAGCGCGACACCGCAAAGGTGTCCGCCGGAAGAGTGGCCGGCGATATAGAGCTGCTCGGCATCGCCGCCGAAGGTCGCGGCGTTGGCATAGGTCCAAGCGATCGCGCGACGCACCTGCTCGGCCATGACGCGCAAGTCGCCGTTGGCGGCGCTGATCGGAATGAAATCTGGCACCACGAAGTGCGCACCCGCTCGAACGAACATTTCGGCGGGAAAGGCGCTGTCTTTGGCGGAGCCGCGCAGCCACGCGCCGCCGTGAAAATACACAAATATCGGCGCTCTCGGGCGCCTGGTCCGATAAATGTCGAGCTTTTCGAATTCGCTCGGACCGTAAGCCAAACGTTGCGGCGCACCCAGCAGCGTGCGCACCTCTTCGCTGGCGCTCGAAAATCGTGCACGAATTTGACCGCCGAGCGGCGCGTAGGCTGACTGATCATAAGCCGCGTCCAGTTCCACCTGGTCCAAATCGAGCCAGACAAGCGGGCCTTTCGGGTGTTCGGGCGGTCCAATGCGGCATTGCTCGGCGAGCACGGGCGACGCCACGATTGCGGCGGCCCCGCCCAGCACCAAACGTCGCGAAATGGCGCGGCTTGCAATTTGACGCGGCGATAATTCGTTCATCTTTTGCATGCGATCCTCTCGGCGGCATTTCCACAACATTCGTGATCAGTCTAACAGACGCGAAAGCAACCTCGTCGATGGCGTACCGGTTTCACGCTCTGCTTCTGGCCGTTTTGATTGCCGTTGTTGGCGTCTCGGTTGCCTCGCCATCGGACACCCGCGCCCAGTCGGCGGCGCCTCGTGCGCCGGCCGGCGAAGCTCCTGAGCATACCGTCAACCTTCCGCTTTCCGATGGAAAGCTTCAGCGCATCTTGATTGTGACGCCGCCGCACCCCCGCGCCGCGATCGTGATGTTGCCTGGCGGATCAGGCGATGTCGGTATCGAGCGCGACGGCGACATAAGCCATGACAACAACTTCGTCGTGAGGAGCCGCGGACTTTGGGCGGCGCGCGGCTATGCCGTGCTCATCCCGGATACGATCGATCGCGCCAATCTGCGCGGCGAGCGCAGCACGCCGCGATATGCGCAACTGGTCGCCGATCTGACCGCCTACGCCCGGTCGAGTATCGCGCCGCCGGCCGTGCTGCCGGTTTTCCTGTTGGGCACCAGTCAGGGTTCGATCGCGGCCATGAACGGAGCCGCGCACGCCGCGCCCGGAACATTGGCCGGCGTCGTGCTGACCGAATCGGTTTCCGTGATGGGCGGCAGCCATGAGACAGTGTTCGACGCCGCCCCGGAGCGCGTGAAGATTCCGGCGCTGGTCGTCGCCAACACTGACGATCAATGTAACGTCGCTCCGCCGGGCATGGCGCCGCGCATCGCGGCGGCCATGACCAATAGTCCGGATGTAAAAGTCGAGATGGTTTCGGGCGGCACAACCAAGTCAGCGAAAGCCTGCGGCTCACGCACGCCGCACGGCTATTACGGCATTGAAGATCGCGTCGTGGATTTGATCAGCAAATGGATGGATGCGCGGCTGTGACGCGCTAACGCCTCAGCTCTGATCCCACTCCACCCGCGCGGCGCCCGGCGTCACCGGGTCGTAATACCACTTCAGTCCTAGCGGTTCTTCGCTAAGCACGTCGGTCTTGAAACTCCGCCACGCCTGGAGCTCGAAATAGTCGAGCGGACCGCCGTGAGCGCGAAGCCGATGCGGAATGCCGGGCGGAAAATAAACCAGCGTGCCGGGTTCGATTTCCTGACTGGTATCGCCGACCTGGACCACGCCGCGGCCCTTGAAAATGATGTAGGCGTGGGATGCGCCGCCGGGATTGGCGGCGGTGCCGACGTGCCGATGATAAGGCGACGAGCCGCCTTCGTGATAATGCATCTCGCCCGCCTGAATCGCGTTGGTCAGCGTCAGCCGTTCGCCATCGAGAAGTCTCACGGTGGACTCGGCGCAGAACCGGCGCACCCGGCCGCCGCTGGCGTCACTGAGCGGACGAAGCGTCTTGCGATTGAAGAAATATCCCGGCCCGCCCGGCAATCCGCCTTCAACCGCCGCAGGCGGCTTGGGCGTGACCATGTGAAGCAGCTCGAGCTTCGCACCGGTTGCCTCAAATCGCGCCGATTCGCCCGGCACGAGAAGCACGCCGGCACCCTCGTCGGCGGCGTGCGATTTCCCGTTGAAGCTAATGACACCCGGTTTCGGCGCCTCGATCACGTAGACGAGGTGATAGTCATCGCCGGCCTTCACGTCGAACTGGCGGCCGTCCTGCACCGTGCGCTGGTAGACGTCCAACGTCTTCGAACCGCAAAGCTCTTCGCTGCAAAGAATCCGCTCCAGTCCGGAGGCGACCGCTTCGGCTTTCGCCGTGTTCCAATTAATGATCGAGACATCGCTAATCGTTGGCATGCGCTTCCTCTAACAATCCAACACCTGGCGGAAACATAGCGCCGCCGCGGCGCTGCGTACATGCGCGCTTTTGGTGTGATCGTGGATCGGGTCGTTCCGCCCAGAAAACCTGCGCACTTGTATGCAACTGCAGGCTACCGGCGCAACGAGCGTTTAAGTCGAACGTGCTGTAACGACGACCGCGGCTTTCAGCTGAAACCAAGGACGAATGACCATGCATTTTTGCTTTACAGGACAATACACGCCGCAGGCTCTCAACGGCATGATGGACAATCCGACCGCGAACCGGTTCGAGGCAGCAAAGAAGGTGATCGAGGCCGCCGGCGGCAAATTGATCTCAATGTATGGAATGCCGGCCGACGGCCCGGGCGTGATGGTGATCTTCGAGACCCCCGATCAGAGTGCCGCGTCGGCGGTTTCCACCGTGGTCGTCGCCTCGGGCGGACTCCACCATGTCAAGCTGATGCGCCTCATCACCCAAGAAGAGCTGGTTCAGATCCGCCAAAAGGCCGGCCAATTGCGCAGCGCCTATAAACCGCCGGGCAAGTGAAAGGCCGCCGTCTAGTCCTCGAGCACTTCTTCCAGCTCGACATGCAGTCGCTCGCCGAGCGCCGCATGATGCCCCTGCCCCGCGGCGAGCAGAGCTTGCGCTTCCTCGGGCGTACGCGCCTCGACCCACCATTCCTCCGCGCGGGTGACGAGGAGCCGGGCGTGGAAAGTCCTGAGCTGTGGCTGCGGCCGGTGCTCCGGCCTCTGATGTTCTCGGCGTTGCGGTCTTTCCTTATAGGCGACGGCAGGCATGTGGCGTTTCCCGGGCAGGCGCGAATCGGATGTGGGGAATTACTTTACCCTAGATTTGACCGACACCGAACGAAAAGTGAACGGGGACTATTCAATCTCCAATTCAGGCACGGAACGCGGTATCATCGCTAATGTTGTCAACGTGTTGTTAACCAGGAGTTAACCGTGGCCCCGCGCGCATACTGGAAGGGTTATCTGCGGCTTTCGCTCGTGTCCTGCCCGATCGCGCTGTTTCCGGCCACCTCCGAGCGCGAGAAGGTCAGCTTCAACCAGATCAACAAGGAAACCGGCAATCGGGTGCGTTACCGCAAGGTCGATGCCGAGACCGGCGACGAGGTGCCCTCCGACCACATCATCAAGGGCTACGAGGTGGCCAAAGGCGAATACGTCGAAGTCACCGACGATGAGCTTGCTTCGGTAGCGCTGGAAAGCACCAAGACCATCGACATCGACGAGTTCGTGCCGAAGAACGAAATCGACGATCTCTACGCCATCCGCCCGTATTACATGGCGCCCGACGGCAAGGTCGGCCAGGACGCCTTCGTCGTCATCCGCGATGCCATCGAGCAGATGAAGATGGTCGCGATCGGCCGCGTGGTGCTGACCAGCCGCGAGCAC
>DAIUEQ010000211.1:0-5613 GCA_036845025.1 Xanthobacteraceae bacterium | reverse complement strand
CCTGGAAGGAGAAGCCGGGACCGGTCGTGGTCATGGTGCCGAGATAGCCGGACATTCCTTCTTTCATGCGTACAAGGATGGAAGTGGTGTCGTCGGCATCGATCGGCGCGGCGCGGCGAAAACTTTGCGCGAAGGCGTGATCGATCGGACCGCACAGATCGATCATGCCGTCGACGGCGTGCACGCCCATCGGCATCAACCCGCCGAGCGGCGTTTCCGCCTTATCGGCGCGCCAATGCGCCGGGTTGATGAAGAGCGCGTTGGGAAAAGTCATGGTCGCTTCGACGTGCAGGATAGTGCCGAGCTCGCCGGCGCGGATCATATCGCGAAGCTTGATCATCTCCGGGTGGAAGCGGCGGTTGTAGCCGACCGCGAGCGTGACGCCGGCCTTCTTCACCGCGGCGACGGCGTCTTCGGCTTCGCGTTTGGTCAGCGTGAACGGCTTTTCGCAATAGACGTGTTTTTTCGCGGCCGCGGCCGCCATCACCTGCGTCGCATGCATGGAATGCGGCGTCGCCAGCACCACCGCATCGATGTCGTGCGCGAGCATCGCCTGGTAGTCTGCCGTCAGTCGCAGACCCTTTTGTTTGGCAAAGGCCTCGACTTCCGGCGTCATTGTTCGCGTTGTGCCGGCGACAAACTTGATCGCGTCGCTGTTCTCCCCGGACTCGACCAGCGTCTTACCCCACCACCCCAACCCGACAATGCCCGCTTTGATCATGCTTCGAACTCTCAACTGGTTTGTAGGGTGGGTTGAGCGAAGCAAAACCCACCGCTGGAAACCGGTGGGTTACGCCGCTGCGCGGCTAACCCACCCTACGCGTTTCTTCATTTCGGCCACGTCAACAGCGCGAGCGCGAAGCAAGCCAGCGCCCAGAACAGGCAATATTCGAAACCGCCGATCACCCAGATCCATTTCCTGGTCACTTTCCAGGTTGCGGCGCCGGCAACCAACAGATGAAACCCGGCGACGACGGCGACATACGGCGTATAGATGGCGAACACCAGCCCGATAGTGAGGAAGGTCTCGATGGTGCCTGCGACGTACATCCAGGTCGCCGGCGGCTGGAATTTCGCCGCCTTGAAGAAGTTGAGCGTCGCCGGCTCGGTGAATTTGCCGACGATATGCGGAATGAAAAACAGCCCGCAGATCAGGCGCAGAATGACGACGCCGTTGCTGAGATCGAACATTTGCGCCAAGCCGGACATGATCCTCCCCTGATTTTTCCGCCGTTCAAATTAGTCCAACGGCTTCGTCATTGCGAGCGAAGCAGTCCCACGGCAACTGCGGGCGTTGGCCCAACGATGGATTGCCTTTAAGTCCCTTCGACAATGAAGACCCGGTAATCGGCGCCGAGCAAACGGTGCGACAAGGCGTCTTGATAGCCGGGGCTGTGATAATAAGCTTTGGCGGCTTCGACGTTCGGAAATTCCAGAATGACCGCCCCCTCCATCGCCGGCCCTTCGAGCACTTCGTATTTGCCGTAAAGCGCGAGCGGCTTCAATGGATGAGCGGCGTTGACCGGCCGCGATTTCTCCCGATAGAGCTCATATTCTTCGCGATTGCGCATCCGCTCTCGCGTGAACACGACATAGGCAACCATGGGTGGCTTCCTCTCGCCCGGGATAGCCCGCCGCCCCTACAGCACTTCGAACATCTGATAGATCGGCCCTTCCGGCAGGCGATGGCCGACGCCGATGCTGATGACGTTGTTGAGCCAGCCGTATTTCTCCGACGCCGTTTCGAACGTCGCCGAGATGCGCAGATAATAATCAGTGGCCTTGACCACCTCGCCGCGGGCGATGCGGTCGAGCACTTCCTTCGGCCCTTGCCGGATGCCGGTATAGGGCATGCCGATAATGGCGCCGTCGTCGGTCTTGAGCACAATGCGCACATTGATCAGCCAGGCGCCGTCGCCGGGCCGGATGGATTGCCAGTCGCTGCCGCCGCCGGGAAACAGCGTGCCAGACAGCCGCTCGCCGGCGAATCGGCCGCCGGTGATCACGCCAACGCGCCGGTCGACGCCGGGCGTCTTGCCGACCACAATCGGTGGGTCGACCGCGAGCAAAAGCGTGAACAGCGGCCGCACCCGCAGCTCGTTCATTTCCTTGGGCAGAATTTCAGACAGCGGTCGCGTGACGGTATTCACTGGCGGCTCTCCCTGTTATTTGATCCGCGCCGGACGATCACGGTCCGGGCCGATTGGCCGAGCCCGGTGAAGCGAGCCCGCTTGAGCGACCGTCTTAGCATCGACGAGGGCATCGGGGAAACTCCGGCGCAGTGGCCATGCCGGGCGCGAAAAGAAGGGCGAACATCATGAAATTCGGTGCGATGTTACGAGAGCTCCATCGCTCGTTCCAAAATTCGGCGGGCACCATCGTCTTCGGCATGGAAGACGGCACGGTTTCCATTTTCGGCCTGATCTTTGGTGTCGCCGCGACCACCAGCAATCCCAAGACCGTTCTGATCGCCGGTGCTTCCGGCGCGGTCGCCGCCGCCGTCTCCATGATGGCGGGCGCCTATCTCGACATTGAGACGACGCGCGATAAGGCCAAAGCGGCCCGTTTGTCGGCGCCCTCCGTCGCGGAAGCCGCCGTATCGCTGCCGCCACGCCTCGCCAAGGCCGGCCTGAGTGAGCGGCAAGCGGATGCACTGACCGTCGCCGTCAAAAACAGCCCCGATGCCGTCGGCGGATTGTGGCTCGCTCTCGACGGCGCGGCCGACACGCCGCTCAATCCGGTCGAACAAGCATTGTGGATGCTGTTCGCCGACTTCCTCGCCGCCGCGGTCCCGATCGTTCCGTTTGTGATCCTTCCGGTCGCTCAGGCCAGAATAGTCTCGGCAATCGTCACAATACTTTTGTTGGTTGGGCTCGGCATCGGCCGGGCGCGCGTCGGCGGGCGCGATCCAATCCGCACCATGCTCGAAACGGTTTCAATCGGCGTCGCGGCAGCGCTTGCCGGCGTCGGCATCAGCGTGCTGATCGACCGCTTGTTCGCCTAACGAAACTGCCGACGGCGCGTCAGCCGCTCTCACCAGCCTGCCCGCTCCTCGCCACCGCCAAAGCATGGCGGAGAACGCGGCGAAGGCCGTGGAGCTGATCGACGAGGTCAAGCACGATCGGCACGCCGGCCTCGTTGACGCCCAGACCCGCGAGATCGTTGATCAGGTGCGCGCGGGCCAGATCGACTTCCGAGTAATGCGCGCGGCCCTCGACACTGCCGGGGACGAGCCAGCCGGCCGCGACCCATGTTTCCAATGTGCGGACGTCAATCCTGGCGTGAACGACAAATTTTTCCGCTTCCATGTCAGGCCTCCATGGTTTCGCGGGGGTTGTAAGCGCCGCCCCATTTCGCGATCAAACTTTCGAGCTCGGGATCGGGCTTCTCCGGCAGCACGATCTTGAGCGCCACTAATTCGTCGCCTTTGTCACCGTCGGCGCGCGTAACTCCCCTGCCCTTCAAGCGCAGCACCGCGCCGGTGTTGGACCACTTCGGCACGGTCATAGTGACCGGACCGGTTGGCGTCGGCACCGTCACCTTGCCGCCAAGAACGGCTTCGCTCAGCGAGATCGGCAACTCGACGCGGATGTTGTCGCCGTCGCGCGAAAATGTCCGATGGGGGCGCACTGTGACTTCGACCAAAGCATCTCCCGGCGGTCCTTCGCCGATTCCCGGCGCGCCCTTGCCGCGCAGCCGCAGTGTTTGGCCGTCGCGGGTGCCGGCGGGAATGCGCACGTCGAGCGATGCGCCGTCCGGCAAGGTGATGTGTTGCGTCGCGCCATTGATGGCGTCGAGAAATTCGAGCTCGAGCCGGTAGTGCCGGTCCTGGCCGCGCATGTTGACCGGGCCGCCCCTGCCCCGGCCGCGGAAGATCTGCGAGAGAATGTCGTCGTCGGCAAAATCGGCAAAGCCGGCGTCGTTGGAATACTGCGAGCCGGCGTCGGCGAAATCTCGGTAATACTGCCGCTGCTGCGGCCGCTCGGCGCCGGACGCGTCGATCTCGCCGCTATCGAAGCGGGCGCGCTTTTTTTCGTCGCCGAGAAGATCGTACGCGCCGGCGACCTCCTTGAAACGCTCCTCGGCCTGCTTGTTGCCAGGATTAAGGTCCGGGTGCAGCTTCTTCGCCAGCGCCCGATAGGCTTTCTGGATGTCGCTTTGGGAAGCGTCCTTTTTTACCCCCAGGACTTCATAGGGATCGGCAGCCAAGATCGCCTCCTTGTTATTCGCTTACAACGCGCCGGGAGCCAAGCCGCTATAATGGCCGCAGCCGTGCGCAGTCGACGCCGGGCATTTTGCGGCCGGCGTCGCTACCCTAATGTGGTTACGCAGAAATAGAAATTCAGAGAGGGCGCCGCCGCCGATCAGGTCACGCCGCCGACACTGGCAAAGGCCGCCGACCTATTACCGGCCCAGGGGAATGAGCATCCTGATGCGCGAGTCCCGCAACCACAATCCGCCCCAAACGAGAACTCCCAGACGGCTCGTTTGCCGTCGAGGCGGGGGCTTCTTCGCAAGCCCGTCAGGGCGGATGGGCGATTCTCAACGCCGATTCGCTGGATCACCTCAAGACACGCTTCAGCTCCCGCGATAGGTCGAGTAAGACCACGGCGTGACCAGAAGCGGCACATGGTAGCGCCCTTCGGGTTCGGCCACAGAAAAGCGCACCGGTACGATATCGAGAAACGGCGGCTCGGCCATTGGCGCGCGCGCCTTGGCAAAATAGTCGGCGACGGCGAAGCGCAGTTCGTAGGTCGCGATCGGCACCGGCATGCCGGTAAATAGCGGCGCGTCGGTGCGGCCGTCGGCATTGGTCGCGACGCGTTTAATGACGCGCGCCGCGCCGGAGCCCGCCATCTCGCACAATTCGATCGCCACGCCTTGCGCCGGATAACCGGCGTAAGTGTCGAGCACATGCGTCGAAAGATGGCCATGCACTTTGAGGCGGTCGTTCGCTTTCACGCGCTGATCAAGCCGCAGCGCGGCGATGCGGAAGATTTCGCCTAGCGCCGTTTTCTGTTCCGCCGCAGCGTCATTGTTCAGCCGCCGCCCGAACTCGCGCAGGATCGATTGCTTGCCGTGCCGGCGTACGCAGACAATGAACGGCATGGCGAACTTCTTGCGGTAAGCGTCGTTGAGGCGATGGAAGTCGGCGAACTCCTGCTCGCTGAGCTTGTCGAGGCCGGCGGCGGCCTGCTCGGCCGTTGAGTCTGCTGTGAGGTTGCCTTCCCGCGCCGCCTTGCCGGCGAGATCGGGGTGGCCGTTGATCAGCGCTTGGCGGCGTTCCGGCGGCGCGTTGCGCACCGCATCCGTCATGGCCTGATAGAGCGCGGCGATGGAGGCAAATGGCCGCTTGGCGAATGTCTCCTCCGCCACCCACGGCGCAAGCTCCATGACCTCGCCGATCGCCGCTATGAAGGTCTTGCGATCGGCGGCGTTGAGGGTGTCGAGGCTTATTTGATCCATGCGGCGACTTTAGGCGGCGATCACTTCAAGCGCAAAGGGATTACCAAATTGCACCGCTGCAGAGCGCAGATTGGCTCGACGACAACGGCCCGCGGCATCTAAGTCATTTAACTTTGGTAAGCGGGAATGCCTGTCCGTTGGTCTCGA
>DAIUEQ010000210.1:0-5651 GCA_036845025.1 Xanthobacteraceae bacterium | reverse complement strand
CACATCTGCGCGCCGAGGCAAATGCCGAGAAAGGGTTTTTGCTCCTTGAGCGGGACGGAAATCCAGTCGATCTCGCGCCGGATGAATTCGTCGGCGTCGTTGGCGCTCATCGGGCCGCCGAAAATCACGGCGCCGGCATGCTCGTCCAGCGTCGGCGGCAACGCTTCGTCGAAACGCGGCCGGCGCACGTCGAGCGGGAAACCGAATTGGCGGAGCGCGTGGCCGATCCGGCCGGGTGTGGAATGCTCCTGGTGGAGAACGATCAGGATTGGCTGTTGCATCGTCGCAAGGAATCGGCGCCCATCCTTTGGTACCGCGTTCGCCTGCAAATTCAAGATGGGACCGGCAAGCGCGCGCCGGATGGCCTCATTCGTCGCTCGTCTCGCCGGCTGCCGCAGTCTCGCCGGAGATGCGCCGGCGCAGATCGATCCGCTCGCGCGGCGACACTCCGAGCAGATCGGCGGCGCGCCACAACAGATTATCCTCAAGCTCATCGCGCTTGCCGTCGGCGTAGACGATTTCCCACATCATCTCGATGATCTTGGCGCGGCCTTCTTCGTCGAGCGTGCGGTTGAGGAGGCTGGTGAAGTGATAAAGGTCGACGGCTTCGTGCTCGGCCGCCGTTGCCTTGTCGATCAATTCGTCGGCGGCAGCGTCGTCGAGCGCGAAGCGGCCCTTGACCAGGGCTCGCAGCTTGTCGCGCTCGGTTTCGGTCATGTCGCCGTCGATCGCGGCGGCGTGGACCAGCAGCGCGGCGGCCGCCAGCCGATAATCATTGTCGGCAAATTGACTCGGGTGTTTGCCGCCATCGACGAATTCGGCGACGAAGTTCCTAAACGATTCGAACATAAGGCTTCCTGGTGAAACGCGGGCGTCCCGCCCTCATATCGCCAGGCAAGGCCCGCCGTTCAAGGCTATTTTTGCAGGACTAGGCCGCCTTGCGGGGCCGATTAAGGAGTTGGAGAACAGCGATGCCGGCCAACATGTCCGCGACCCTCATCGATTCCGTGATTTTCCGCAACATTTTCTCGACCGAACCGATGCGGCGGGTGTTTTCCGATGAGAATCGCGTGCAGAAATACCTCGATTTCGAAGCCGCGCTGGCGCGCGCCCAGGCGCGGCTTGGAATCATCCCGCAGAACGCCGCCGACGAGATCGTGCGCCACTGCCACGTTGCCGAGCTCGATTTCGCCAAGCTGGAAGCGGAGACCGCGCGCATCGGTTATCCGGTGCTGCCCGTCGTGGCGCAGATCGTCGCGCTGTGCCGCGATGGTCTTGGCGAGTGGTGCCATTGGGGCGCCACGACGCAAGATGTCACCGACACCGCAACGGTGCTGCAGATCCGCGAAGCGCTGAAATTGATTGAAGCCAACCTTGATCGGATCAGTGCGACGTTGGCGGATTTGGCGCGCAAATATCGCGACACGCCGATGGCCGGGCGCAGCAATTTGCAGCAAGCCGTGCCGATCACCTTCGGCTATAAAATGGCGACACTGCTCGTCGGCTTCGAGCGCCATCGGCAGCGTCTCGCTCAGCTCAAGGAACGCGTACTGGTCGGCGAATTCGGTGGCGCGGCCGGCACGCTCGCCTCGCTGGGCGAACGCGGGCTCGAGGTCCAAGCCGAGCTGATGAAAGAATTGCAGCTCGGCGCGCCGGCGATCGCCTGGCACACCGTGCGTGACAATATCGCCGAGGTTGGTTGCTTCCTCGGCCTGGTCGCCGGCACCTGCGCGAAGTTTGCGTTCGACGTGAAACTAATGATGCAGACCGAGGTCGCAGAAGTCTTTGAGCCGTTTCATTCCGGCCGCGGCTCGTCGAGCACCATGCCGCAGAAGCGCAATCCGATCTCCTCGGTCTACATCACCGCGCTCAATTCGGTGGTGCGGCAACAGGTGGCCGCGCTGCTCGACGCCATGGTCGAGGATCACGAGCGCGCCAGCGGTCCTTGGGAGATCGAATGGATCGTACTGCCGGAGATTTTTTGTCTAACCGCCGGCGCGCTCGCGCACACGCGAACCGTGCTGGAGGGTTTGCAAGTCGACGAGAACAAGATGCGCGCCAACCTTGATGCCACCAATGGGTTGATTGTGTCTGAAGCCGTCATGATGGCGCTTGGCCCGTATCTTGGCCGCCAGCGCGCCCACGACGTGGTTTACGATGTGTGTCGCGAGGCGATCGCCACCGGGCGGCCGTTGGCGGATTTGCTCGCCGAAAATTCAGAAATCGCCGCCCATGCCGACCATGTCGACCGCGCCGCGCTCGATCGGTTGTGCGATCCGGCGAACTATCTCGGCCAGGCCGGCGCCATGGTCGACCGTGTGTTGCAGGCGCGCACGAAACAAGGCTAATGCGCCGTTACTCGCCGGGTTCGAAAGATCGCAAGGCGCGCGGGCTGGATAACGGGGCTTGCCGCGTCGTTTCCGACGCACCGGCTTCGCGGTTTCGCTTTTTACACGCGCTACGGGAAGCGCGTGGTTTACAGCTCGTTTCCGCGCGGCAGCAAATGCAAGCGGCTTTGCAACCGGACATTGAGCGCATCTCAACCCGGCCTACGTGATTTTACCAATCCGTAAGTGGCCCAGGGAACAATCGCGTCCATATTTGTTTGGCACGAAGTCGCGCATATTTGTTTGCTCGAATTCGCGCCATTGGGAGGCAAGTGCGATGCCAATGGCCGCCGTGCTGCGCGCAACCGATACTTTTGCGCCTGTGAAGGCCGCGGTCGCGGCTTCATTGCCGTATGTCATTCATAGCGACGGCGAGTGCGAGCGGCTCGAGTTGCAGGCGAGGCTTGCCAATATCGAAGGTCATTTGCGCCATCTGCCGATCACGCCGGGCGATTGCGTTTTAGATATCGGTTGTGGTTCCGGTTCGATGGCGCGGCTGATCGGGCACTCGTTTCCACGCGCCAAAGTAGTCGGCGTCGACGTCCGCGAACAGTATCTCGAGTTTGCCGAAGAACGCTCGTGCGAGGAGGGACTGCACAACGTCGGGTTTCGCCGCGGCGACGTTTTTGAGCTGCCTTTCGCCGACGGCACCTTCAATGTGGTGTGGGCCAAATATCTGCTGCAGTGGCTCAAAGAACCGAAGATCGCGCTGGCCGAGCTCAAACGCGTGACCAAGCCCGGCGGTTTGGTCGTGTCGTGCGATTATACCGGCTTCGCCACCGAGCATTGCCCGATCGATGCTGATTTCGAGCGGCAGATTCGCGACGTCATGGCGACGGTGGTCGACGTCAATATCGGCCGCAACGTCGCGCCGTTCATGATCGCGCTCGGCTTCCAGGACGTCCGGGTGCAAATGGAAACCGATACTTTGTTCACGGTCATCGGCAGCATCGACGCGGATCGCCGCTGGAATTGCGAAACGCAGTTGCAAGCGCTGCGTCCTCACCTCATCAAATTGCTGGGGTCGGGATCGAGCGCGGATCGCTTCGTGAAGCGCCTCTTGGCGCATTATGACGATCCGGCGACCTGCAGCTTCACGTCGTTGTATTTCACCAGCGGCCGCGTTTGATCGGCGGCGCTCGCCGCCAGATCCAAAAAAATTCCGCGAAGCAAATATTATTCCGCGGCCGCAGCCTTCGCCGCCGCCTGCTCGCGCACGAATTTCTGCAAGGCTACCAGATCGGGCTTGCCGGAGCCGAGCAGCGGCAACTTGTCGAGAATGATGATCTCCGACGGCAGCATCAGCTCGGAAGCGTGCTTTGAACGCGCATAGGCGTGGAAGTCGGAGCGCGTCACCCCCTTCTTGTCGGTGACCATAACCAGCCGTTCGCCCTTGCGCTCGTCTGGAATCGCCACCACCGCGGTGACGTAGTTCGGCCACAGCTCGGCCGCCAGCATCTCGACGGCGGCGAGCGAGATCATTTCGCCGCCAATCTTGGCGAAGCGCTTGGCGCGGCCCTTGATGGCGATAAAGCCCTGATCGTCGATGGCGACGATGTCGCCGGTATCGTACCAGCCGTCGGCGGGCGGCTCGAGCACGCCGGGCTTGTCGGCGCGCAAATACCCGAGCATCACGTTCGGCCCTTTGACGAACATCCGGCCGCCTTCATCGACGCCCTCGACCTTTTCCAGTCTGACCTCGATGCCGGGGAACAGTCGGCCGACAGTCCCATATTTGTTGAACATCGGCGTGTTGAAAGCGAGCACCGGTGAGGTCTCGGTCACGCCGTAGCCTTCGAGAACGCGCAAGCCGAATTTTTCATTCCAGATTTTCCGCGTCGACTCTTTCACCGGTTCGCCGCCAGCGATCAGGCAGCGCAACGAGCGGAAGTCATAAGGATTAGCCATGCGGGCATAGCCGGCGAGGAAGGTGTCGGTGCCGAACATGTAGGTGGCGCAGATGCCGTAAACCAATTCCGGGATGGTTCGGTAATGCAGCGGCGAAGGGTAGAAGTAGGTCGGTACGCCGGAGATGAGCGGCAGCACGATCCCGCCCATGAAGCCGAAGGAGTGGAACGCCGGCAACGCCATGAACAGCTTGTCCTCGCGCCCGAAATCGATGCGAGCCGCAGCTTGCGCGACGTTGGCAAGGACGTTGCGATGCGAAAGCACCACGCCCTTGGGTACCCCTTCGGTGCCGGAGGTGAACAGGATCACTGCCGGATCGTCCGGCTTGCGTTTAACGAGCGGCTTCTTCGCCCGTAGCGCGCCGGAGAGCTTGTCGGAGAAGCTCACGGTTTTGCGGACGTCCTCCAGATAGACAATGCGAACGTGAGGCTCGATTGCCGCGATGAGCTTTTCCAACCTCGCTTTCTCGACGAAGGCGTGCGCGGTGAGGATGGTATCGACCTGCCCAGCGCGGCAAGCGCCGAGGACGTTGGCGGCGCCGGCGGTGAAGTTGATCATGGCTGGAATGCGGCCACCGGAGAGCAGCGCGAGAACGGTCACCGTCGCGCCATTCGAGGTCGGCAGCATGACGCCGATAGCGCGGCCTTCGGGCGCCAGCGGCATCAGCTTGGCGCCGAGAATCCGCGTGGCCTGAAGCAGCCGCTTGTAGGTCAGACTTCCGCTGGTCGGATCCTCAATCGCGGGCCATTTGCCGCCGTTATTCTTCTCCGCCTCGATCACCGCCTCGACAACCGTGCGATCGGTTGAGGTGGTGCGGAACATCATGTTCGACATAATGTCGTAGAGCGCCGCGCCGGCGGCGAGGCGGCGCCGGCGTCCGACCAGCGTCGGGTCGACGCGCATTTTCACTGGTTCGAGAATGGTGACCTTGATTTTCGGAAACCAGCGCCGCCGCACTTGGGTGCTCCGCAAGCGGCTGAAAATCGTTTTCTCCGGCCCCTCGATGCGGACCGGGACCACCATGGCGTTCGATTTATCGGCGATCATCGCCACGCCATCGTAAACCTTCATCAGGCTGCCGGTGACCGTGATGCGGCCTTCGGGGAAAATCGCCAGCATATTGCCTTCGCGCACCGCGTTGATGATGGTGCGCAGCGCGATCGGCTTGAGCGGATCGAGCGCCATGGTGCGCACGAACGGCAGGAACGGCTGAATCCACCACCGCTGCGAGATCCCGACGTCGACGGCGAATACTGGACGCTTGGGCAAAATCGCCATGGCGATCGGCGGATCGAGGAAGCTCACGTGGTTCATGGCGATGATGGCGTTGTCGCCGGCCTTGGCGACGTTCTCCAG
>DAIUEQ010000209.1:0-5721 GCA_036845025.1 Xanthobacteraceae bacterium | reverse complement strand
TCCGTGATCTCGGAGACGATGCGGATGGTGTAGGGGAACTCTTCCTTCGCCGGCAACATCGGGTGGATCGCGCGCCAGGCGAGCTTGCCGTGGCCGATCTCGCGGCGGCCCGGCGCGCCGGTGCGGCCGGTTTCGCCGACCGAATAATGCGGGAAGTTGTAGTGCAGCAGGAACGTCTCTTTATAGGTTCCTTGCAGCGCGTCGATGAACTGCTCGTCCTCCGACGTGCCGAGCGTGGCGACCACCAGGGCCTGGGTCTCGCCGCGGGTGAACAGCGCCGAGCCGTGGGTTCGCGGCAGCACGCCGACTTCCGCCACGATCTGCCGAACGGTTTTCACGTCGCGGCCGTCGATGCGCTTGCCGGTGTCGAGGATGTTCCAGCGCACGATCTTGGCTTCGAGCTCCTTGAACACGGCAGCGACCGCGAGCTTGTCATGCTTCGGTTCGCCGCCTTCGGGAAAGAAGTGCTCCATGACGCGCAGTTTGATCGCGGCGACCGCATCTTGACGCTCTTGTTTGGGCACGATTGCGTAAGCCGCCCGCAAATCCTTTTCGGCCAGTCCGAGAATTTGTTTTTCCAGCGCGCTATGATCGGCGACCATCAGGTCGCGCGGCTCTTTCGCCGCTTTTTCCGCGAGCCGGATGATGGCTTCGATCACCGGCTGGAAATGCCGGTGCCCAAACATCACCGCGCCGAGCATGATGTCTTCGGACAGCTCCTTTGCTTCCGACTCCACCATCATCACCGCGTCCTGGGTGCCGGCGACAACGAGGTCGAGCTGGCTCTCCGGCATTTCGTCCAGTGCCGGATTGAGTACGTATTCGTTGTTGATGAAACCAACGCGCGCGCCGCCGATCGGGCCCATGAAAGGCGCACCGGAAAGGGTAAGTGCCGCCGACGCCGCGACCATGGCGACGATATCCGGATCGTTCTCCTGGTCGTGCGAGAGCACGGTGACGGTTATTTGCGTATCGCAGCGCCAGCCGTCGGCAAATAGTGGACGGATCGGGCGGTCGATCAGGCGCGACGTCAGCGTATCCTTTTCGGTCGGACCGCGTTCGCGCTTGAAGTAGCCGCCGGGAATGCGGCCGGCGGCGTAATATTTCTCGGTGTAGTTGACGGTCAGCGGAAGGAAATCGATGCCTTCTTTCGGCTGCTTCGCCGCGACCACGGCGGCGAGCACGGTGGTCTCGCCGTAAGTGGCCATGACGGCGCCGTCGGCTTGGCGCGCGACCTTTCCGGTCTCTAGCGTGAGCGGGCGGCCACCCCAGTCAAGTTGAACACGATGAATATTGAACATTTCGATTGTCTCTCATGGTTTTCACGGCGGCGCGAAAGCCATGAGCAAGACGGCGAGAGGCTATCGTTCGCAACGGAGTTGCGAATCCAAAAAGCATCCGGCGATCCTGCCATGGCCATCGGGCCTATCCCGCGACATTGACGGGCCTTGCCCGTCGTCAAATCGGCAGAATTTTATTCTGCCGCGCAAATGGCGAAGGCGTCTTTGCGCTTCGCCGATACGCGCGCGGAAAAGCCCGCGCGCAAACTTAAATCAGCGGCGAATACCAAGCCGCTCGATCAACTCTTTGTAACGTCCTTCATTAGTGCGCCGAAGGTAGTCGAGTATCTGACGGCGCTGCGACACGAGCTTCAACAGCCCGCGCCGCGAGTGGTTGTCCTTGACGTGTGTTTTGAAGTGCTCGGTGAGGTTGGTGATCCGCTCCGACAACAGCGCAACCTGTACTTCGGGTGAACCGGTGTCGCCGGACTTTACGGAATACGACTTGATAACCTCCGCCTTGCGTGCGGTCGTAATCGACATCGTCTACTAAACCTTTCGTTACCTACGGGCGCGACCTGTCACGCCAGCTAGATTAAAAACGCGCTTGGGAACGATTTCTCCGCGCTCGACCTCGGCAATGGCAACGAGCTGACCGCCCGAAGCGACTTGTACCAGGCCGTTGACGACGGCGGCGTCGCGCCCTCGCATGAGAACGGCTTGACCCCTTTGGAGCCTCGCCGCGTCTGCCGGGCTAACGGCCAGCGCCGGGATGTCGTCCAGCGCGGTCTCGACCGGCAGTAGCAAGTCGGCAAGGGTTCCCTCGCCAGCGGCCGCTCTATGACACAAAGATTCAAGCTGTTCCAGCGAAATCATGGCGGCTTCGGCAAACGGGCCGACGCGGTTACGGCGAAGCGCGCAGACATGTCCCAGCGTGCTTAACGACCGCCCAAGATCGCGGGCCAGCGCCCGAACGTAAGTCCCTTTGCCGCATTCAGCGGCGAGGACGGTATGGTCTCGATCCGGCATCTCAACCACGCCGAGGCGATAGATCGTGACCGTGCGCGGCGCGATGTTGACCACTTCGCCTTCCCGGGCGAGATCGTAGGCGCGCGCCCCCTCGATCTTCACTGCGGAAAAGCGCGGCGGTACTTGCTCGATCGTGCCGGTAAAGCCCCGCAAAGCAGCCGCGAGCGCCGCGGCGTTGGGCCGGCCTTCGCTCGTCGCTACCACGCGGCCTTCGGCGTCGTCGGTGTCGCGTTCCTCGCCCCAGCGGACGGTAAATACATAGGTCTTGCGGCTGTCGACGACGAACGGCACGGTTTTTGTCGCTTCGCCGAGCGCGATGGGCAACAGGCCCGAGGCGAGCGGGTCGAGTGTGCCGGCGTGACCGGCGCGTTTGGCGGCGAACAAACGCTTGGCGACCGCGACAGCATGAGTGGAAGTCATGCCAATCGGCTTATCGAGCACGATCCAGCCATGGACGTCGCGTTTTATTTGTTTGCTCTTTTTTCGCAGTTGGCCCGGCTTTTCCGTCTCCGCCAACTGGGCAGGGTTGGAGATGGGGTTCAACGGCTCGGCGCTAAAGGAATATCCCCCTGCCGCCGCGCTGCGCTCGGCGACCTCGTCCTCGAGCGCAGAGGCGTCGTTGTCGGCGATGTGCCGTGGGTCACCAATCATCATTCGTCTTTCCCGCCGTCGAGGTCGCGCCTGACTTCGGGCGTTTGCAAGAGTTTGGCGATCCGCTCCGCCTCGTCGAATCTTTCGTCGATGCGAAACCGAATGTCGGGGGCAAATTTCAGGTTGACGCGCCGGGAAATCTCGCCGCGTACGTAGCGTTTGTTGCGCTCGAGCGCATCGATCACCGGCTGTATGTCGCGGCCGCCGAGCGGCATGACATAAATCGTCGCGAGTCTAAGATCGGGGCTCATGCGCACTTCGGGAATGGTGATCATGTGCGCTTCGATCACCGGGTCATGGATATCGCCGCGCGACAGCATGTCCGCGAGCTCATGACGGATCATCTCTCCGACGCGAAGCTGGCGTTGCGATCCGCCTTCCGAGTGCTGGTGGTGCCGTGGCATGATCAATTCTTCATTCTTGTTGTCATCGTTCGCGCATGCGGACGATCCAGTAATCCCATTTGCTCGGTGATTACTGCATGCCCCGCCTACCGGGGGCACGACACGTCAGCCAGCGAACGTGAGTATTGGACTCACAGCGTCCGCTGCACGGTCTCCACGCGATAGCATTCGATCACGTCGCCGGCTTTCATATCCTGATAATTTTCGAATGCCATGCCGCATTCCTGTCCGGCGACGACCTCACGTGCATCGTCCTTGAAACGCTTGAGTTGCGACAGCTTGCCTTGATGGACGACGACACTGTCGCGAATGAGGCGCACATTGGCGCCGCGCTCGACCACGCCGTCGGTCACGCGGCAACCGGCGACATTGCCGACCTTCGAGACTTTGAAGACCTCGAGGACGGTGGCATTGCCGAGCATTGTCTCGCGCAGCGTCGGCGCCAGAAGACCCGACATCGCTTTCTTCACGTCATCGACGAGATCGTAGATGATGTTGTAGTAGCGGATTTCGATTGCCGCCTGCTCGGCCGCCTCGCGCGCTTCCTTGTGCGCGCGAACGTTAAAACCGATGACCGCGGCATTGGATGCTTGCGCCAGCGTCACGTCGGATTCGGTGATGCCGCCGGCGCCGGAAAAGATCACACGGGCGGCGACTTCCTCGGTCGAAAGCTTCTCCAACGCCCCGACGATGGCTTCGATGGAGCCCTGCACGTCGCCCTTTATCACCAGCGGGAATTCCTTGCGGCCGGCGGTCTTGAGCTGACTCATCATCTGCTCGAGCGAACCGCGCATTCCGGTCTGCCGGGCCGCCATGATTTCACGCTTCTGCCGCGCGCGGTAATCGGCGATCTCGCGGGCGCGCGCTTCGGTTTCGACCGCGGCCAGCCGGTCGCTCGCCTCGGGCGTGCCGTTAAAGCCGAGCACTTCCACCGGCATCGAAGGGCCGGCGGCCACGACCGAATGTCCAGTATCGGAAACCAGTGCGCGCACGCGCCCCCATTCCGATCCGGCAACAACGATGTCGCCAGGCTTGAGCGTGCCGCGCTGGACCAGGACCGTGGCGACCGGGCCGCGGCCGCGGTCAAGCCGCGCCTCGATTACCGTGCCTTCGGCCGCCCGGTTCGGGTTGGCCTTTAATTCGAGCACTTCGGCTTGGAGCGCGATGACATCGAGAAGCCGATCGAGATTGCGCTTCTCCTTCGCCGAGACGTCCACTTCGAGGGTGTCACCGCCCAGCGATTCGACCTGGATCTCATGCTGGAGCAATTCAGTGCGCACGCGCTCAGGCTTGGCGTCCGCTTTGTCGATCTTATTGATCGCGACAATGATCGGAACTTTGGCGGCTTTGGCGTGATGGATTGCTTCGACCGTCTGCGGCATCACGCCGTCGTCGGCAGCGACCACGAGAATGACGATGTCGGTGATCTTGGCGCCGCGCGCCCGCATCGCCGTGAAGGCGGCATGACCCGGTGTGTCGATAAAGGTGATGCGGCCTCCGGAGGGCGACGTCACCTGATAGGCGCCAATGTGTTGGGTGATGCCGCCGGCTTCGGCCGCCGCCACATCGGTTGAACGGATGGCGTCAAGGAGCGACGTCTTACCGTGGTCGACGTGGCCCATAATGGTAACAACGGGCGCGCGAGGCAGAAGATTTTCTGGAGCATCCGGGGCGTCGAACATGCCCTCTTCAACGTCGGATTCGGCGACGCGGCGCACGGTGTGCCCGAGTTCCTCGGCGATGAGCTGGGCGGTATCGGCGTCGATCGTATCGGTGATCTTCGCCATGTGACCCTGCTGCATGAGGATGCGGATCACGTCGACGCCGCGCTCGGCCATGCGATTGGCTAGTTCCTGTATGGTGATGGTCTCAGGGATCGTCACCTCGCGGGCGATTTTTTCCTTCGGCTCGTCGCGATGGCCGGTCATGCGCTGCACGCGGCGGCGGAAAGAGGCCACTGAACGCTCGCGGATGTCGTCGGCGGAAAGCGCCGTCACGACAGTCAATCGGCCGCGGCGCTTTTCGCCGACGCGCGGCGCTTTCGGCGCTGGCGCTGGCCGAGCCGGCAAGCCGCGGCGCGCGCTACGCGGCGCCTCTTCTTCCTCAGCTTCAAGGGCCGGCCGGGCGGTGCCCGGCTTTACCAGCGTGTCCGCGCCGAAGCGCCGCTTGGCAACTTCGTCGGCTTTGCGCTTGGTTTCTTCATCGTGCTTGCGCCGATCCTCTTCGTCACGCTTGCGGGTCTCGGCGGCAACGCGGTCGGCACGCTCGGCTTCCTCGCGGGTTAGGCGAATTCGCGCCTCTTCTTCGGCGATCTTGCGCTCTTCCGCCTCGCGCAATCGCGCGTCGGCGAGCGCGTG
>DAIUEQ010000208.1:0-5732 GCA_036845025.1 Xanthobacteraceae bacterium | reverse complement strand
ACTTCAATTGCCAGCCGTCGACGATATCGCCGACCAGATAAATCGTATCCGCCTCATGCCAGCGCAGGAAGTCGAGGAGGCGTTCGGCCTGGCAGCCGCGTGCGCCGAGATGGACATCAGAAATAAACAGAGTACGGAACAGACGCGCGCCGTGCTCAAGTGTCACGATGTTTGATCTCTCGTCCATACGACATGGCGATGCCTATAAATAGATTCCATTGCAGCGGCATGACAGTGGACGTTAACATCCGTTAACGCGTTTGATACGCGCTCAGGTCCGTATTACAGACCCTTGTGAGTCACAACGCTGTCACGGCTCTGCGCTACGCGGATACTGATGACAGCGCCGATTCTCGCCGCAACGTCGCTCTGCCTCGCAGCCGCCATCATCCACGTCGTCAGCATCGCGGTCGCCGCGCTTCGCCTGCGCCGGCCCACGCCGCACCGTTCTTGTCCAGCGCAGGCGTTGCCGTCGGTCAGCCTGGTGCGTCCGCTATGCGGAATAGACAATCACGCCGCCGAAACGTTGCGTTCGACGTTCACGCTCGATCACACAAACTGTGAAATTCTGTTTTGTGTCGCTTCGGCAAACGACCCCGTGGTCCCGCTGGTCCGCGCGCTCATGGCCGAGTATCCCGCCGCCTGCGCGCGACTACTCGTCGGCGACGAGACGGTGAGCAACAATCCGAAACTCAACAATGTGCTGAAGGGGTGGAAAGCCGCCCAACACGAATGGATCGTGCTCGCCGACGCGAATGTACTGATGCCGCCCGATTATCTGCATCTCCTTTTCGCAAGCTGGCGTCCCGATACCGGCCTCGTCGCTTCGCCGCCGATTGGCTCCCGGCCGCAGGGAATTTGGGCCGAGGTCGAATGCGCGTTCCTCAACACTTATCAAGCGCGCTGGCAGTATCTCGCCGACATGATCGGTTTCGGATTCGCCCAGGGTAAGACCATGCTTTGGCGGCGCACCGACCTCGAACGCGCCGGCGGCATCGAGGCTCTCGCAAAGGAAGTGGCGGAAGACGCCGCCGCGACCAAGATCGTGCGCGCCGCCGGCCGTAAGGTTCGGCTTGCGGCGCGGCCGTTCCCGCAGCCGCTCGGCCGTAGGAGTGTGTCGGAGGTCTGGAACCGGCAGCTGCGGTGGGCACGGCTCCGCCGCGCCAGTTTCTTCGGTTGCTTCCTGGCGGAAGCGCTTTCGGGCGGCCTGTTGCCGCTCGTCTTGCTCGCAGCGATCGCGCCGGCCATCGGTCTGCCGCGCGGACTGAGCGTCATCTCGCTCGGGATACTTTGGTACGCCGGCGAAATGCTGCTCGCATCAATAGCAAGCTGGCACCTATCGCTTCGCTATCCGCTCGCGTGCGTGCTGCGCGATCTTTTATTGCCAGTACTGTTCGTCAAAGCGCTGACCGGCGACGATTTCGCTTGGCGCGGCAACGAAATGAGGGTGGAGCGACCGCGGCCACGCGAGGTGATGGCGCTCATGCGGCCTAGGCTCGCGACGTTCGCTCCGGTGGCGCGGCGGCGGCTTCGTTTGCTGCGCGAACGAATGTCGTGATCGACCACGACGGCGCGCACTCAAGCGCTGACGCGCACCGCCCGACTATTATCGAGATAAGAGGCAAGATGCGCGCTCAGTTCGCGGGCGTCATCGCCGGCCCCGTCAATCAGGGCAGACTTCCTGCGGCGCAGGAACTGCATGCCCATCAGGTACATCCCCGGCGAACTGACGACACCGCCGTCGTGCTCGATCATGCCCTTGCGATCGCGGACCGGTACTTCCAGCCAGGAATAATCGGGCCGATAGCCGGTAGCCCAGATTATCGTTTGGATATCTCCTCGCTTGAGGTCGAGACCCAGCGGCGGAGAATCGTCGACCCGCGTGGCGGGCGGCCGGTGCGGGGGGTCGACTTCGCCATCCAAACCGTTTGCGCGCGCCCACTCGTCGATAAGGTCGAGCAACCGGCCCATTTTGAGATCGGAAAGCGCACACATGTTGCGCAACGACCCGGCAAACTGCGCGTTGCCATCCTCGGTAATACCGGCCAGCCGGCCGACAAGCTTCACGCCGGCCGCGGTCAATGCATTAAGGTCGAGAGTGGAGCGATCCGGCGTACCGGCGAGCTGGAACGAGGGCACCCGGCGCGCGCGCGTAATATCTTCGATCTGGTCGTATCGCTCGTCGAGTACGCCCGCGGCATCCATCCACCATTCGAGGTCCCTGCCGCGATACATTCGCGGCGCGCGAATATGCTCGCCGATCGAGAGCGTTACCGGACGGCCTGAGCGTTGTATTTCGTTGGCGATCTGGGTGCCGCTTGAAGACGCCCCAACAACCATTACGCCACCGGCGGGAAGTTGACCGGGGTTGCGATAGGTCTGCGCGGTGAGTGTTGCGATCGCTGCCGGAACGCGATGGGCAAAAGCGGGGGCGTCGGCGATGTTGCATGCACCGGACGCCACGACGACCGTCGGGCTCGACCAGTCGCCCTGGCTCGTCTGCACCAGATAACCCGTCTCGGTGTTACGCAGCGAAGTCACCGTCGTATGGGTGCGCACCGGCGCGGTAATCGCCTTCGCATAATTCGCTATGAAGTCGACGGTCTCGGCCAGCGTCCGATAACCGTCGGGGTCACTTCCGCTGTAATGAAATCCGGGCAGCCGGCTCTGCCAGTTTGGCGTGAGCAAGCGCAGCGAATCCCAGCGCTCGGTGCGCCAAGAGTTCGCAACCTCGCCGCGCTCGAGAACGACATGGTCGATCGAGCGTTCGGCGAGACAGCGGCTCATGGCGAGGCCGGCATGTCCGGCCCCGATAATGACTGTGGCGACCGTGCGAATCTAAGCCGCTCCCCTGCCGTGCGACCATGCGCTAGCGCGTCAACTTAGTGCATGAACCGCTAAGCGGGAAACGGATTCAACTCAGTTGACCACGACGGTGACATTCGTCGGATTAGTGACGATGTCGTAGACCGCCGAGCGCTTTTGCGATTGCGCCACGAGAGCTTCGATCTCGTCCTTCTTGGCGTCGGCGTCGATTTTGTAGCTCACCTTGATGCCGCCAAAACCATTGCGGACGTCGCTGTCGACACCGAGGATGCCCTGAATGTCCATATCGCCTTCAATGGTCGCCGTGACCGAACGAAGTTGGATGTTGCGGTGCTGTGCAACGGCGGCGATGCCGGCAGTCAGGCAACTTGCCAATCCGACCAGCACGATTTCGACGGGCGTGGCGCCTTTATCCGCGGCGGCGAACACTTCCGGGTGGTCGGCATCGAAAGCGAAGGTTTTCTTGTGATGCTGTTCCGCACCCA
The DNA here is from genome assembly GCA_036845025.1 of Xanthobacteraceae bacterium. GTDB lineage: Bacteria > Pseudomonadota > Alphaproteobacteria > Rhizobiales > Xanthobacteraceae > BOG-931. The sequence goes on along the minus strand of DAIUEQ010000208.1, from coordinate 2,421 downwards.
AGCCGTAAAATCCTTCGATCGTCGAATGGCTGTGCGTGCCCTCTTTCCATTCGCACTGTGCGCGCCACTTGAATTGCGCTGCCTGCGGCGCCTTGCTGAGCGCCTCGCGCGCGTCAATCAGAGCAGCGGTATTCACGCCGTTATTAACGGCGGCTTTAGCTTCGGCCATGGGTACCCTCCATACTGTTGACCACGTGAACGAAATTCCACGCACACATTATCAGTACATAACGTTGAGCAACATCGGGGCGAGTCAACTTTTAAATGCAGACAAGAAAATCCTGCTTTTTCTAAAATCCGCCGAGAAAGATCCTGCTAGCAAACGGCCGATCTACCGAATTGCTTTTGAACGGCATTTCGAAGGCAAAGAACAATCAACCCGCCAACACCTCCCGAGCCGCTTCATCCGCGATTCCGTTCAATATCAAGCGCTCCGCAGGAAAATCAGCGGCTATCCAGGCCGTTTCGGCCGCGCGCAGCGCGTTGCCGAGCCGCGGGCCGGCTTGAACGCCGCGTTGCACGAAATCCGCCGCTTTGAGAGGAAAACCGGGGACCGTCCAACGTTGCGGTAGCGTCGCCAGTTGTCGCCAATTTATGTCGGCGGCGCCTTCATCCGATCGGGTCCAGGCGACGAGCACACGGTCGAGAAACCGTTGCGGGCCGAGCTCGTAAAGAAGCGCATGGGCCGGCTGGGCATCGGAGTCCGGCGCCACCCGCCACCAATGTTCGAGCGCGAGAAGCCGTTCGGCTTCGGCGCCGGACAATCGCAATCGAGAAGTCAGGCGATCGGCGTCTTCCTTAACCCACACTCCTAGCGCACCGAGACGGCGCACGGCGTCCGGTTCGGCGCCGAGCGCCGCTTCAGCTTTGACCAAATTTTCGAAACTCGCGAGGAGAGCTACGCCGCCGAGAATCATGCCAAGCAGACCGCACTCGGACATGATCGCGAGCGTCGCCGTGGCGTGCGGCGCCAGCAAGAGTTTGAGGAGCTCGGCGCGCACGCGCTCGCGCGAAAGCGTCTCAAGGCCGGCGCGCGCCGCGACGCAGGCGTGCAGGCCAGCGCTATCCGGCGCGCCTTCGGCAAAATTCGCGTGAAAGCGAAAGAAGCGCAGGATGCGCAGATAGTCTTCTTCGATCCGCCGCCGCGGCTCGCCGATAAAACGAACGCGGCGAGCGGCTATGTCATCCAGTCCGCCAACATAGTCGTGGAACACTCCCACCGGCGTGATCGAGAGAGCATTGATGGTAAAATCGCGGCGCTCGGCATCGGCCCGCCAGTCGCGGCCAAAGACGACGCGCGCCTTGCGCCCGAATGTTTCAACATCCTGGCGCAGCGTCGTCACTTCGATCGGGCGATCGCCGATGATCGCGGTTACGGTCCCGTGCTCGATACCCGTCGCGAGCGCTTTGCCGCCGGCCGCTTCGACCCGCCGGGTCACTTCATCGGGCAACGCCGTAGTCGCCACATCGATTTCGCCGATCGGAACCCGCAACAAAGCATTGCGGACGGCGCCGCCGACAACACGGGCTTCCTCGCCGTCCCGGTCGAGCAGAGAAAGAAGGCGCGCCACTTCGCCCTCCCTCAGCCAGGCAGCGTCGGCGAGCTGTGGAACGCCACTCACTTGGTGGTCGTCCCCGGCACGAACTTGCCGCCCTCGATATGCGCCGGCACGTAAGTCGAGCCTGGGGGGGCTCCTGAAAACTGCGCGAGCGCAAGAAAACTGCCGGCCATCAGGATGAGAGACGCGATGATCAAGCCGGCGATGCGTTGCAAGGTCCATGCTTTCGGCAAAAAAACGCCGGCGCGGGTCGCCAACAGAAAAGCCGCATAGGCGACGAACGGCAGGAGAAAAAGTACGACTTCGGTGGCGATTGGCCTGATCATGCGCAGATGCGATCGTACAGGTTTCTCACGATACCGGCGGTTATACCCCAGATGTAACGGTCACCGAACGGGATGGCGTAATATTCGCGGCTGATGCCTTTCCACTCGCGACTGCGACGCTGAAGGTTCGCTGGCGTCATCAGAAACCGCAGTGGCACTTCAAATATCTCGGTGACCTCGCGCGGATTGAGCGTGAGCAAAAAATCCTGCTGCACACGCGCCACGGTCGGCAGAATGCGAAAGCCGGAAAAGGTCAAATAAAGGTCGAGATAGCCGAGCGGCTCGATGAGACTGGGAGCAAGGCCGATCTCCTCCTTTGCCTCCCGCAAGGCCGCGGCGACCGGACTTTCATCGTCCGGGTCGATTTTGCCGCCGGGGAAAGCCACCTGCCCGGCATGGCTGGCGAGGTCTTGGGTACGGACGGTAAACAGAACCGTCGGTTCGGTGCGATCGATAATCGGCACCAGCACAGCGGCCGGTCTAGTCGCGGTTACGCCTGCGGCCTCCCACATCGACGGATTGAGATCAAGGTCGCC
>DAIUEQ010000207.1:0-5804 GCA_036845025.1 Xanthobacteraceae bacterium | reverse complement strand
GCACATTGTTGATCTGGTTGGGGTAGTCGGATCGGCCGGTCGCCATGATAGCGTCAGAGCGCACCGCAGCTACGTCCTCGACGGTGATCTCGGGATCGGGATTGGCCATGGCGAAGATGATCGGCTTCTCCGCCATCGACTTCACCATATCCTGCGTCATCGCGCCCTTCACCGAGAGACCGAAGAACACGTCGGCGCCCTCAAGCGCCTCGGCCAACGTGCGCGCCTTGGTTTTGACGGCAAAACCCGACTTCCACTGATTCATGCCGTCGCGGCGGCCTTCATAGATCACGCCCTTGGTGTCGCAGAGAATGAGGTTTTCGGGACGAAAGCCAATGGCGCGCAACAATTCCAAACAAGCGACGCCCGCGGCGCCGGCGCCGTTGCAGACGAGTTTCGTCGTCTTGATCTCGCGGCCGGTCAGCTCAAGCGCATTGATCAGCCCGGCGGCGGCGATGATCGCCGTGCCGTGCTGGTCGTCGTGGAAAACCGGAATATCCAAAAGTTCGCGCAGCCGTTGCTCGATGATGAAACATTCCGGCGCCTTGATATCTTCGAGATTAATGCCGCCCCAGCTCTTCCCCAAGAGCTTGACGCAATCGACGAAGGCATCCGTATCCTCTGTCGAGACTTCGAGATCGATGGAATCGACGTCGGCGAAGCGCTTGAACAACACCGACTTGCCTTCCATCACCGGCTTCGCCGCAAGCGCGCCGCGATTTCCCAGCCCGAGGATGGCGGTGCCGTTGGTGATTACGGCGACGAAATTGCCCTTGGTGGTGTAATCGTAGGCGCGGCTTTCGTCCTCGGCGATGGCCAACACCGGTACGGCAACACCGGGCGAATAGGCGAGCGAAAGGTCGCGCTGGGTCGCCATTGGCTTCGTCGCCACGACTTCGAGCTTGCCGGGGCGGCCTTGGCTGTGGAACAGCAACGCTTCCTGATCGGTAAAGGTCGGCCGGTTGCCGCGCTCGCCGGATTTCGAAGCCATTTCACATCCTTATCGCCGCACGGAGGCATCGCACGGCCTTTGCCCAAACGTTAGCGGAACGGACGGCCTCTGCTCAAGGGAGCACTGCAACCGCGCTATTTGAGAACACGATGCAGCCATGCCGCATTGAATAAGCGCGCAAGGCAGGGTAATGCCTGCGAGCTAGTGGAGCGGATTTGACATTCGCTATCGACCAATCCGCTATTTCGTGAAGCGAATGTCAAATCCAAAGCTCCCCTAGGATTAAATATTGCTAGGGGTCCTTCGATTCTAACATTCGCACGAGAGCGTGCCGGGACCGGATGCGAATCTAGAATCCGACCACTAGCCGCCGCGGCGTCAGCTTCCATATCACCATGATCAGATTTCTGCTGCGTTTCCTCGGACTTTGCCTACTGGCGACCGCGTTTTTCTTCCTGGTCTATGACGGCACGAAGTCGATCGCCAACCAGCATCTAGTCTATATCAAAGTCGGCGATGTCTGGGCGATCGTCGATCAGGATAGCCTCAATCTGGCGCAAGCCTGGCTGAAGCGGAACGCGATGTGGGCCTGGGATCCGTTCCTGCAGACGATTTTCGATCTGCCGACCTGGATCGTGCTTGCGGTCGCTTCCCTCTTCCTCATCCTGTTGGGACGCAAGAAGAGGCCGCTGATCGGCTACGCGCGAAACTGACGCCTAAAGCCCATGCCGGCCGCCCGACGCGTGTTTCTATTTCTGGCCGTCATTGTCCTCGTTCTGCTGGCGCTGCCCTATCTGATCGCCCCGTTCTACCGGTTCGTCGATCCGGTTTCGACGCCGATGCTGTGGCGCTGGGCGACCGGCGGCCGGGTTGAGCGCACTTTTGTCCCGATCGGCCGCATCGCGCCGACATTGCCGCTCACCGTGATCCTCGCCGAAGACGCGAGCTTCTGCCACAACCACGGCATTGATCTCAGCGGCGTGCGCGAGGCGCTGCAACAAGCCGACGAGGATATCGCAGAGGCGCGAGGCGGCTCCACCATCACGCAACAGACCGCCAAGAACCTGTTCCTGTGGCAGGGGCGCAGTTTCGTGCGCAAGGCGCTGGAAATTCCGCTCGCGATCTGGATTAACCTAGTGCTGCCGAAGCGCCGGGTCTTGGAAATCTACCTCAATATTGTCGAGTGGGGCCCTCGCGACCAATTCGGCGCTGAAGCGGCGGCACGCTGGGCTTTCGGCAAGTCGGCTCACGACCTGACGGCGCCGGAATCCGCGGAACTCGCCGCCATTCTTCCGAACCCGTTCCGCCGCAGCGCACGGACCCCCAACGCGCTGGTGCGCCGGCTCGCGGGCGTATACGAAAGCCGCGCCGCGACCTACCCCGCGCAGGATGCGTGCATCCGCCGCTAAGCCCGAGAATCGACCACTAGCGTTACCGGCATTGTTCTTCTATAAGCCCGGCTTCCGTAGGAGATTGTCATGGCCGTACCGAAAAGAAAAACGTCGCCGTCGCGCCGCGGCATGCGGCGATCCGCCGACGCGCTGAAGCGGCCGTCTTATGTCGAGGACAAGGATTCCGGCGAGCTGCGACGCCCGCACCATATCGATCTCAAAACCGGCATGTATCGCGGCCGGCAGGTCCTGAACAAGAAGACCGAGGCCTGACTTTCACGACCGGAGGCGCGCCATGTTCCTGATTGGCTTTCCGCTCCTCCTGATACCGTTCGTCATCTACAACATGATCGCATTCCTTACACCCGGCGTGGGTTGGACCACGCCGGTCGCGACCGTGCACATGATGTCCGGCCAGGATTGGGTGTTGACCTGGGAAGATTTGCTGCTCGCCTTCGCCATTCTCCTGCTCGCCGTCGAGATGATCAAATCGACGCGCATGGGCATGCGCTCGATTGTCGATCATATTTTGGCGATGGCGCTATTCATTGCCATGCTAGTCGAGTTTCTGCTGGTGCAGCAGGCAGGAACGTCGACTTTCTTTTTGTTGACCATGATCGGGCTCGTCGACGTGCTGGTCGGCTTTATTGTCAGCATCCGCTCGTCGCAGCGCCAGATCGAGGTGCAAACGGAGCGAACGGCCTAAAAACCGCTGCTTATCGGCAAATTCGGGGCCTTAGGATTTGCGAATTCTTTAAGCCATTTCGGTAGTTTGCCAAATGGTCCGTCTGCGCCGCGCACGCAGGCGACAACCCGTAAGAGGGCGACGTGGCGGGCAACGTTCGGGAAAAAAATCCGGATAGTGAGGTTCTTTCCGCCCGCGCCGGCAACGATGGCGAAGTGGCCGGCCGAGCCGCGACGCCATTCAATGCCGCCGACATCTTGGCTTCCGTCGGCGAGGCCGCCTATGTCTGGGACATCGGCAGCGACGACCTCGTCTGGGGCAGTAATGCCGGTGAGGTCCTCCGCTCGGACGCAGCGAAAATTTCGAGCGGTCGCAGTTACGCACAACTCATCGACGCCGATAGCGGAACGAGCCGTTTCGACGCAGTGCTTCAGGCGAATGAGCGCGACCAAGGCCACGGCGTTTTCTATCGCACCGAATATTGCATCCGGCCCGATCCCGCAGCGGAAAACAAACTCTGGATTGAGGATTGCGGCCGCTGGTTTGCCGGCGTCAACGGCAAGCCGATACGGGCCCAGGGAATGGTCCGGGTCATCAACGAGCGCCACGAACGCGAGCATCAGTTGAGCTTGCTGGCGCGCTGCGACGAGCTCACCGGCGAACCGAACCGTCACTATCTGGTCGAGACTTTGCAAAAGACGCTGGACGAGGCGACGCGATTTCGCTCGTCGTGCGGCTTCTTTTTGGTGGCCATCGACAATCTCGCGCGCCTCAACGAGTCGTACGGCTTCGACATCGCCGATGAAGCGATCGCCGCGCTCGCAAAACGCATGCGCAAGCTGACCCGCGGCAAGGACACGCTGGGCCGCTATGCCGGCAATAAGTTCGGCATCGTGCTCCACGATTGCACCCCTGACGACATGAACGTCACCGCCGAACGTTTGCTCGCTGGCGTGCGCGACGAATTGATCGAGACCAGTGCCGGCCCGATCTCTATCACCGTGAGCATCGGCGGGGTCATCGCACCGCGCCACGCCCGCACGGTGGCCGAAGTGCTGGCGCGCGCCGAGGAGACGCTTGGCGCCGCCAAGAGCAAGCAACGTGGTTCATTTCTCGCCTACCATCCGAATCTCGAACGCGAGGCGCAACGGCGCGAAAACGTCCGCGCCACGGATGAAATCGTCGCCGCGCTGAACGAGCGGCGCATTTTTCTCGCCTATGAGCCGGTCGTCACCGCGCGCGACCGGCAGCCGGCCTTCTATGAGTGCCTGATGCGGGTGCACCGCGCCGACGGTGGCTTGCTGGGTGCGAACGAAATTGTTCCTGTTGCCGAGAGGTTGGGGCTGGTGCGGCTGCTCGATCACCGCGTGCTCGAACTCGTGATCGAAGAAATGGCAAGCGCACCGTCATTGCAGGCGAGCGTCAACGCTTCCCCCGGCTCGACCACCGACCCGGACTGGTGGGCGGGGCTGGAATCGCTTTTGCGCGCGCATGCCGGGATCGCCGAGCGGCTTATTATCGAAATTACCGAAAGCGCCGTGATCAGCGACGTCGACTATACGCGCGGCTTTGTCGCCCGCGCTAAAGACCTCGGCTGCCGCATCGCCATCGATGATTTTGGTGCCGGCTTCACCTCGTTCCGCAACCTGCGCAAGCTCGGCGTCGACATGGTCAAGATCGACGGCGCTTTTGTGCAGAACATGCTGCGCTCGGACGATGACCGCGCTTTCGTGCGCACCCTGGTTGAGTTGGGCCAAAGGCTCAATCTCGCCACGGTCGCCGAATGGGTGCAGGACGAGCGCGCCGCCAAGCTCCTGGAAGAGTGGGGCTGCAATTATCTGCAAGGCGCTCTAGTCGGACTGGCCACCACGGAGCGGCCGTGGCTCGGCGCTTTGGCGCAACAGGCCAATTGAACAGAATTCGCTCAAACCAAGCGCGACAAGCCGCTAACGGTTGGCGCCACGCTCGATGCGGTACTCTCGATCAAGCAAACTGATCGTATGATTGAGATCGGATTGCGCGATCAACACCGCAATGTCTTCACCGCGCAGCAGGCCGATGACTTCGGCGAGGCGCCGCGACAGCGCCGGAGCGACGCCCTCGAAGGGCTCGTCGAGCAGCAGAAGACGAGTGCCGACAATGAGCGCGCGCGCCAGCGCCACAAGTTTCTGCTGGCCGCCGCTTAACGCCATCGCCTTGCGATCCCGCATCGCCGCCACTTCCGGCATCAGGCCGTAGACGAAATCGAGGCGGGCGGCGGCGTTGACGCCGCGGGTGACCCAGCCCGGCAACAGAACGTTTTCCTGCACCGTGAGCTGCGGGATGAGCCGCCGATCCTCCGGCATGTAACCGATGCCGAGCGCGGTGCGGCGATGCGTCGGCAGCGCCAGCAGGTTCTCCCCGGCACAGGTAATTCGCCCGCCGCTTGCCGCGACCAGCCCCATCACCGCGCGCAGGGTCGTGGTTTTGCCGGCGCCGTTGCGGCCGAGAAGCCCAATCATCTCGCCGGGCGCGAGCTTAAGGCTGATGCCCCGCAATACCTCGACCGAATGCAGCTTGACGCACAGCGCCTCGATTTGCAGCGAGCTCACGCAGCGCCTCCAGTCACGTAACGCTGCACTTCTTCGTTGCGCAGCACCGCGCCGGGATCGCCGTCGGCGATGATGCGGCCGGCATAAAAGGCGAGCACGCGATCGGCGTAACGGCCGACGATGTCCATGTCGTGCTCGACGAACAGCACCGTCGCTTCGGTGCCTTCGATGGCGTGCATGATCAC
>DAIUEQ010000206.1:0-5860 GCA_036845025.1 Xanthobacteraceae bacterium | reverse complement strand
ACGGTGCCGAGCGGCGCTTCAGCTCCGAACTGCGCATCGACCAGCTCGCTGAAGAATCCGCCGCCCTGGTAGAGTTCGTCGAACGTGCCAGTTTCGATAATGCGCCCGTCCTGGAATACCAGGATGCGGCTGGCATTGCGGATGGTCGCCAGCCGGTGCGCGATGACGAAAGTGGTTCGTCCCTTCATCACCTCATCGAGCGCTTGCGTGACGCGCTGTTCGGTCACCGGATCGAGCGCACTGGTCGCCTCATCGAGGATCAGGATCGGCGGATCTTTCAGGAGAGCGCGCGCCACCGCAAGCCGCTGGCGTTCGCCGCCAGAGAGTAAGCGGCCGCGTTCGCCGATGCGCGCCTCGAAGGCGTCCGCCTTGTGTTCGATGAAGTCGATGGCTTGGGCGCGGGCGGTGGCCTCACGCAATTCCTCGTCCGTGGCGTCAGGTTTGCCGATGCGCAGGTTTTCCGCGATGGAGCGGTTGAACAAAAGCGTCTCTTGAAAAACCACGCCGATATTGCGGCGGAGCGCCGTCAGCGTCAGCCCGCGGATATCCATGCCGTCGATCTTGATCAGACCCGACTGCGGATCGAAGGTGCGATGCAAAAGCGCGAGCGCGGTCGACTTGCCGCTGCCGGTCGGGCCGACCAGCGCGATGCTTTCGCCGGGCAAGGCGGTAAAGCTTAAGTCGGCGACGGCGGCGCGTTTGCCGTCATAGGAAAACGAAACGTCCTTGAACTCGACCAAGCCGCGAAGCCGCCCCGGGTCGAGCGCGTTCGGCTGATCGCGAACCGCCGGCACCGTGTCGAGCACGCCGAAAAATTCGTCGAGTTTGGGTTTGTCGATGAACAGCCGGTTGGCGAATCCAACCATCTGTTCGAGGCGGGTGATGAGCAATGCCGCGATCGCCATGAAGCTGACGATGGCGCCGACCGACGAGAGGCCGAGCAGCTTGAGGTAAGCTCCGATCAGAAGGATCACCAGCAAAGTCAGCGTCGTGGCGGAACGGGTCAGGACCGCGGCGATTGCCCACCACGACAATACCGGCATTTGCGCGCGCAGCAGCGAGTTCACCAAACCGCGCAACGCCGACACTTCGCTGTCGATGCGGACGTAGCTCTGCACCACGGCGATGTTGCCGAGCGCGTCGGCGGCGTTCTCGGCAAGGTCTGAATAATGTTTCTCGACGGCCGCCTGCATGGCGTTGGCGCGGCGTATCACCACCGACGTCAGCACCGTGAAAATCACGCACAGCGCCAGCAACGGCAGCGCCAGGCGCCAATTCAGATAGAGCGACACCGGCAGCAGCACGATGATGAACACAAGTGCGGCGAAGTGCTCGCGAAAAAACGAAACCCACAGCCACCACAATGTGTCGGTGCCGGTCAGCATGATCTTGAGCTGCCGCCCGGAATGCGCTCCGGCGTGATAGGAGAGCGGCAGTTGCAGGACGTGCTCGAAGAAATCCGCCAGCACCAGGTTGCGGCGGCGGTGCGCCAGCCGGTCGGCAAACCACGCCACGATCGCCGAGGCGGCGATGACAAACAGTCCAAATCCGACCCAGGCGCCCAAGAGGGGCCCCAGCGCAGCCGCGGCCGCCGGGATGGCGGCAGGCAGGGTGCCTGAGAGGGCGTCGACGATGTGACCGAGCAAGATAGGTTCGATGAATTGCGCCAACGCCAGCGCGATATTCGCCAGTGCCAGCGCTATGGCGAGGCGCGCCTCGGGGGCGAGCAAACCAAGGACGCGCAAATACGTGCGCAGGAACGTCATCGCTAACCAGCCATCCCAAGTCCGAAGTTCCGCAGCCGAGGGAACGGCTGCCCGCGTACCTCATTTATATCAAGGCCCCGGTCGGAAGGTGGCAAGGCCAACCATGCCCATTGGCAAGACCTTTTCGCGCTGCACAGCGGTACGATCGCCTATAAATTCGGTGTCGGCAGGATAATCGATGTGCCACACTTATCCCGGCTGGATCGGGGATGGGGGCAGTAAATGGGCGCCGAAAGCAAAACCGAAGATTTCGTCATCGCCCGTGTGTTTGATGTGCCGCGCGAGCGGCTCTGGGAGGTGCTCACCCAGGCCGAGCACCTGAAGGAATGGTGGGCGCCGACCGGCTTCACCATGATTGCCGCCAACCTTGATCTGCGCCCCGAGGGGACCTTCCATTGCGGATTTCGCGCGGTCGACGGCTATAAGATGTGGGGCAAATTCGTCTACCGCGAGATTGTGCCGCCGGAGCGCCTCGTCTTCATTAATTCGTTTTCGAATGCGGCAGGCGGCGTCAGCCGGCACCCGATCGTGCCGACCTGGCCGATGGAAACCCTCATTACCGTGACGTTCGAAGAAGAAGGAAGCGGAAAGAGCAAGCTCAACGTCCGCTGGGCGGCGCACAACGCGACCGAAGTGGAACAGAAAACCTTCAACGCCTCGCATGTCGGCATGAAGGCAACCTGGACCGGAACGCTCGATCGGCTCGCGGCCTATGTGGCCAAGGGCTAGTGGCGGCCGCTAAAGCGAGCCCGCAATTTCGATCGCGGTCCGGCCGCGTTCAGCGCGAAGCGGTGTTGCTGACGCTGCGCTCGCCGGCCGGCGGCAAGAACCACGAATCAAAGCTGGCGACGGCCTTGTCCTTTGACCGGAAGCGATAGGTCGTCGCGAGCTGATCAAGCGCTATAGCAAAGCGTGCCGGATCGATCGCGCCGAAACCGCCGGTGCGCACGGCGGGCGTCACGATGTTGTCGGCGATCGCCATCCGCAAACGTTCAAGTTCAAGTTCCCGCTTGGCGCCGTCGCTGCGGCGAAGCACGGCCTCGATCGCGGCCGCCGGATCTCGCACTGTTTCTTTCAAAGCCTTCACATAAGCGCGCAGAAATCCGCGAACTGCTTCCGGCTTTTCCGCCGCAAAACTTTCCGACGCCATGATCGCGTCGCCGTAGAGTTCAACGCCGTAGTCGGCCATCTGCCACACGGCAAGATCGTTCTTGGGCACGCCGCGCTCTTTGAGATCGATGTAAGAGGTGAAAGCACAGCCGGTGACGGCATCCACTTCGCCCGACGCCAGCATCGGATCGCGCACCGGCAGGCCGACATTCTCGACGGTGACCTTATCCGTAGCGATACCGTTTAATTTGGCGAAGATCGGCCATCGGGCCGTGGCCGGTTCGCTCGCGGGCGCGCCGAGTATCTTGCCGGTGAGGTCGCCGGGCGCGGCGATGCCGCGGCTCCTTCGCGCGATAATGGCCGCGCAGGGCTTGTCGAACACAATGAACACCGCCTTCGCCCCCGTGGCGCCCTGGTCGCGGAGCGCGATCAATTGATTGAGATCGGAGACGGCCAAGTCGTGACGGCCAGACGTCAGCAGCCGTATCGCCTCCTGCGGATCAATCGCCGCCGCGGCATCGATCGTGACGTCGAGGCCTTCGGCCTTGAAGTAACCGCGGTCGATCGCGGCGAAGAAGGGTGCTGCCGGACCGTCGATTTTGCGGTCTAACTTCAGGTGGATGGCGGTTTCGGCCGCGACCGGCAAAGGCCCGCAAAAGGCGGCGGCGACAAGTGGAGCGGCAAACCGGGTGAGCCGCATGAGGTCAACAATAGCCATGCCCGGTTCCCTGTTACGCCTTACATACGCGAGTGGTGCCCCAGGTGTTCCCTTGTTTCTGGTAAAGAACATGCCATCACAAAGCGCAAGCAGAACATGCACATGCGCGCGGACGATAGACCTCCATTGTTAACGCGCGGGCGGCTGCCGCCCCCTCGGAACGGGTCATGACCGCGTCCGCTGCCGCGCTTCCGGCCTTCAACGCCCCGTTTGCGCCGCCCGACGAAGTGCTGGCGGCGGACTTCCTCACTGCTTGCGCCGGTGCCGGCGCCGAGCACCGCATCGACGCGCGCGCGACCGCCTTGATCGAAGCGATCCGCGCCAAGACCGGCCGTCTCGGCGGCATCGATGATTTTCTTCACGCTTATTCGTTGTCGACCAAAGAAGGCTTGGCGCTGATGGTGCTGGCCGAGGCGTTGCTGCGCGTACCCGATGCCGCAACCGCGGACCGCCTCATCGAGGACAAGCTCGCCGGCGGTCACTGGCTCGATGGCGACGTCAAGTCCACCGCGCTCCTGGTCTCGGCTTCGGCGTGGACGCTTGGCGTTGCCGCCCGGATCATCCATCCCGGCGAGACGCCGGAAACCATTCTCGACAGTCTTGGCCGGCGGCTTGGGCTGCCCGCCTTGCGCGCGGCAACGCGGGGGGCCATGCGGCTTCTCGGCTCGCACTTTGTGCTCGGCCAAAACATCGAGGAAGCGCTCGCGCGCGCCGGCAGCCACCCGGAATTCAGCTACTCCTTCGACATGCTCGGCGAAGGCGCGCGCACCGCAGCCGATGCGGACAAATATTTCGCCGCCTATGCTGGAGCGATCAACGCGATCGGCGCGAGCACCGGCCCTTCGGCGCCGCGTCCCGGAATTTCGGTCAAGCTCACGGCGCTCCATCCGCGCTTCGAGGCGATCTCGCGAACGCGGGTGCTAAGGGAAGCGGCGCCGCGGCTTCTTGAACTCGCGCGGCTTGCCAAAGCGCACGATCTTTTATTCACCGTCGATGCCGAAGAGGCGGACCGGCTTGAACTGTCGCTTGAGGTCGTTGCCGCCGTACTTTCAGATCCGTCGCTGCACGGCTGGGACGGTTTCGGCCTGGCGGTGCAAGCCTACCAAAAACGCGCGCCCGCCGTGATCGACTGGATTGAGGAGAGCGCGGCGGCGCTTGGCCGGCGCCTGACAGTCCGTTTGGTCAAGGGCGCGTATTGGGACACCGAGATCAAGCGCGCGCAGGAGCGCGGCCTTGCCGACTATCCGGTGTTTACGCGCAAGGCCATGACCGACCTTTGCTACATGGCGTGTGCGAAAAAACTCATTGCCGCGCGCAATCGGCTTTATCCGCAATTCGCCACCCACAATGCGCTCACGGTCGCGAGCGTGATCGAGGCGGCGGGCGGTGTTGCCGGTTTCGAGTTCCAGCGTCTGTACGGCATGGGGGAGGCGCTTTACGCGGCGCTGCTTGCCGAATTGCCCGGCGCGGTCTGCCGCATCTATGCGCCGGTCGGCGGCCATCGCGATCTGCTGGCTTATTTGGTGCGGCGGCTGCTCGAGAACGGCGCCAATTCGTCGTTCGTTTCGGTCGCCGCGGATGAAAGCGTGCCGATCGCCGAAATCTTGCGCCGGCCGCAAAGCCGCATTGCCGGTGCAGGGCAAGCGCGCAACAAAAAAATCCCGCTGCCGCGCGATCTCTACCGGCCGGAGCGGGAAAACTCGGCCGGCATCGAATTCGGCGAGCGATCAGGTCTCGACAGCCTCCGCGCTGAAGTTCACGCCGGCGCAAAGGCCGCGGCCCAAGCGGCGCCGCTGGTCAATGGCGTCACGCTTGCTGGGAGCGAGCGTCCGGTTCTTTCGCCGATCGATGGGCAGGTCGTCGGCATGGTGAGCGAAAGCGACCAAGTTTCGCTCGGTGCGGCCATGGCCGCGGCCGCTTTAGGCTTTCCGGCCTGGGCGGCGACGCCGGTCAGCGAACGCGCCGCCGCGATCGAGCGTACCGCCGATCTTCTCCAACAAAATCGCGGCCGCTTATTGGCGCTCCTGCAAAACGAAGGCGGCAAGACACTCGACGACGCGCTCGCGGAATTGCGCGAGGCCATTGATTATTGCCGCTATTACGCCGCGCAGGCGCGCCGTCAGTTGGCGCCGCACGACATGCCGGGACCCACCGGCGAGAAGAATACTCTGCGCTATCGCGGCCGCGGCGTTTTCGTTTGCATCAGCCCGTGGAATTTTCCGCTCGCGATCTTTCTCGGCCAAGTGACCGCGGCGCTCGCCGCCGG
>DAIUEQ010000205.1:0-5975 GCA_036845025.1 Xanthobacteraceae bacterium | reverse complement strand
CGAACAAGGCGAGGAGGAGGACAGCGAAGACGATGGCGGGGTACGGCTTTATCAGAGCATCTACGAGACCGCGCTGCGCAACAACGTCCCGCAGAAAGTGATCGAAGAGCTCGTTCGTATCTATTCCTACGACGTCGACTTTCAGCGCAAGGCGGCGCCCAGCGATTCAATCGACGTTCTTTATTCGGAGGACGAAAACAACGAAGGGCGCAATGAAGTCCGCTACGCCTCGCTCACCGTCGGCGGCGAAACCAAGAGATACTATCACTATCAGACCGCCGACGACGGCACTTACGATTATTACGACGAGGCGGGAAAGAGCGCGAAAAAGTTCCTGGTGCGAAAGCCCGTGGCGCTCGGCATCATGCGCTCGGGTTTCGGCGAGCGAAATCACCCGCTGTTGCGCTACATGAAGATGCATACCGGGGTCGATTGGGCCGCGCCGTACGGCACGCCGATCTTCGCCGCCGGCAACGGCGCGATCGACGAGATTGGCATCAAGGGCGGTTACGGAAAATACGTGCGCATCAATCACGCCAACGGTTATCAGACCGCCTACGGCCATATGACCGCTTTTGCGCGCGGGCTCGAGGTCGGCAGCCGCGTGCGGCAGGGACAAATCATCGGCTTCGTCGGCTCGACCGGGCTTTCCACCGGGCCCCACGTCCACTTCGAGATCTTGATCAACGACCGCTTCGTCAACCCGATGACCATCAAATTGCCGCGCGGACGCGTGCTCGAGGGGGGTACGCTCGCCCAATTTGAAAAGAACCGCGAGCAGCTCGACGCGTTGATGGCGCATGTGCCCGGCCGCGTCGCTCAAGTACGCTAGCTGTGTCCTACGCCGCCTCCGGCGCCGATCACGTCGAAGTCCGATCGAGCCGACTTTGGGCATTGCTGACCGGACGATTCACCCGGCTGTTATTTCCCGCTAGCCTGGTCGCCGACCACGTCGGCATCTCGACCACGCTCGTCGAATTTTGGCTCACGCCATGGCGGCGCACCGACGAGCACCTGCCGCTGTCGCATATCGCCGAAGTTGCTCACATGCGCGGCCTGATCTGGGATCGTATCAGCATCGAGAGTTCGGGCGGGCTCAATCCGCTGGTCGTCGCCGGATTGCCGAAGCGGCCGGCGCAGTTCTTCGTCGATCGCGTGCGCGAGCGGCTCCACGTGACCGCCAACACGCGCTGAACGAAATTCCGAACAAGGCTCCCGGAGTTAGGAGCCGGCTCGGAAAAATAACGATTACTGAAATTGCCCCTCGGAGTAATCGCGCTCTTTTTTTCGCGATCCCGATCGGGTGATGCTTTTGATCTTGGCCAGCGGCCTGCCGGATTTTTCGGCGATATCGCGGTCTTGTTCGATCAGAAAGCCGTGGGCCGGCTTGTCGCCGTCGATTCCGCCGGTAAGTCCGCGCGGGACCTTGCGGTTCGAGCGCAACGTGCCGTCCTCGTACACCACGTCAAACATGACGAATTCGGAGTTCAGTCCCGGCTTTCTCGGCATGGTTTTTCTCTTTTGTTTTTTGCATCTTTTGCGCGGCGGATAGACAAAACGAAACGGGCACCAATGTGGCGCGCGCATTCTGCTTTGGCGTGATTTTTGCCGTGATTTACCTGCTATATAGGGGTGCGTGGGTGATTTGGCAATTCCGTCCGGAGTGACGATTGCTGCTGAATTAACACTAACGTTGGCCGCGCTGCGCCGCGGTTTGACGCTACGCCGCGGTTGACGATGGAATGGCGCCTTACCATTCCGGGCGAATGGGGGAATCACTGCTGATGCTGCGCGTCGCAGCTGTTTGTTTGTTCGCGCTATCGGCGCTGGCGCAACCCGCGCGCGCGGATTGGCCGTTTGAACAAGGCTCACGCCATCCTCGCGAAGCGGTGGCAAAGTTGCGGCCGGGGCTCGGGGAATTGTTGGGCCAAATCGGCCGCCGCGCGCCTTCCCATCCATCCGCGCAACCATCGGCTGACTTCAGCCGCGGTCCCGCCCCTGCTCTGTCGGCACACTCGTCGGCACGAGTGAGCGAACAAGCTGAGAAATACCGGTTGATGGTTGCGCTCCTGGCCCGCGCCAACGGCGTGCCACCGTCGCTCGTTCATCGCGTGATCGTGCGCGAGAGTGGCTACAATGAACGCGCCATCAACAGCGGCAATTACGGCTTGATGCAAATCAGGCTAGGGACCGCGCGCGCATTGGGCTATGGCGGCACGGCCGAGGGCTTGCTGGATCCAGAAACCAACATGGCCTACGCGGTTCGCTATCTCGCCGGCGCTTATCGCGCCGCGCACGGCGACGAAGATCGCGCCGTCGCGCTCTATTCGAGCGGTTATCACGGCAAGGAATAAGCCGCCGCTCGGCTGTCCGGTGCTCCGGCTCATCTGTTCCATCGTCACGACATCGCCTTTTCGCGCGCATCCCGACGTCGAATCGAAGCCGGATTCAGCGGCGAAAATGCTCGCGGTGAAGGGCTTCATACCGAACCTATGGAGCATTGATGTTGCGTATTTCCCATTTCGTCACTGCCGCTGCTGCCGGTGCGGCCATTTTGTTGGTGCAACCGGTCTTGGCGCAGGCTCACGCACATCGCCACCACGCTGCGCTGACTTATCGCCATCATTTTGCGTCTGCTTCGCCCGGCTATTTTGCCCGCGAGCCGCGATGGCGAGATACCAACGGCTTTGCACCGTTCGGCGCGGACAATGGCGTCACTAGCGAAAGACTCGCTTGGCAAAGCAGTCGCACGAACAATTTCGACAGCACGGCGGGGCGGCGATCGCAGTTGGAAGGGTTGGTCGAGCAGCAGGCGAGCGCCAACGGTGTGCCGGCCTCGCTCGTTCACCGCGTCATCATGCGCGAGAGCGGCTACAATCCGCACGCCGTCAGCAGTGGCAATTACGGGCTGATGCAGATCAGGCTCGGGACGGCGCGCGCCATGGGCTATGGCGGTTCAGCGGCCGGACTGCTCGACGCCGAAACCAACATGACCTACGCCGTGCGCTACCTCGCCGGCGCTTATCGCGCCGCGGGCGGCAACGAAGGCCGCGCGGTCGCGCTCTATGCGCGCGGTTACAACGCGCCGCGCGTGCAGGGGGCGTCGCAGCAGGGCTGGGCTCCGGCCGCGAGAGGGCCTTCCTTTGCATACGCCGACGAAGACGCGTCGCAGTGGTCCGCCGATACCAGGCGTGGAGAGTTCGGCTATGCCGCGGGTCCGGCGCGACGCCACCGGCACGCGTCCTAAACAAGTAAATTCTAAGTCCGCGCTGCGGCGCTCGGCGTGGTTTGCGCCGGGCCGCAGCCTCTATTCCAGCGTTTCGATAATGCGCACGTCGCGCACCGCGCCGTCACCAAGAACGCGCAGCGCTTCTTGATAGGCCGGGGAATTATACGCGGCGACGGCCTGTTCGACGCTTGGAAATTCGGTGACCACGACACGATCCTTCAACCCTGATTCAAAGACCGCGGCCGCATTACCGCGGGCAAGGTAACGCGAGCCGAAGGGAGTGGTCGCCGCGGGCGCGACTTTCGCGTAGGCCTCCAGTTTTTTCGGATCGGAGATCGAGTGATAGAAAACTATCCACAAGGCTTTCGGCATTCATCACACTCCGTCGAGCTGTATGTGTTGGCGAGTAGATCACGGCGGAAGCGCGCCGGATAGCCGATGCGGTGCGCATCGCTGGCCGCGTGATAGCGGTGAACCGAGCAGAAAGAATGCTATAGTCATGGCGCGGCCGCGAATTTATAGGGAGTGACGACCCATGTCGTTTCTAAGCGCTCTGTTCGGTGGCGGCCACCGCGGCGGCGCTGGCGAAAAACCGCCCGAGCCCGTCGAATATAAGGGTTTCATCATCCGTGCCGCCCCGTTCAAGCACGAAGGTCAATATCAGACCGCCGGCAGCGTCGAGCGGGAAATAGCCGGCGCGCTCAAAGAGCATCGTTTCGTTCGCGCCGACGCCTTCGCGACTTACGAAGACGCCGTGACCTTCACGCTCGGCAAAGCGCGGCAGATGATTGATCTGCAGGGCGAGCGAATGTTCGGCTGAAGCCTTCTTGTCACACCGCGCCGGCTGGCGGCTCCGAACCGCGCCGCCGGCTCTAAGCGACCTCGGCGTCGTTTGCGTTCGGAAGCTCGCGCTTGATCTGGCGCACTATTTTCTTGAGCGCAGAGACTTCGGCTTCAAGTTGCGCGACCCGTTTGCCGAGTTCGGCGTCTTCGGGAGAAGCGGCCGCCTCGCGGTTGGTAAAATCAAGACCGACGTCATCGCCGCGGCGCCATTTCACGTGGGCGCGCAGCGTCTGCTCTTTCTGCGGAATGTAAAGTTCGACAATGTCCGGCACGTTCACGGCGTGCGAGAAAATGATCCGCGCCCCATCATCGGTCAGATCCCGAACCAGGCAATCGAGCACGCTGCGCCGGTTGTTGAAATAGATGCAGCCCCGCAGAAAGCTCTTCTGCCTCGGGGCAACGCGGCGTTCGGCCATGGTCCTCTCCCTGCCCGTACCGGGCGCTCCGAAAGTTACGGTCATCACCGTTAAGGGCGCCTTACCGCACGGATTACCGGCCTAGCGGACACTTCCGGACTACCGGCCTCCCGGATCGAAGATTTTGCATTCGCTCTATTGGTGGCACCCTTCCCGCGGGCGCTTTCGCCCCCCATATTTGGGACAGGCGGACGCCTTACAGGGTCCGCTCGCCCGAGGGTTGGCCGGCCTTTTCCGGATCGGCGGCGCCGGGTTAAAGTCAAATTTCCCCATGACGATGTTCCGCTCGCGCCGTAAGGGCGTTCGGAATAGGCCGAGGGTACCGCTATGAATTTCGATAAGTATACCGACCGCAGCCGCGGTTTCATCCAATCTGCCCAGTCACTCGCGACCCGCGAGGGACATCAGCAATTTGCGCCCGAGCACTTGCTTAAGGTGCTGCTCGACGACCCGGAAGGGTTGGCGGCAGGGCTCATCGACCGTTCCGGAGGCAATTCGCGCCAAGCCTTGGCAGCCGTCGACGCGGCGCTCGCCAAGCGCCCGAAAGTCTCCGGCGGCGGCGCCGGCCAGGTCTATCTCGACCCGGCCTTGGCGCGGGTGTTCGAGACCGCCGAGAAGGCAGGCGAAAAGGCCGGCGACAGCTTCGTCACCGTCGAGCGTTTGCTCCTTGCGCTCGCGCTGGAAAAAAACAGCGAAGCCGGAAAAATCCTCGCGCAAGCCGGTGTCACACCGCAAAATCTCAACGCCGCGATTGAAGCTTTACGCAAGGGCCGCACCGCCGATTCCGCTTCGGCGGAAAACGCCTATGACGCACTGAAGAAATACGCGCGCGACCTCACGCAGGCCGCACGCGACGGCAAGCTCGACCCGGTGATCGGCCGCGACGAGGAAATCCGCCGCACCATTCAGGTGCTGTCGCGGCGCACCAAGAACAATCCGGTGCTGATCGGCGAACCCGGCGTCGGCAAGACCGCGATCGTCGAAGGTTTGGCGCTGCGCATTGTCAACGGCGACGTGCCGGAAAGCCTGGAAGACAAAAAGCTTCTGTCACTCGACATGGGCGCGATGATCGCGGGCGCCAAATACCGCGGCGAATTCGAGGAAAGGCTCAAGGGGGTGCTGCAGGAAGTCACGTCTTCCGCCGGCGCCTACATTCTGTTTATCGACGAGATGCACACCATCATCGGCGCCGGCAAGGCCGACGGCGCCATGGATGCGTCGAACTTGCTCAAGCCCGCGCTGGCGCGCGGCGAGCTGCACTGCATCGGCGCCACTACGCTCGACGAATACAAGAAGCACGTGGAAAAAGACGCCGCGCTGGCGCGCCGCTTCCAGCCGATTTTTGTCAACGAGCCGAGCGTCGAGGACACCATCTCCATTCTGCGCGGCCTGAAGGACAAGTATGAGGCGCACCACGGCGTGCGCATCACCGACGGCGCAATCGTCGCGGCCGCGACGATGTCGAACCGCTACATCACCGACCGTTT
>DAIUEQ010000204.1:0-5993 GCA_036845025.1 Xanthobacteraceae bacterium | reverse complement strand
TTTTCCCGCTTGCCCACAGTGCCCGCGCTCAAGCTTCCCTGTTTCCTCGCCGCGAGTAAAGCCGACTTGATGGTTCCTTGGCCGTCGACGGTGCCGCCCGCCTTGATCTAAGCTTGACGCCTCGGACGGGGCCCGTTGATCGCGTCCGTAATCTTGATCGCGAAAGGATTGATACAATGGCGAAGAAGAAATCGGATAGCGTCTACCGGATCATCGACGTCGTCGGCGTCAGCGAAAAATCCTGGGAAGATGCCGGACGCATCGCCGTGGAAACGGCTGCCGGCTCGCTGCGCGACCTGCGCGTCGCCGAGGTCACCAAGATGGATTTGAAGGTCGACGACGGCAAGGTGACCGCCTTCCGCACCCGTGTCGCGCTATCGTTTAAATACGAGGCGTGAGCATTCAGGGCATGATCGGCGGAAACGCATGCCGACCGTCGGCGGCAATTCATATTGGCCCCGAGGTTAGGCCGTGCGGCTGCTGAATTGCCCGGTCTTGCGGAAGCGCCACAGGTAGTCGGGCACAACGGCCGCGGCTGAATTCGGGACAATGCCGAGCGCTTCGAGCGTGCGGCCTTGTTCATGGGCCGCGGCGGAGACGATGTTGTCGGATTTGAGTAGCTCGACCTGGTCGGGTGTCAGCGGAGGATTCGGCAAGAATTGCAGAACCATCGCTTGCAATCGCATCACCGCGAACGGGACCGGCAGCAACAGGCGCCGGCGTTCGACGATCGCCAGCATGAACTCCATCAGTTCCTTAAAGGTCTTGATGTCGGGGCCGCCGAGCTCGTAAGTCGTGCCAGCTTTGGCTTTGCCATCGATGGCAAGCGCGATGGCCTCGGCGACGTCGCCGGCAAACACCGGCTGAAAGCGGGTGTGGCCGCCGCCGGGCAACGGCAGCGCGGGAAAAAGACGGGCAAGCGCGGCGAAGCGGTTGAAGAATTGGTCTTCGGGACCGAACACGATCGAGGGCCGCATGATAATCGCTTGCGGGTCTGCGGCGAGCACCCGCCGTTCCCCGTCCGCCTTCGATTGCGCATAATCCGACGGCGAGTTCTCGTCGGCGCCGATTGCCGAGATATGAACAAGGCGAGCGCGAGACGCAGCGGCGGCGCGGGCCACGTTTTCCGCACCTTGTGTCTGCACGGCGTCGAAACGCTGCCGTCCTCGCTCGAAAAGGATCCCAACCAGATTGATAACGGCATCGCAGTCGCGAGCGGCGGCCTCCACCGAATGATCGGCCCGCACATTCGCCTGCACCGCGTGGATCTGTCCGACCCGGCCGAGCGGCTGCAAATACCCGGTCAATTCCGGCCGGCGCACGGCGACGCGGATGCGGTAGCCGCGATTGGCGAGCGCGCGCACCACATGGCGGCCGAGAAAGCCCGACCCGCCGAACACCGTGACCAGCATGTCGGAAGTGTTTTTCAAAGCCATCACGGGCGGGGAAATACAGGATCACCGACGCGCTGTATAGGGCGCGGGGATTTAAGGCGCATGACAGCGGCCGTAGCCCCGTCGCCGCCTAAGCGGCGTGCGGTTCCACCATGTCGGGCACGGCAAGTTGGCGTTCGCCGGCCCGTTCCGTCAAAAACAATACCGCGAACAAGCCGACGGCCGCGCCGAACATCAAATAAAACGCCGGCGCGATCGGCGTGCCGGTCGCGTGAATCAGCCAAGTGACGAAAAACGGGGCGAAGCCGCCAAACAGCATGACCGCGACGTTGTAGCCGATGGCGAGCGCTGTCGAGCGTACCCGCGTCGGAAATTGCTCGCCGAGCGCCGTCGATACCGGGCCGTTGCCGATTCCGAAAACGCTGCACAGCACAACCTGCATGACCAGCAGCCTTGAGAAGGAGGGACTGGAACTCACCCACATGAACAGCGGGTAGGTGACCACGAGACTAAGCAGAAGCGAAGCGATCATCACTGGCTTGCGCCCGATGCGATCGGATAATGCGCCGCAGATTGGTATCAGCGCCACTTCGCAAGCCAAGCCGATCGCTTGCGCGAGGAACGCCTGATCGAGCGGTAGCTGCAATTGGCTGCGCGCGAATGTCGGAATGTAGACGAGGATCACATAAAACGAGATCGTGCCGGACACGACGATGCCAAAGCAGGCCAGAATTTGCTTGATGTGAGAGGCAAGCACCCGGCGTCCGGCCGTCCGGCTTTGCGATGTTTGATCGGATTGCAGGAACGCTTGCGTCTCGGCGAGGCTGTTTCGGATGTAGAGTCCGACCGGGCCGATGACGAGTCCGAAAAGGAAAGGAATGCGCCAGCCCCAGCCGTCGATGGCCTCGGGCGACAGCGTTTTGGTCAGTACCGCTCCCAAAATCGCGCCGATGAGCACGGCGAGACCTTGGCCGACCATTTGCCAGGAGCCATAAAAGCCGCGCCGGCCCGCGGGCGCGCTTTCGATGAGGAAAGCGGTGGCGCTGGCGAATTCGCCACCGGCGGAAAAGCCCTGCAACAGCCGCGCCACCACAATAATGAGCGGAGCGCCGATGCCGATGGCGGCGTAAGTCGGCGCAAATGCGATCAGCGCGATGGCGACCGTCATCGAGGCGATGACAACGAGCAACGCAGCCTTGCGGCCCTGGCGATCGGCGTAAATGCCGATAAGAATGCCCCCAACCGGGCGCATGAAAAACCCGACGCCGAATGTCGCGGTGGTGAAGAGAAGCGAGGCGTATTGGCTGTCGGTTGGGAAAAACAGTCGAGAAATAATGACGGCGAAAAAGCCGAAGACGATGAAGTCGTACCACTCGAGTGCGTTGCCGATAACGGCCGCGGCGATTTGGTAAGATTTTGGCGCCGATTGAGGAAGCGTCATGGTCGTCCCCCGATCCAAGGAAAACGCGACTCAAAGGCGTCCATGAGCTTATATCCGCGCCGCGGTGTGCGAAACCGCGCGGCGGTTGTGGCCGCGCGCAGTTGATTGACAAGCGCAAAACGCCTGCCTACCTATCGCCGCTTAAGCCCAGGTGGCGGAATTGGTAGACGCACTAGTTTCAGGTACTAGCGCCGCGAGGCGTGGAGGTTCGAGTCCTCTCCTGGGCACCAGCTTAAACGTTTGGGTTTGAGTTGCGCCTCGCGCCAAACGCCGCGTTCGACTGCCATCGAGCCTTCGGTCTCATAAGCCGTCATCTTTCTGGAGAGCGATCGATGCTGCGCTTTGCCGTTATTGTGTTGGTCACGTCGCTGACTGCGGCTCCGGCTTTCGCCGTCGAGCCGTTTCCGTCGAGCTTCCGGACCCAAGAGATCAAGACCAACGGCACGACGATCTATGTGCGCGTCGGTGGCGGTGGTCCGGCGGTCGTCATGCTGCACGGCTTCGGCGATACCGGCGACATGTGGGCGCCGGCTGCGGCAGTGCTGGCGCGAACCCACACGGTCATCGTTCCGGACCTTCGCGGCATGGGCCTTTCGGCGCACCCGGACACCGGGTACACCAAGAAGAATCAGGCGGTGGATATCGCTGGCGTAATGGACGCCCTGAAAATCCAGACCGCCGATCTGGTGACCCACGATATCGGCAACATGGTCGGCTATGCGCTCGCCGCGCAGTATCCGGCGCGGATCACCAAATGGGTGGTGATCGACGCGCCGCTGCCGGGCATCGGCAATTGGGACGAGATCAAACAAAGTCCGCTGCTCTGGCATTTCAACTTCCGCGGTCCGGACGAGGAGCGGCTCGTGGCGGGGCGGGAACGCATTTATCTCGACCGGTTCTATAACGAACTGTCCGCCGACCCGCGCAAAATCGATGAAACGACGCGGCAGCACTATGCCGCGCTGTACGCGCGGCCGCATGCCATGCACGACGCCTTCGAACAGTTTGGTGCCTTCAATCAAGACGCGATCGACAACAAGGCGATGCTGGCCAATAACGGCAGGCTGACCATGCCGATATTGGCGCTCGGAGCGGAGAAGTCATTCGGCGCCGCGCAAGCCGAAATCATGCGGCTGGTGGCGAGCAACGTCACCGCTGGAATTGTACCGGCATCCGGTCACTGGATCATGGAGGAAAACCCGAAAGCGACTATCGATTTAATGGTCGAATTTTTGGGGAAATAGCGGGCGCTCAACGAAGAAGGCGGCAAAAATCTCCGCGCGCTAACGGCGTTGCAGACGGCGCCAACGTCCCGGACTGTGACCCTCGCTCTTGGAAAAAACCCGCGTGAAGTGGCTTTGGTCGACGAAGCCGCAGAGCTGGGCGATATCAGCCAGCTGCCGGCCGGACTCCTGCAAAAGTTCCTTGGCGCGCTCGACGCGCTGTTTGGTCAGCCATCGGTGCGGCGGCAATCCGGTCGCTTGCTTAAACGCACGGACAAAGTAGCTGGCAGACAGTCCGCACTCTTTCGCAACGTCGGAGATCGAAGGATCGCCTGCCAAATTGATGGTGATGAAGTCGCGAGCGCGCCGCAGCTGCCAGGGCGCGAGGCCGCCGCGGTCGTTATTTCTCTCCGCTGAGACGCTGCCGTAGGCGCGCACGATGTGAGCGAAAAAAGCGAGCGCGATACAGTCGGCAAACATGGCCGTGCCGTCGCCGGGCTGCTCCATTGCCGCGGCGAGCGCTTGTGCCAGACCGAACAAGACTAAATCGCGGTCGCCGAAATTCGGCGCGTACAGCCCCTTCACCCGGCGAATCCCGGCTTCATTGGCCATCTCATCGAGCGCCATCTGGGGAATGTAAAAGCGAAGTGAATCGAACGGTGTATCCAAGCTGACGACCGGATTGTCGCTCAGATCGACTAACTGTGCATCGCCGAGACGCAGCTCGGGTACTTCGCGGCGCCGTCCTTTCGTCCATAGCGTCGCGAAAAACGGCACCGACAGCGGAACATGAAATGAAAAAGCCTCCTCCGGCGGCACCGCCAGCGAACGGCCGTGCATTGGATGGCTGTTCCGGATCCGCGAGAATCCGATTCGTGCCCTTGACGATCTCCGCGCCATGAGCGTGGGCGGACGATCGATCCGGAAGCGTTTAGCAAGGACGTCTTCGACCGCGTTCCCGCTCATCACGGCCTCCCGCAATGGTCCTTAAATAAATTCCCTGAGCAACAAACACTCTCGCCGTTTTCTCGCGAGCTGCCCCGGACAGGAAGAGAGTACAACGGCAAAGTTGCAAAAAATAGCGTCAAACCGCGGGCGATTTTCTACCGCGGCGGTTTTCAGGTGAATCTTACAAAGCGGGCAAATTCGTACAATTTTGCGCGCACCGCAAACGGTACGGTGCGCGCGAGTTCGGGTTCTACGGCGATGGATGGTTCATTGCCGCTGTCGATTGGAGGCATGTCATGAAGAATCTTTGCGTTGTTGCCATTCTCGCCGCGACGCTGGCGGGTGGGAATCTGGAATCTGCCTCGGCGGAGTCGGCATCGAAGGCCGCCATCAAGAACATCGTTTTGGTGCACGGCGCCTTCGCTGACGGCTCCGGCTGGAAACCTGTTGCCGAGATCCTTGAGAAGGATGGCTATACGGTGTCGGTGGCGCAGCCGCCCGAGACCTCCTATGCCGATGATCAAAAATACACGAAGGCCGCAATCGATGCCATGGGCGGGCCGGTCGTTCTGGTCGGCCACAGCTACGGCGGGTCGATCATCAGCGAGGCCGGCAACAACCCAAACGTTGCAGCACTGGTCTACATCGCCGCATTTGCGCTCGATGAAGGTGACAGCTGCGCCTCAATCGAACAGGCCTTGCCTCAAGCTTCCAAGGCGTTCAAGGCGGACGCAAACGGCAACTGGTGGATAGAACAAGAGCATTTCGCGGCGGACTTCGCGGCCGATATTCCGTCGTCGGAGGCGCGCTTCATGGCGATATCGCAAGTGCCGATTTCGACCGACGCGTTCACCCATAAGGTTACGAAACCGGCCTGGAAGACCAAGCCCACCTGGTACATGGTCGCCGCCGCAGACCGCTCGATCAATCCGGAGCAGGAGCGCATGATGGCGAAGCGCGCCCATGCCACGACGGTCGAAGTGAATT
>DAIUEQ010000203.1:0-6089 GCA_036845025.1 Xanthobacteraceae bacterium | reverse complement strand
ATCGCGTCTTCGCTGGCCTCGTGCTGACGCAGTTGCGCGCGGATGCGCGCCAGCAAGACGGCAAAGCGAAATGGCTTGGTGATGTAATCGTTCGCGCCGGATTCCAGACCAAGGATAGTGTCGGAATCGGTATCGTGGCCGGTGAGCATGATGATTGGCGCCTTGAAGCCGTTCTTGCGCAGGATGCGCACCGCTTCGCGGCCGTCGATGTCGGGCAGCCCGACATCCATGATGACGAGATCGATTTGCCCGGTTTTTGCGGCCTGGACGCCCTTGCTGCCGCTTTCGACCGCGACGGCCTCGAACTCCTCATGTAACGAGAGCTGTTCAGTCAACGCATCGCGCAATTCAGCGTCATCGTCGACGATGAGGATCTTACGGGTATTCGGCATCTACCAAGACCCCCACCGCAGCCGTCTTATTGGGCAGCGACGCTATTCCAATCGGCGCAAAGCCGCGTCGGCCGCGCGACGTAGTAACATCCAAGGATACAGGCGCAAGCGGCACTTGGGAATTTGCTTTCCGGAGGCGGACTTAAATGCGCAGGATATTCCTACGCAATATTGAGGTGCGGGCGCGGCCGGGGCACAGGTCGCAAGGCTTGATGCAGGCCGGTCCGCTGAGCCTGCCGGTGGCGTTGGGGAGGGGCGGCATCAAGGCCGATAAGCGCGAGGGCGACGGCGGGACGCCGCGCGGCCGGTTCCGCCCGCTACGACTGTGGTGGCGGGCGGATCGATCGGGCCACCCGCGCACCGCGCTGCCAACCCGCCGCATCACCCGTGAAGCCGCCTGGAGCGAGGACCCCGCCGACCGAAATTATAACCACCCCGTGACCCGGTCGGCCAATGAACCAGGCGACCGGCTTTGGCGCAGCGATGGCCTCTACGACCTTTTCATTGAAATCGACCATAACGTGCGGCCCCGGATAGCCGGCCGCGGCAGTGCGGTTTTCATCCACGTGGCTCGGCCGGGCTTTACCCCAACCGCAGGCTGCGTGGCGCTGCGATTAGAAGATCTTCGCCGATTGTCGCAGCGGATAGGGCCAAAGACGAGAATCACGATTCATAACTAGGTTGATCCTGATCTAGGGCTTTGCCCGCGCGGGAGCCGAAAATGGCCGTCCCGACACGTATATGCGTGGCGCCGAAGGCGATAGCGATGCGGAAATCGGCGCTCATTCCCATCGACAGAAGCTTAAGTTCGTTCCGCTTAGCAATCTGGGCCGTCAGCGCGAAATGCGGGGCAGGAGCCTCCTCCGCCGGGGGAATGCACATCAGCCCCGCAATGGCCAAGCCGTAACGATCACGGCAAAGGGCGACAAAGCCGTCAGCCTCTTGCGGCTTGATGCCCGCCTTTTGCGGCTCCGAACCGGTATTAATTTCGATGAATAGGAGCGGCTGGCGGGCTTGGGCTGCGATCTCCTTGGCCAGCGCGGCCGCCAATCTCTCCCGGTCGAGCGAATGAATCGCGTCAAACAGGGCGACCGCCTCTTTGGCCTTGTTCGATTGCAGGGCGCCGACCAGGTGCAGCTCGAGATGTCGATGCCGCGCGACAAGCGGGGGCCATTTTGCTTTCGCCTCTTGTACGCGGTTCTCGCCGAACACCCGCTGACCCGCGGCAATGACCGGCGCGATGTCATCTGCGGCGACCGTCTTGGAGATCGCTATCAGGGTGACCGCGGCCGGATCGCGCCCCGCATCGGCGCAGGCGCGGGCGACGTCCGCGTTCACCGCCGCAAGTGCCGCCGCTGAATTCATGATTTCCACCTGGAGAATTCCAGCGCGAATCCCGTTAAATTTTAGCGCTGGCGCCAAAACGTCGTTTACGCCCCAGCCCTAGCGTGCCGGACGCGGGGTGAACCGGCGCATGGCGTATCTGCAAGTAGAATCGCACAAGCTATCGCGGCGCGGCAAGCCGCTGCTCAGCATTCGCGCGCGCTTGATTATCGTTGCGCTGTTGACCATTACGCCGCTCATCTTCGAGCGGGTTCGCGGCTTGGAGCGGGCGCGCGCGGAGCGCATCGAAATCGCCCAGACCCAGGTCATCGATCTCGCCCGCGGCGGCGCGGAAGCACAACGCAGTGTGGTGTATTCCCTGCGCGCGGTATTGCAGCTCATCGCCGGCATTTACAGCAAAACTCCGGAGCAGCAGCCGGCATGCAATCAGACCTTGAGCAATCTCGCCGGCAACGTGCCGTGGATTTACGCCGTCGCCATCATCGGCCTCGACGGCCGGGTAAAATGCACCAACGAGCCGCGTCTGATGGGCTTGGATGTTGCCGATCGTCCGTATTTCTCCAAGGCCATCCATTCCCGCGATTTCATGATTAGCGATTATCTGACCATGCGGATACGCGAGGTGCCGACTTTGGCCGCGACTTTCCCCATCATCAAAGCGGACGGTACCGTCGAGGCCATCGTGGGGGCAGCGGTCAATCTACAATGGATCGGCGATCTCGCGGCAACCGCGGCGCAACGCCCGGGCATCTCGGTTGCGCTGCTCGACGGCGCCGGCACAGTCATCGCGGCCTCGGCCGACAACACCAAGCTGGTCGGTCATAACCTGGCTAATCATGCGCTCGCCCGCGACATGCTCAAAGGGGACGAGGGCGTGACGACAGCGACCGGGTTCGACGGCGTGCGCCGGATTTTCGCCTACGTCCGCGTGCCGTGGATGCGGGCACGGCTCGTCGTCGGGCTTGACGAAGCGGTTGTGAACAGTGAGATCGATAACGAAATCAGCTTCGCTTATTTTCAGCTCGCGCTGTTTGGCATCCTGGTTTTGATCGCCGCGTGGTTCGGGGGCGAACATTTGATCCTGCGGCCGATCAGGTCGCTGGTGCAGACGGCGACGCGCTTCGGCGGCGGCGAATTGCAGGCGCGCGCCGCACGGCGCCCCCTGATTGCCGAGTTCGAGCCGCTTGCCGTGGCATTCGACGACATGGCGGCGAAACTTGCGACCCGCGAGGAAGAGTTGTGCATCGCCAATCAGCACCTCGAAGAACTCGCCAGCCTCGATGGTCTGACCGGGCTTGCCAATCGGAGAGGCTTCGATCGCGAGCTCGAACGGCGCTGGCAGCACGCGGCCGAGCAACGCCGGCCGCTGGCATTGCTGATGTTCGATATCGACCACTTCAAGTTGTTCAATGACCGGTACGGTCACGTGCGAGGCGATACCTGCCTCAGTGCCGTCGGCGAGACGCTGTCGCTGGTCGCTCTGCACGAAGCCGTGCTCGTGGCGCGCTACGGTGGCGAGGAGTTCGCGGTACTTTTGCCGGAACTTAACACCGCGCGCGCGACGGCATTGGGCGAGCAAGCACGACGGGCGATTGAAAATTTGCTGATCACCCATGCCGAAGCTCCCTGCGGGCTCGTGACCATCAGCGTCGGGGTGGCTTCGCTGGTGCCGGAAAGCCGACAACCTGCCGCCGATCTGGTCGAAGCCGCGGACCGCGCGCTTTATGACGCCAAACGCCGCGGCCGCAACGCGGTCGTCGCGCATGCCCCGTTAGCGTTGGGCGCGACGGGTTGAACTGGACTGTGAGTGGAGCTTCTTTCGCCGCTTCTTGTTTGACTTCGCTTTCGGCGGCGCCCAAATCATAGCTTCGAGCTTCATGCCATCCGGATCAGCGAAATAGACCGCGTAGTAATTGCGGTCATAATATTCGCCGGGCGGGTCGAGGATGGTGAGGCGGTTTTCTTTGAGAAACGCACCCAGCGCATCAACGTCGGCGCGGCTCGACAGCTCGAACGCATAATGGTGAAAGCCGACGTCGCCTTTGCGATATCGCCGCCTTCTGCCTGGGGAGGCGGCGGCGATCCAGAACAACGTCTTGCCGTTGCTCCAGCCCGCCATGTCCGCGTAATCGTACTTGCGCTTGAAGCCGAGGAACCCGAGCACCTCGTCATAGAAGGCCTTCGAGCGCCGGAAGTCGCTGACGCTGAGGACCAGATGATCTATGCCGACGACGCGTGGCATGCGCATTCACTTGGCGAAGGCCCGCGAGCATTCAAGAGGCGGTAGCACGGCAAATCGCGGCCAAAACCGGCGCCGCGAAAAATCCGGCGTTGCCAATAGCCGGATGGCGACCACGATAGGCCTCATCCCGGGCTACAGGGCCTACGGCTCGGGGCGGACCCAAGAACTCCATTTCCGGGATTGTTGTGGTGGCGGTGTGCAGGCTAAGATGCACTGCACCCCTTCACCACGGAAGACTATGGCTCGATGAAGATCGCACGCAATTGGCAGCGGGAACGCCACTCCGTGTTTCGCGCGATGCTGGTATTTGCAACCGGAATTGCACTCGCCGGCTGCGCCGGATCCACGCTGACCTCGTCCTCCTCTTCTTCGTCGTCCACGGCCGAGGGCCTGCTTGGATTGCACGCAAACACTGCCGGCGGTGGCCAAGGCTTGCGCGAACTGACGCTTCCGGAAAAAAAGGTCATCAGCGACGCCGTTGGCCTCTCGATCAAAGATCCGAACACGGCGCAATTCCGTTGGCCGCAGATCAGCGCCGCTGGCGATGGCGCGGTCAATTATTGCGGCATGGTCAACGCCAAGAGCCCGTTCCCCGCCTATAGCGGCTGGCAAGCCTATATCGTCGAAGCCAACGTGAGCGGCGGCAAGGTTTCCTCGGCGGTGGTCGGTTTGATCGCCGGCGGCAAGGACGTCGAGATCGTGCGCAAGATGTGCAAGAAATACGAGCTCGATCCCGGGGCGTCCGGCTGAACTGCCGCGTAATCACCAACGAAACGCTCGTGGCGGCTCAAGTGCGCTTCAGGTTGACCCCGGCATAGTCAGCCAGCCCTCGTTCGTGGCCACGGTCCCTGATTATTTTTTAGACACGTCTTCGCTTTGGGCAGCCACGGAAATCAATCGCTGTGTGGTTAATCCGTTGGACGTCCTACGGTGGGCACTGATCTCGCGGCTCCCGCAAACCGCTGCCCATTCTGCAACTTTTTTAGTTTCCCCGCGCGGTGTTGGAAACGTGCGTTCAAAGCCTTGCTCTAGGCAACACGAGCCTATAGCGGTATCATGTTTGTTGACAACAAAGACCGGGGCAGCAACTCCGGCAGCAGCGCACTCAGAACCCAGGGGAGGATTTTCATGCGCCGTCGCGAGTTTCTAAAATATTCTGCGGCAACCGCCGTAGCTGCGCCGTTTATTCGGGCGGCTAGCGCGGACGCCGGTACGTATAAAGTAGGCGTGATCGGAGCAAAGACCGGGCCGCTCGCTCCGGGTGCGGCGGTCACGCATTTCCCGCCCTACCGGCTCTGGGCGCATGAAGTCAACGAGCGCGGCGGCCTCAAGCTGAAAGACGGCGCGCGCAAGATCGAACTCGTTGAGTACGACGATCGCACCCAACCGCCCGAAGCCATTAAGGCGGTCGAGCGTGCGGCAACCGTCGACAAGTGCGATTGGATCGGCGGCGTTTATGCGACGGGCTTCAATCTGGCGACGGCACCGACATTTGCCAAACACGGCTACCCGCAGCTCACGCAAGCTTGCGTCACCGATCAGGGCCCGAAGCTGGTCAAGCAATATCCCGGTTTCTTCATGTTCCAGTCGTCGACGACCGCCTATGCGAAGGGCACGATCGACGTCCTCAAGAAGCTGAAAGACAACGGCCAGATCGGCAACAAAGTTGCGGCTGTCAATGTCGGCGACGATTTCGGTATCGAGCTCGCCAATGCCGGCCGGCCGCTGTTCAAAGAGGCCGGCTTCGAGATCGTCTACGACAAGTCATACCCGCTCGGGACGCAGGACTATACGCCGGTGATCAAGGCCGCGAAGGCCGCCAATCCCGACGCCTTCGTCGCCTGGTCGTATCCGCCCGACACGTTCGGTCTTGCGGATGCCTCCAAGATCGAAGCGCTCAACGTCAAGGCGTATTACAGCGCCGTCGGTTGCGCCTTCCAGGGCTTTGGGCAGAAGAACGGCGCCGCAGCCGAAAACATCCTCGGCGCTGGTGGTGTCATTTCTTCGCCTGAGATTCTCGACTGGTACAAGAAACATAAGGAAGTGACCCAGGTCGACGCCGACTATTGGGGCAGCCCGTTCTACTACTCGATGCTGCAAATGCTGACCCA
>DAIUEQ010000202.1:0-6106 GCA_036845025.1 Xanthobacteraceae bacterium | reverse complement strand
TTGCAGCTCAAGGAGCGCGACCGTTTCGATCCGGCGATGCAAGCTTTAATCCTTCGTCTCGACCTGGTGGCAAAGCGCGATTTCGCGGCGTTGAAAAAATTGTGCGGCGTCGGCGACGAGGATCTCACGGAAATGATCGCCGAGATCCGCCGTCTCAATCCCAAACCCGGACTCGGTTTTGGCTCGGCCGTGGTGCAGCCGATCGTGCCCGACGTATTCGTGCGGCCCGGCCCCGACGCTGGCTGGATTGTGGAACTAAACTCCGACACCTTGCCGAAAGTCCTGGTCAACCAAAGCTACTATGCAGAGGTCTCGGCGGTGGCGCGGCGCGATACCGAAAAAACCTATCTCGCCGAATGTCTACAAAACGCGACATGGCTGGTTCGCGCGCTCGATCAGCGCGCCCGCACTATCCTCAAAGTCGCGAACGAAATCGTACGCCAACAGGATGGATTTTTTGCGCACGGCGTCGAACATTTGCGGCCGCTTAATCTCAAGACGGTCGCCGAAGCCATCGGCATGCACGAATCGACGGTGTCGCGTGTCACCGCCAATAAATACATGGCGACCAGCCGCGGCATATTCGAGCTCAAATATTTCTTCACCTCAGCAATCGCGGCTGCGCATGGCGGCGAAGCGCATTCGGCCGAGGCGGTCCGCCATCGCATCCGGCAGTTAATCGACGCGGAAAACGCCGCGGAAGTTCTGTCCGACGATACCATTGTCGACAAGCTGCGCGTTGCCGGTATCGATATCGCCCGGCGCACGGTGGCGAAATACCGCGAAGCCATGCGCATCCCATCATCGGTGCAAAGGCGGCGTGAGAAGCAGGCCGCGGCGGCGGCGGGTTGAACGCCGCGTTGTTTCGGCGTCTCATTTTCCCGGGCGTTGACACCGCTCCGGGGCATGCCTAGCTCAAAGGGACGGGGCCCGTCTTGTCGCGGAGGCAGCCTTGTCGTTTCGCATCTCCGGGAAAAATCTCGATGTTGGCGAAGCATTGCGAGGGCGCATCGAGGCGCGCATCGCCGGCGCGCTGACCAAATATTTTGACGGCGGTTATTCCGGCCACGCGACGCTCGAACGCGAAGGTTCCGGCTTTCGCACCGAATGCGCGCTACATCTCGACTCCAGGGTCACGCTGCGTGCCGAAGGCAATGCACCGGATGCTTATGACAGCGCCGACCAAGCAGTGCTGCATGTGGAAAAAAAGCTGCGCCGTTATCACCGTCGTTTGAAGGATCATCGGCTGCACACGGTGCGGCCGCCGTCCGCTTGAGCGGATGGAATCGCGCCGGAGTTTGTGCTGCCGAAGCCGCGGAACTTTTAGTGGCCGGTCAAGGCAGATATAAATGCGTGGCCGGATGCCCATTGACGCAATTCCCGGCGCTCCCTATGGTCCGCCGCCTTTTACGCATGGTTCCGAAAAGCCGCCCCCGAACCCAAGGCCGGGAAAGCAGGCTGGTTTTCCGGAAAACATCATGCGCGACTTCAAAATAAGCCAGGCTTGACGCCTTTCCAGGTTCTCGCTGATGCCGCTCACCGATCTGGTCGCGCCGAACGCGATCATCCCTGCACTCAAAGTCAACAACAAGAAGCAGGTGCTGCAGGAGCTTGCCGCGCGCGCGGCGGCTCTGACCGGGCAGAACGAGAAGACGATTTTCGATACGCTGATGCAGCGCGAAAAGCTCGGCTCTACCGCCGTCGGCAACGGCATAGCCATTCCGCACGGCAAGATGGCCACGCTCAGCCGGTTGTTCGGATTGTTCGCGCGGCTCGATCGCCCGGTCGACTTCGAAGCACTCGATGGCCAACCGGTCGACCTGATATTTCTTCTGCTCGCGCCCGAAGGCGCCGGTGCGGACCATCTGAAGGCGCTGGCGCGCGTGGCGAGGCTGCTCCGGGATTCTGCGGTGGCGGATAAGCTGCGCGCCTCGGAAGACGCCGAAGCGTTGTACGCAGTGTTAGCGATGCCGCCGGCAACCGCCGCTTAGCTGCGCGGTTAGCGATCCCCCGATTACCGATCAGTGTACGCTGACGGTCTCCAGTTGCTGGCTGACGGCATTGGCGATCGCCGCTTCGCGGCTGTCGGTGAGCATGATCGGCGTCCCGTCGGCGGCGTGCAGGGCAAAGAGCTTCAGACCCGGTTCGATTTCCGGAACCTGCGGAAACAGCGCGCGGACGTCCTCGGACCGGATGGTTTTGACATACGCGATCTCCCCATCGCCGAGCAGCGCTAGCGCTTCGGGTGATATGGCGATCTGTTTCATTTCGGGACGTTCCGGCGACATGGCCGTCTCCTTCTTCTTGGTAACGCCGCTCAAGGCTATCGGGTTTCTCACTCCGATTCTTTGATTGATATAGACTTTATGACGCGTTCGGGCTGTGGGCGGACAAGGTCGATGGCGAGCAGACCGTTCTTCAAGTCGGCGCTGAGCACTTCCATTCCCTCGGCCAAGACAAAGCTGCGCTGGAACTGCCGGGCGGCAATGCCGCGATGCAGGTATTGGCGGGTTTTGTCGTCCTGCTGCCGGCCGCGAATAATGAGCTGGCTTTCCTCGAGCGTCACGTCGAGTTGATCTCGAGTAAAGCCGGCGACTGCGAGCGTGATGCGCAGGCGTTCCGGTCCGCTCGGGCCGCGCGCAATGCGCTCGATATTGTATGGCGGATAGCCGTCGGCGCCTTTGGCGACGCGATCCAGCACGCGCTCGATTTCATCAAAACCAAGCAAAAAGGGACTCGAAAACGATGAAATCCGCGACATGCCGTCAAAGCCCTTCGTTAAGCGACTTTGCGGGGCCCTTGCGGCGCCCCTTCAAGCTATATGGCGCCGGCGAATGGACGCCGCAAGACAAGCCACAGGCGAGGGGCAAGCATGGCCGCTTCACCTCGCCGCCTAAGGGAATCAACGTGGCTTCAGCGGCCCGGGCAGGGCGCGCTCGGCTTTGGCGGACAGCTCCGCCTCGTGGCGGCCGACGAAATGCGCGCCCAGCGCGATCACCACGACCGCGGCAATGCCGATGACAATGACCAGCGGGCCGGCGACCTTCTCGATCTGGCGGCCGAGCAAATAGGCGGCAAAGCCAAACGCACCGGCCCACAGCACCGCGCCGGCGATATTGGCGAGCATGAACTGCCGCCACGGCATGCGGTTGGCGCCGGCCAAAATGCCGGCGAGTGCCCGCAACAGCGGCACAAAGCGCGCGATGATAATGATCTTGCCGCCGTGTTCCAGGAACAGATACTCGCCGAGCTTGATGCGGCTTTCGGTGAGCCGCAAATACCGCCCGTAGCGCAGCAGCAACCGATAGCCGAACTCGCGGCCGATCAGGTAGCCGCCGACTTGCCCGATGATGGCCGCAACCGCCGCGGTCGCCACCACCTCGTAGATATTGAGATCGTGCTTGGTGCCGGCGAGGATCGCGGCAAGAATCAGCACCGACTCGCCAGGAAAAGGTAATCCGACGCTCTCAAAGCCGATGACTCCGGCCACCACGACCAGGCCGTAGACGTGAACGAGGTGGCCGAAGGAAACCATGAAGCTTGGGCAGTGAGACCTGAACTGAGGCGCCACGGCGGCGTGCGGGCGCCTCTTATAGGGGATTTTCAGCCGCTGGCCATCCCGATTGACGCCGCAATGGCGAGCAAGGCGATTTGGGGCTAAATCGCAGGCGCGGACGGGCGGCTTAAGGAGTGCGACAATTTTGACGAGGGCGATGGGCCGGGGATTAACAGGCGTGGTGCTCGGGCTGGTGCTGGTGCTTGGCGGTTGCGCGCACGGCTCGGGCTTTGGCGACTCCACGCCCGCGAATGACCCGGACATCAACGTCTTGCCGGCCAATTACAAGCCCGAAATTGTCGCCGCGATGCACGCCTATCTCAGCGACCCGACCGGCATCCGCGACGCCGGCATTGCCGAGCCGGCGTTGAAAACGGTGAGCGGCAATCTGCGCTACGTCGTGTGCCTGCGTTTCAATGCCAAGAAGCGCGGCACCGAGTATGCCGGGACGAAGGAGCTTTCCGCCGTATTCGTTGCCGGGCGCTTCGATCGTTTCGCCGAAATTCCGAAGGGTGAGCACGACGACGAGCGTGGTCGCTGTGCCGGCGCCGCCTACGCGGCGTTCCCGGAGCTGGAGAAGTTGACGCGGTGAGCTGATGCGGTGCGCCGGCGCCGCGGTAAGCGGAGGCCGGTAGCGAGCTGGTCTAAGACTTTTTGGCGTACGGATTGCTGCTGGGATTGGACTGGCTGTGCATGCCGGCGAACGGCGAGGGCGTGTGAACCCCGCTTTTCTTCTTGTTTTTGTCTTGCTTCGGTTTCTTCTTTTCCTTGTTGCTTCGCATCTGACCCTTCGCCATGGCGGCCTCCTGCGTTTTTGGGTGGTCGATTCGTCTGCCCAGAACGCAACCTAGCCCCGGCGCCTGTCCAGTTCCAGACGCCTAGGGGGAGGGCGGTCGATAAAGCCGTTGTCTTGTCAAAAAGTCCTTCCGGCGCCGCGATAGGCGACGCCGGATTGGTCGTGTGCCGCCGAGCCTATTCCGCCGCCTGCGCTTGCTCGTTCACCATCGAATCGGCGAGGTCGGTGAGCGCGCCGTCGGTCTTCTTCTCCTCGTTCAGCGTCGCGTCGAGGAGCCGCATCGCGTCGTCGCGGCCCATTTGCTCGGCCCAGCGCTTCAGCGTGCCGTAGCGGGCGATCTCGTAGTGCTCGACCGCCTGCGCCGCTGAAATCAGGCCGGCATCGAGCGCCGCCGTGCCCTTGAATTCCTTCATGATCTCGGCGCCTTCCTCGATGATGCCTTCGATCGCCTCGCACTTCTTGCCCTTGGGCGCGACGTCGATCAGCTTGAACACCTTTTCCAGCCGGGAGACGTGACCTTCGGTTTCCCGCAGGTGCTTCTGGAACGCGGCTTTCAGCTCATCGGAATGCGCGGCCTTGGCCATTTTCGGCAGCGCCTTGAGAATTTTGTTTTCGGCGTAGAAGATGTCTTTGAGCGTGTCCTCGAACAGATCGTCCAAGGTCTTGTTTTTATTGCTCGCCATTGCGGTTTCTCCGGTTGTTTGACACCGCCTCAACTCAGCCTGCATGCCTTGGTTCCGCGCTGGCAAATAACATCGCCCCCCAACAAACCGTTTGTACGTCAATGATGACAAATGAGCAGAGAGCAAATCCACGTGCCCGCGTACAGAGTCGCAAAACGCAACGTCAGCGCCGGCGCGGCTTCCAGCCGCCGCGCATGCCGGGCCGGCCGAGCGTCGAACGCGGCCCGGACGGCGCGCCACGCTCTTCGCCGGACCCGCTTGATTTTTGTGTCGGTACCGACTCCACGCCCGGTCCCATCTCATCGAGATTAGGCCTGCGCGGGGCATTTCTTTTTGTCCCTGTCGCGCCTCCGGCGCTCCCCGGCTCTTGGCGGCTTTGGGGCCGGTGCGGGGCGACTTCGTGGTAAAGCGCAATGCCCATTTCATCGAGCGCGGGCTTATGCACTTTGCTGCGACCCGCGTCGCGGCCGCGGCCTCGCGATGCGCGGGGGGAAGGCGCGGGAAGAAATTTCGCCGTCGGATCGTCGATCACCGCAAGCTCGGTCGACCGCAGGCGCTTGATTTCGTCGCGCAGCCGCGCCGCCTCTTCGAAGTCGAGATCGGCGGCGGCAGTGCGCATACGCGTTTCCAGATCGCTGATCACTGCCTCGAAATTATGCCCGATGGTCGCGGCCTCGGCGAATTCGCCGGCGCCGTCGCCGGTCGAGACCAGCACGTGATCGCGCTCGTACACGCTCGACAAAATGTCGGCGATGCCTTTGCGTACGCTTTCCGGCGTGATGCCATTGGCGGTGTTGTACGCTTCCTGCTTTTCGCGCCGTCTGTTGGTTTCGGCGATAGCGCGCTCCATCGAACCGGTTACCGCGTCGGCATAGAGAATGACGCGGCCGTCGATATTGCGCGCGGCACGGCCGATGGTTTGCACCAGGCTGGTTTCGCTGCGCAGAAAACCTTCCTTGTCGGCGTCGAGAATGGCGACCAGCGCGCATTCGGGGATGTCGAGGCCTTCCCGCAGAAGGTTGATGCCGACCAGCGCGTCGAAGGCGCCCAGCCGTAAATCGCGGATGATTT
>DAIUEQ010000201.1:0-6132 GCA_036845025.1 Xanthobacteraceae bacterium | reverse complement strand
CGTTGCCTAGCTCGGCGGTTCCGATTTGCGCGTTGTAGACGACGTCGCCCAGCAGCCGGTGCCGGTCAAATGACACGTTGAACCTTTTTGCCGTGTCGCGCCCGGCGTCCGGTGTGACTTGCATCAAGCCCATCGCGTTCGCGCTGGAAACCACCTTGGGATTGAATGCGCTTTCCTGGCGCACGATCGAATAGACCACGCACGGTTCGACCCGCGGACCGATCTGCTCGTATTCCGGTACGCCGAAATTAGGGAACGCGTAGTGCTCAAGCGGCAAACCATGGGCGAGCGCCGTTTTGCCGATCAGCAAAGCGGTGCGCGCGTCGTTGTGATGAGCGGCGATCTCGCCGAGCAGCGTCAATGCGCCGACGTCAGTCGCCTTGTCGGCGAACTCAACCGCCATGACCGCGGCAAGATCGCGTTCGTCGATGGCATACAAAATCTCGAAAGCGCGCGCGACTTCGAGCCGCCGGGCCTCCGCGGGCGGCTCGGGCGGATTGCGCAGTGTTACCGCGTCGATGCCGAGACGCGCACGTGCCAGCTGGCCGTAATAGGCCGTCGGGAAACGCGCCGCTTGCTCGTAATGAGCGCGCGCTTCCGTGCCGTGGCCCAGCGCCTCGGCAGCGCGGCCCTGCCAGTAATCGGAGCGGGCCAACGTAATAGGATTGGTGACCCCGTCGGCGATGCGGGCAAAATGGGATAGTGCGAGCGTCGGATCGCGGAGGAAGCGGAGCGCGACCCAGCCCGCGGTAAAATGTTGCTCGCCGCGATAGTTTTCGTTCACTGGCGTCGCCGCGCCATTGGCGATTTCGTAGGCGCCTTTATAGTCGCCGATGTCGAGCAGTTTGCGGGCGATCAGGCGGCGCTCGATCCACCATTGATCGACATCGCCAAGCCGCTCCGCCTCGTGCGGCGCGGCGAGCGCCAGGCGGCCAGCCTCGGCGATTTTGTCACTGCGGCGGAGCCACTGGATGCGGCTGAGCATATAGCCCGCATCGCGCTGAGCTTCCGCCGGCACGGCGTCGAGCAACGTTTTGGCCTTGGCCGACTTGCCGATAACGGCAGAACGCGCTTTGGCGATGCTAAGTCCGACGGGGCCGAGTTGGCGGGCTGCACGCAATCCAGCTTCTTCGTCATCAACGTCGAAGCGCGCGTCCATCCTCGCCTTGTCGTCGGCGGGAGTTATGAACTCGGCAAAAATCTCTCGCGCCTGTCCTTCAGTGTCGGCGGAGAGGCTGTCTTTGCGCCACGCCAACCGGACCATGGCTTGCGCCCCCGCGTGGTCGCCCTGCGCAAGAAGCGCCCGCGCGAGCGCCAGGCGTCCTTTGCCAGTCAACGGAGGATCCGTCGCAAAAAAACCGACAACCGCGCGCGTATCGGCCTGCTGTTGCCAAAGCGCCGCCTCCGCTCGGCGGCGGAGTGCCGTTATTCCAGGCCAACTCGGGTTTGCCGCGATGAAAGCGGCATAGCGGGGGAAATCGAGATCGGCGTCGTCGCTGCGCAGGATGACCCATTCCACGAGCTTGCGCGCGACCGGATCTGAAACCGTCGCCTCGACGGAGCTTGCTTGCTCAATTCGGCCCTTGTGGACGAGGTCGACCGCTTGCTTGACCGCGGAAAGATCGAGCGGAGACGTTGTTGCGGTTGCGGCCACTGCCAGCGGCGGCGAGAATCGAGGCCGTAAAGCGGGGGCGGCGAGTGCCGGCGCGGAAATTGCCGCCGGAGGTCTTGCGGTCTCTGGCGCGTGTGAGTCAGCAGCGCTCGAGGACGGAACGGTCGCAGTCGCTGTCTTTTGTGGCCGCTCGGCGCGAATCAACGGGCGTGGCCGCGGCAATGGGACGTCGCGTCCTAGCGGCGTTGCAACGGCTTGGCCGGCCAAAAGGCCGCACGCTGTAAACAAGAGTATCAGGCGAATAGCCGTCAATATCCGGACCCTTCTGGCGCAGCCCTTTGCATAGGCACGGCCCCCGACATTCTTTTTGAAGGACAAAATTGAACAATTGCTAATGCCCGCAGGTCGGCAAGGCAATCTGCCCTTAACACGGCGAAAGCTAGGCGCGCCAAATCTCGGCGTTGCGTCGCAGCGGTTAGGAACAGGATATGAACCGTTGAAAAGGGCTTTCAAGGGCCCTCGCCAACCGATATCTATCGGGACGGCGAGCGCGGCTAGCTGACGCAGCCGTCTGTCCACCGTTCACAAGGCTCGTTTGTCATGACTGCCAAGACGCGTTTCCGAGGCTCTTTCACCGCGCTGGTCACGCCGTTTAAGAACGGGTCGGTTGACGAAAAATCGTTTCGCGACCTGGTCGATTGGCAGATCGCCGAAGGCACCAAGGGTCTGGTTCCAGTCGGCACGACTGGCGAAAGCCCGACGTTGTCGCACGAAGAACATGGCCATGTCGTGCGATGGTGTGTCGAGCAGGCGCGCGGACGTGTGCCGATCGTCGCCGGCGCGGGCTCGAATTCGACCAAAGAAGCGATCGCCATGGCAAAGCATGCCGAGGAGGTCGGCGCCGACGCCGTGCTGGTCGTAACGCCTTACTACAACAAGCCGACGCAGGAAGGTCTTTACCAGCACTTCAAGGCGATCAACGACGCGATCGGCATTCCCATTATCATCTACAATATTCCGCCGCGTTCGGTGATCGACATGTCCGTCGAAACTATGCAGCGGCTTTTCGAACTCAAAAATATCGCGGGCGTCAAGGATGCCACGGCGAACATGACAAGGGTGTCGCAACAACGCGCGGCCATGGGACCCGACTTCAATCAACT
Organism: Xanthobacteraceae bacterium; assembly: GCA_036845025.1. Taxonomy (GTDB): domain Bacteria; phylum Pseudomonadota; class Alphaproteobacteria; order Rhizobiales; family Xanthobacteraceae; genus BOG-931. Next base: position 3,357 of record DAIUEQ010000201.1, on the reverse strand, counting down.
ATCCGGCGAAGATGCTACGGCGCTGGGCTTTAACGCGCACGGCGGCCACGGTTGCATCTCCGTCACCGCCAACGTCGCCCCGCGGCTTTGCGCGGAGTTCCAGAACTCATGCCTCGACGGCGATTATGCCGCGGCGCTTCTGCTTCAGGACAAATTGATGCCGTTGCACACGGCCCTGTTCCTGGAAACGAGTCCCGCGCCTGTGAAATATGCGTTGTCGCTCGTCGGTAAGTGCAGCGAGACGGTGCGATTGCCCATGGTGCCGGTGAACGACAAGACGCGTGCCGCCGTGAGCGAAGCCATGGTCCATGCTGGTCTTATAAACTAAAGGTGCGTGGTCGCCGGCAGGCTGCGAAATTTTGTTCGGGCGCCGGATAAGGTCATGGATTTAGTTTTAGTAGGGAGGGGATCATGCTCGAGGAATTTAAAAAATTCGCCATGCGGGGCAATGTCGTCGACCTGGCGGTAGGCGTCATCATCGGCGCGGCCTTCGGCGCGATCGTCAATTCTTTGGTCAGCGACATCATCATGCCGCTCATCGGGGCGGCCACCGGGGGTCTTGATTTTTCGAATTATTACGTCCCGTTATCCTCGAAAGTGACCGCAGCCTCGCTGGCCGATGCAAAGAAACAAGGCGCGGTGTTCGCGTGGGGGAATTTCCTCACCATCTGCATCAATTTCGTCATTATCGCGATCGCCTTGTTTCTCGTGATCAAAGGCATCAACCGGATGAAAGCGCCGGAAAAGCCGGCTGCGCCAGCGGGGCCGTCCCAGGAGGTCATTCTGTTGACCGAAATCCGGGACGCGCTGAAGAGCCGTTAGCGCGGTGGCGGCGAAAGCGGAAAGAAAGCTGCGCGTCGTCGCCGATAACCGCAAAGCGCGCTTCAACTATTTCATCGATGAAACGATGGAAGCGGGCGTCGCGTTGACCGGCACCGAAGTCAAATCGCTGCGTCAAGGCAAAGCCGCCATTGCGGAATCCTATGCCGACGCCCGCGGCGGCGAACTCTGGTTGATCAATTCCAACATTCCCGAATATCGGCAGGCAAACCGCTTCAATCACGCGCCGAAACGACCGCGAAAGCTTTTGCTGCATCGCCGTCAGATCAACAAACTAATTGGTGCGGTGGAGCGCGAGGGCATGACGCTCGTCCCGCTCAAACTTTATTTCAACGAAAAGGGACGCGCCAAGGTCGAGCTCGCGCTGGCTCGCGGCAAAAAACTCTTCGACAAACGCGAGACCGAAAAAAAACGGTCATGGGACCGCGAGCGTGGTCGACTGTTGCGGCAAAAGGAGTGAGCCATGGTTTCCGTGACCTTGGACCATTGCGTCATTCATGTCAGCAATTGGCAGCGCTCAAATGCGTTCTACAGTACGGTGCTTGGCGCGGAGCTTATTGAGCGGCCGGTCGGATATGCCTATCGGTTCGGCGACCGTCAGCTCAACGTGCATGGTCCTGGCGTTACTCCGGCCGAAGTGGCGAAGCTTCCAGTTGCTCCGGGCAACAGCGACCTTTGCTTCGAATGGCAGGGGCCGATCGCGGACGCGATATCTCATTTGCATCAATGCGGAGTGGCCGTCGAACGCGGTCCGTTGCAGCGTTTCGGCGCCAAGGGCGAAGGCACCAGCGTCTACTTTCGCGATCCCGATGGATCACTCATGGAGTTTATGTCCTATAACGGAGCCACAATGGTCCAGGCCCGTGAAGCCCCCGGTAAGCACGATCCGACCCAGCTTCCCGCCGACATTCCTGTGCCGCGGGATGATGGAGGGGCACGCCATCTCGTCGGCATGAAGCTCCCCGACGTGGCGCTGCCGGGGACGCGGGGAGGCGCCTTCAATCCATCAATACTGCCCGGGCGTACCGTCATTTACATTTACCCGCGAACCGGAGTGCCGGGCGTCGATTTGCCCCCAGGATGGGACGACATCCCCGGTGCACGCGGCTGCACCCCGCAATCGTGCGGCTTTCGCGATCATTTCGCCGAGTTGAAGGATTTGGGAGTTGACCACGTCTTCGGGCTTTCGACACAGGACACCGACTATCAGCGTGAGGCCGCCGAGCGTCTCCACCTGCCGTTCCCGGTTCTGTCCGATTCCGAACTCGCGTTCACACGCGCGCTGAAACTTCCCACCTTTCAGGCTGCCGGCATGACGCTGATCAAGCGCATGGTGCTCGTTGTCGATGATGGCGTCATTACGAAAGTGTTCTATCCGGTCTTTCCGCCGGATAAGAGCGCCGCCGAGGTCGTTGCCTGGCTCCGCGCGTTGGCTCAAGCAGGCAAGTAGGAAAGCGCCATTCAGGAGGAAGCGATGTCGAAATTCATTGTTGCTCCGCATTTCCGGCTGCAGGAATGGGTGGCCGAAGAGAAGAATTACTTTGCCGCCGAGGGGCTGGACTATGAGTTCAGGGAGACGATGGATTCACGCTCCGGCGGCGGTCATCAGATCGGCAACAAAGTCGGCGCCTATCAGACCTTCGAGGCCGGCCGTACCTGCAATGTCAGCGGCGCCTGCCACTGGACGGTGAACGTCGCGGCCTCGAACGGCCACGGCAAGCTTTATGCTGATTGCTACTCGGTCTCACCCTGCGGGGTGTTCGTGCCGCCGGATTCGAATGTGCGAACTCCGGCTGATCTCGCCGGCGTTCCGATTTCGGTCGGCTATCAATCGGGCAGCCATTACGCGACCATCCAGGGGCTCGAGCAATATCTGAAGCCCGAAAAGATCAAGCTTTCGTTCTCGGACGGCCTTTTATTCAGCCGCATGGAGATGCTGATCGACGGCAAGCTGCCTGCCGCCTCGCTGTTCAGCGGGCCGTACTATTTCGCCGAGCAGCTCGGCTTCCGCAAAATCATCGATACGACGTTCATGATGGCGGCGATGGTCACCGGCACGCCCGATCCGCAGGATGTGCGGAAGTATTTCCACGCATTGCGACGCGCCCAGCGTGACATCGACTTGCGGCCGGAACTGTACACCCATTACTACAAGAAGGAATTTCCGGAGCGCTTCCACGGCCAGATCGATACGCGGCGCTGGGGTCCGGGCGAGCGCTTGGTCTTCGAGCCTTATTCGAAGGAGACCTTCGAGGAGTCGTTCGCCTGGATCGAGCAGCACGGGATTTTTCCGCCGGGCGAAATGGGCAGCGGCCGGTACGAAACTTCGATTTTCAGCGAGGCGGCCGAGTAGCAGCTCAGCGCGCGGCACCTTCGCCGACGATCGAGAACGGTCCCCACATGGCGGGGTAGGCGTTGCGCGGATCAGACCTGTCGTCGAGATAGGTAAGCATGGCGCGGCGCAGCGCCTCAGCGCGCCCTACGCTCGGACTGGCCTTGAGGATCTCGAAGGTGCCG
>DAIUEQ010000200.1:4474-6201 GCA_036845025.1 Xanthobacteraceae bacterium | reverse complement strand
CGAATGAGCATGCCGAGCCGCGTGCGCATGACCACGAGATAAAGCATCGCCGCCACCGCCAGTGCGACCAGGATGATCACCAGGCGATAGACCGGATAATAGACCCCCGGCAGGACTTTCACCGCCGTCAGCATTTCATGCGGCAGCGACAAGGTGCGGCCTTCCGGCCCCCACACCAAGCGCACCAGCTCGTTGAAGAACAAGAGCAGGCCAAACGTGCCCAAGACCTGGTCGAGATGATCGCGGCCGTAAAGCGGCCTGATGGCAATGAGTTCAAGCACCATCCCGGCGATCAACGACGCCACGATCGCCAGGATGACGGCCACGACAAAGCTTCCGGTCAGGGTGGCAAAGCTCGCGGCAAAATAAGCGCCCAGCATGTAGAGCGAGCCGTGCGCCAGATTGACGAGATCCATAATGCCGAACACGAGCGTTAGTCCGGCCGCCAGCAGGAACAGCAGCATTCCGAGCTGAACGCCGTTGAGGCATTGCTCGATGAAATACAGCATGCCGCGCTAATGCGCCCGGCCGCTCTCACGGAGAGCGGCCGAGAGCGACTTTGTCTCCTCGAGTCGGCGCAAAGATTATTCTCCGAGCTTCATCGGACATTTGTCGTGAAAACGATCTTGATCGTTTTCGACAATGGTCGACACCGTCCTCAATACGTAGTCGTCGCCTTGCTTCACCGTCTCCTGCAAATAGAAGTTCTGAATCGGAACGTGGTTGTTGCCGAACTTGAAGTTGCCACGAACCGACTTGAAATCGGCCTTCTCCATGGCGCGGCGCATCTCGTCCTTTTTCGACAGGTCACCGTTGACGGCCGCGATGGCGCTGTTGATCAGGTTCACCCCGTCATAGGTCTGCGCGCCATAATAGGACGGATGCGCTTTGTACTTGGCGTTATAGTCGGCGACGAATTTCTTGTTGGCGTCGTTGGGGAGGTCGTTGACCCATTCCTGGGCTCCCAGGATCCCAAGCGAAAGTTCTTTGAGCCGCGGGATCGACAATTCGTCGACCGTGAACACCTGATAGAGCGGGATCTGCCCCTTGAGGCCCGCCTGCGTATATTGCGTCACGAATTGAATGCCGGAGGCGCCCGGATAAAACACGAAGATCGACTCCGTGCCGGACGCGCGGGCCTTGGAGAGTTCGGCAGAAAAGTCGAGCTGGTCCGGCCAGCGGGTCATTTCCTGACCGAGCACTTGGCCTTCAAACAGGTCGCGCATGCCGCCGAGCTGATCGCGGCCGGACGCGTAATTCGGCCCGATCAAAAAGACGCTCTTGATGCCCTTCTGGTTCATGTAGCGGCCCATGGCGCGCGCCGTTTGATCGTTGGACCACGACGTCGAGAACACATACGGCGAACAGAGCTCGCCGGAAACTTGCGACGGACCGGCGTTGTTAATCACCAAAAAGGTCTTGGAATCGACAATCGGCTTGAGCGCCGCCAGCAGCACGTTCGACCAGATAAAGCCGGCAATGAAATCGACGTGGTCGGATTCGATCAGCTTCTGAGCCTTCTGCACTCCGACATCCGGCTTTTGCTGGTCGTCCTCGTAAATGATCTCAACCGGCAGACCGCCGAGCTTGCGACCCAGATGGTCAAGTGCAAGCTCAAAGGCATTGCGCATTTCGTTGCCGATGACCGCCGTCGGCCCGCTGAAGGTACTGATGAAACCGATTTTGACGGTCTTTTCCTGGGCGAAAGCCGAGCCGGTCGCCAGCCC
>DAIUEQ010000200.1:0-4374 GCA_036845025.1 Xanthobacteraceae bacterium | reverse complement strand
GCCGACGAACTCGGCGTCAATGCGTTTGGCGTCGGCGAGCATCACCGGCCGGACTTCGCAGTATCCGCTCCCGAAGTCGTGCTCGCGGCAATCGCCGCACGCACCAAGCAGATCCACCTTGGCTCGGCGGTGACGGTGCTTTCTACCGACGACCCGATACGGGTGTTCGAACGCTTTTCCACCATCAACGCCATTTCCAGCGGGCGCGCCGAAATCACGCTCGGCCGCGGCTCGTTCACCGAGTCCTTTCCGCTGTTTGGCTACGACTTGTCGCAATACGAGGTTTTGTTCGAAGAGAAGGTCGACCTGTTCGCGGCGCTGGTGAAAAACAACCCCGTGACTTGGGAGGGCCGGCTGCGGCCGCCGCTGAAAGACCAGCACGTTTACCCGCCGATCGAAACCGGCGCGTTGAAGACGTGGATCGGTGTCGGCGGCAGCCCGGAATCGGTGGTTCGCGCCGCGCATTACGATTTTCCTTTGGCGCTCGCCATTATCGGCGGCGACTCCAAACGGTTTCGGCCTTTTGTCGACCTTTATCATCGCGCCTTCGCCCAAATGGGCAAGACCGTGAAAGAAATCGCCGTGCATTCACCCGGGCACGTGGCCGAGACCGACGCGCAGGCGCGCACCGAGTATTTTCGCGGCTACAAGGCCATGCACGACAAGATCGGCGGCGAACGCGGCTGGCCGCCAATCTCACACGGGCAATTCGAGCAAGAAGTCGAGCGCGGCTCACTCTATGTCGGCGCGCCGGAAACCGTCGCGCGCAAGATCGCCGCAACCGCGAAGGCGCTTGGGATTGTGCGTTTCGATCTCAAATACAGCGCCGGCACGTTGCCGCACGGCGAGATGATGCGCTCGATCGAACTTTACGGCACGAAAGTCATGCCGTTGGTACGCGAGATGCTTTCGGTGGCGCAAGCCGCCGAGTAGCGGCGACCTTTAAGTCCCTACCAGTCCCAATTGCGGGCTCGACGGCTCGGCGTGGGCGCGCTTAGGGATGCGGCCTGCCAAGCGCGACATGCGGCCGCCTTCGACCGCCGCCCGCATGCTCTTTGCCATCAGCACCGGATCGCGCGCTTTCGATACCGCCGTGTTGATCAACACGGCGGCGCAACCAAGCTCCATGGCAAGGGTCGCGTCGGAGGCCGTCCCGATGCCGGCATCGAGCACCACCGGTACCGGCGAGCGCGTACAGATAAGTTCGATCAGATGCGGATTGGAAATCCCCAGCCCTGAACCGATCGGCGAGCCGAGCGGCATGACCGCCGCGGCGCCAGCGTCGGCAAGCTTGCGGCAGGTCACCGGGTCCTCGGTGCAATAAGGCAAAACCACGAAGCCCTTCGTCACCAGCGTTTCAGTGGCGCGAATAAGCTCCTCCACGTCCGGGTAAAGAAGCTCCCTGTCGCCGATGACCTCGAGCTTGATCCAATTGGTGTCGAGCGCTTCGCGCGCGAGTTCGGCGGTGAGCACGGCGTCCTTGGCGGTTTGGCATCCCGCGGTGTTGGGCAGAAAGCGCACCCGTCCGGCCAACAAATCAATGAGACTTTCATCGTCGCCGGCAAGACTGATGCGGCGGATCGAAGCAGTGACCATTTGCGATCCGCTTGCGGCGATTGAATCGAGCATAATCTTGCGATTGGGATAGCCGGCGCTGCCAAGAAACAAGCGCGAGGAAAATTGCTGGCCGGCGATGATCAGCGGATCGGACATTAGATTCTCCATTTGAGCATGATCTTTTCGGAAAACCGGACGCCATTTTTCCGGATCACGCTCTAACCTCCTTGGCGGGCGCGCACGATTTCGATGCTGTCGCCCGCTCGCAACTGAGTGGACGGCCAAGCCGCGCGCGGCACAACCGCACCGTTGACTGCGACTGCGATGCCGCGCTGCGAAGTGTCGACAGCCTTTTCCTCGAGCAGCGCCGCAAGCGTCGCTGCCGCCAGCGGTTCGCTCTCGCCGTTGATACGTATAACCCGTTGCGTCATCGGTTTCTCCAACACACCGACGTCATTCGGCCGCCCGCGCCGGCAGGAAACGCTCAAGACCGAACGGTGCAATTGCCGGCTCGACGATATCATCGAGCACAAGGCGCGCGATCGTGTTCGCGGTAACCGGGGCTAACAAGATGCCGTTGCGATGATGCCCTGTCGCATAAACCAAGCCTTGCAGCGGCCCGCGGCCGAGGATTGGCGCATCGTCGCGGCTACCGGGACGATGCCCGACCCAGGTTTCCTCTATCGGCAATTCCTCGATTGCCGGCACGGCGCGCCACGCCGCTTCCAACAGGGTCAGCATGCCGCCGGCCGTTATCGTATCGTCGAAGCCTTTTTCCTCGACCGTGCCGCCGACAATGAGCCGGCCGTCCCGGCGCGGCACGAGATAAGCTCCCGGCGCCCAGAGTACGTGATTGAGAAGCGGCGCGGTGGCGTCCATGCGCAGCGACAGCATCTGGCCCTTGACCGGACGCACCGGCGGACGCCGGTCGGGCGGCAGCCCGCCGATACCGCGCGACCACGCGCCGGCGGCCAGTACGACGCAGTCGGCTTTTTCGATCGAGCCGTCTTCGAGCAAGACGCCTTTGACGCGACCGCCTTGGGCGACGATTTCTTTCACCGGCTTTTCTTCGACGATTTTGGCCCCCGCCGCCTCTGCGGCAACGCGCAGCGCCGCAGCAAGCTTGCGGTTATCGACCTGGTGGTCCTGCGGCGAAAAAACCGCGCCGGCGATTTTCCCGGCAAGGCGGGGTTCGCGCCGGCGCGTGTCCGCTGCCGAAAGCCACTCAAGCGGAAGCGAGAGCTGCCGCTGAAATTCCAGCCGGTGCGCAATCTCGGCCTGATCGTCCGCGGTCAAGGCGAGCAGCAGCGTGCCTTCCGACCTCAATTCGACATCGATGCCGCTGGCGCGCTCAAGTTCTTTGGCAAAGTCCGGCCAGCGCGCCTGGCTCTCGCGGCCCAGTGCGACCAGCGCCTCCTCGCCCGGTTCGGCTTCGCAGCAAGCGGCCAGCATCCCGGCGGCCGCATGGCTCGCGCCCATGCCCGCTTTGCGGCGATCGAAAATGGTCACATCGGCCCGTTCAGCTATTCGCCAGCCGATACCCAGTCCGATCACGCCCGCGCCGATGATGACGACACGCGGACGGTTTACGGCTTTTGGCTTGGCGGACGTAGCGTTCAACGCGGCTCCCTTCGCTGGAATAACCCAGACAGGTTCGACGGGTGTGATCTCAGCCGCACCAAAGCCGCGCGGCACCCCTGGCCATGGCCACATGATGGGGATTTTCACGCATCGCGACAAGGGCCGTTTAGGCGTGGCGCTTAGCGGCCACTTTGGTTCCTTTAGCCGGATTGGCTTTCGCCAGCCGGTCGAACTCAATTAACCGCATAAGAAGCGGCTCTATCTCTTTGAGCGGGATCATGTTTGGGCCGTCCGATGGCGCCCGGTCGGGGTCCTGGTGGGCCTCGATAAAAACCCCCGCCACGCCGACCGCGACCGCCGCACGCGCCAGCACCGGGATGAATTCGCGTTGGCCGCCCGAGGCGGTGCCCTGTCCGCCCGGCTGTTGCACCGAGTGCGTGGCGTCAAAGATGACCGGCGCCCCGAGTTTGGCCAGTTGAGGCAGCGCGCGCATGTCGGAGACAAGCGTGTTGTAGCCGAACGAAACGCCGCGTTCGGTGACCAGCACATTACGGTTGCCGGCGGCGGTGATTTTTTCGACGACGTTTTTCATGTCCCAGGGCGCGAGAAATTGCCCCTTCTTCACGTTGACCGGCCGGCCGGTTTTAGCAGCGGCAATAAGGAGGTCGGTCTGCCGGCAAAGAAACGCGGGTATTTGCAGAACGTCGACCGCCTCCGCGGCGGTCGCGCATTGATCGGGCTCGTGCACGTCGGTGAGCACCGGCACGCCCAGTTTTGCGCGCAGGTCAGCAAAGATCGTCAAGGCTTTGCTCAGCCCCAAGCCCCGCGCACTCTTGCCGCTGGTGCGGTTCGCCTTGTCGAATGACGTTTTGTAGATCAGGCTGATGCCGCATCGCGCCGCAATCTCCTTGAGCGCAGACGCCATTTCGAAGGCGTGCGCACGGCTCTCCAGCGCGCAAGGCCCGGCGATCAACGCGAGCGGCAGCGCATTGCCGATGCGCACCTTGCCGATGGTCACCGTTGAATTGGGCTTCGCGGCCATGAGGTTCCCTGCGGCGCGGACCATGATCGCGGCGCCGGGCCGGGTCAACCGGCGCTCGCGCTATTTGACCGCCGAGAACGCGGTTGGCTTAAGAAATGCGCTCTTGATGTTGGCGATGATCGGCCCGTCGCGCTCGCTATCGTCGCGGGCCTTGATCCAGGCGGGGTCCGCCAGAAACGCTTCCCATACCCTCT
>DAIUEQ010000199.1:0-6304 GCA_036845025.1 Xanthobacteraceae bacterium | reverse complement strand
GCGCGCGCGATCGGGGCACGCAGCATTGTTGAGTTCGGCACCTCGTTCGGAATTTCGACGCTGCATCTCGCTGCCGCGTTGCGTGATAACGGCGGCGGGCGCTTGATCGGCAGCGAATTCGAACCATCGAAAATAAAGCGGGCGCGCGAGAATCTTACCGCCGGCGGCCTGTCGGATTTGGTGGAGATTCGCGAAGGCGACGCGCTGCAAACGCTCGCCCGCGATCTGCCTGATAGTATCGATTTTGTGCTGCTGGATGGCGCCAAGGCGCTCTATCCGCCGGTATTGTCGTTGCTTGAGGCACGCTTGCGCGACGGCGCGCTCATTGTTGCCGACAACGCCGACGATAGCCCGGAATACCTGGCCCGGGTCCGCGCCGCAAATAGCTGTTTTCTTTCGGTCCCGTTCGGCGAGGATGTCGAGCTGTCCATGCGATTGAAAAACGCAGGTAATAGCGCGGCGTCGCATGGCTGATGGCGCCTGGCGTGCTTACATTAAGCATCGGGCCACGCACTTCGTCGAAACACATCCAACAAGAACTACACCCAACTCAAAAGGTCTTTAGCAATGTCGGATACTGCTCAAACAACTGCCCGGGTAGGCCGCCGCGTCCGCCACGAGTTGAAAATGCGGCTGCTGCAAGTCCGCGACGTGAGCCGCTTGACGCCGAAGATGGTGCGCGTCGTGGTCGGCGGAGAGGCGTTGAACGGCTTCGTCAGTGCCTCTTACGACGACCACGTCAAATTGTTCTTTCCGCATCCGGGCGAAGAGAAGCCGGTGCTTCCGACGCCGAGTCCGAACGGGCCGGTCTATCCGGAAGGCGTGGTGCGGTCTCCCTCGCGCGACTACACGCCGCGCAGCTTCGATGTTGCTGCCAACACATTGACGCTCGATTTCGTGCTGCATGACGCGGGACCGGCCACGGCGTGGGCCGCGCGGGCAAAGACCGGCGGCTTCCTTGGCGTCGGCGGCCCTCGCGGCTCATTTGTCATTCCCGACGATTTCGATTGGTATTTGTTTGTTGGCGACGAGACCGCGTTGCCGGCCATCGGCCGGCGCTTGGAAGAGTTGCCCGCGACGGCCCGCGCTTTGGTCGTCGCCGAAGTTGCAGGTAAAGAAGAAGAGCAGCAATTTGCCAGCCGTGCGGCAGTCGAGGTCCGATGGCTGCATCGCGGCACCGCCGCCACCGGGACGACTTCGCTGTTGCAAGACGCGCTGGCCGGCTGGTCGCCCCCTGCCGGAGAGGGCTACGCCTGGGTCGCCGCGGAGGCCGCCACCGCTAAAGCCTTGCGCCAGTATCTCGTCGGGGAACGCGCACTCGATAAAGAGCGGGTCAAAGCTGCGGCCTATTGGAAGCGTGGCGCTGTCGCCGTTCACGAGACTTATAACGACTGAAGTTTGCGATCGGCCATCGCCGTCGCGCGGTTCGCCGATTCAGGGTGTGCGGAGTTAAAATACAATTCGGTTTCGGCCGAAGCGTTGTCGCTCGCCGGCAACGCTGTTTAAGCCATTTAATATTTGTTCGAGGGCGTTCACTGGCGGTGTAGTTTTAACGACGAGCTTTCTGAAACGAATATGGCGAATAGCACAACAGCCCCGCGTCCGCCTGTGTTCTACGGTTGGTTTGTCGTCGCCGGAACATTTGCCATTACCTTCATCGGGTTCGGCAATGCCTATTCGTTTGGGGCTTTTCTACCGTCGTTGCAGCACGATTTCGCCGCGTCGCGCGGCTCGGTGTCGCTTGTGTTCGCGATTGCGGGTTTTCTCTACTTCGGGCTTGGCGTGATCAGCGGGCCGCTGGCCGACCGTTGGGGCGCTCGACGGTTCGCAATCATTGGCATGATTTTGATCGCGATCGGGCTTGCGTTCGCCACGTGGCGCCGAGCTTGATCGAAGTTTACGCCGCTTACAGCCTTGGCGTCGGACTGGGAATCGGCTGCGCCTACGTGCCCGCCGTGGCCGCGGTGCAGCGCTGGTTTGTCCGTCGTCGCGGCTTTGCCTCCGGACTTGCGGTCAGCGGTATCGGCGTCGGTACTTTGGTGGCGCCGCCGGTTGCCGCGATCTTGATCGAGTTTCTAGGCTGGCGCGGCACCTATTTGGCGCTCGGCATTTTTACCCTCGTGGCCGGCGTCGCTTTCGCGTTCCTGATCGAGGACGATCCGCGCGAGCGTGGTCTCGCTCCTGATGGCGAGGTCATGCCAGGCGGCGCTCAACCGGCGCCCGCGGCGTGGAGTATTGTCACCCTCGCCGCGATTTATCGGGTCGTACGGCACCTGCTTCATCTGCGCGTTCGGACTTTTTGTGCCGTTCGTGCATCTCGTTCCCTATGCGCTCGAAGGGGGCATCCCGCAGACTTCGGCGGTGCTCTTGATTGGCGCTATCGGTGTCGGCAGCACCGCGGGACGTTTTCTGCTTGGCGATCTCGCCGACCGCTTGGGACGCGCGTTTTCGTTTCTGGTCATGTTCGTCGGTATGGGACTTTCGTTTGCCATTTGGCTGTTCGCCGCGAGCTTTTGGCCGCTGGCTGTCTTTGCGCTGATATTTGGCGTCTTCTATGGCGGCTTTGTTGCGCTGGCGCCGGCGGTGGTCATCGATTATTTCGGCGCGCAGAATGCCTCGACCATCATCGGCATTCTTTATACCAGCGTCGCGTTCGGCACGCTGATTGGCCCAAGCGCGGCCGGTTATGCGTTCGACTTAAGCCACAGTTATACGCTGCCGATTATCGCGAGCGGTTGCGCTTATGCGCTGGCGACGCTGGTCCTCGCCATGACGGCAAAAGCGCCGATGGCGAAAAGCTAATCGAGTGCCGCGTAAACCAGATTGCGGAATAGGTAGCGATAATAATCGCGCTGTACCGGCGCCTGGATCATCATCATCGCGAACAGTTCTTCGCCCGGCGCGACCCAAAACACCGTGCCGGCAAGTCCGCCCCAGAAATATTCGCCGACCGTGCCGACTGTCGTCGCCATCCCGACGTCCTGGCGGATCGCGAACCCCAATCCGAAACGATGTCCCGGTTGCAACAGAGTGGTATTGGCAATGCGCACGTTGGGGCCGAGGTGGTCCGCCGTCATAAAGTCGAGTGTCTTGCGCCCGAGGAGGCGCGTGCCGGCGAACGTGCCGCCGCGATAGAGCATGGTGGCGAACTGGGCGTAGTCATCCATGGTAGAGAAAAGTCCGCCGCCGCCAGATTCGAAGCGCGGCGCGGTTTTTCCCTCGATGAGCTGCACGGCTTTTCCGGTTTCCGGATCGCGCTCGAATGGTTGTGCCATGCGCTCGCGATCGGGGCCGGGCACGCAAAAGGCGGTATCCTTCATGCCAAGCGGTCTGAAGATCCGCTCATCGAGGAACGCGCTAAGCGGTTGGCCGCTGACGATCTCGACCACGCGGCCGACGACGTCGGTCGAATGACTATAATACCACGACGCCCCCGGCTGGTCGATCAGCGGTAATTTGGCGAGCTCAACAACGAATTCGGCCGTGGTCAGATCGCGGATCAACAATTCTTTGGCGTTCGCCGGATCGGGCGCGAATAATTGTGAGTCTTTATAAAGACGCTGCACCGCCGAATCGCCGGTGAAGGCGTAAGTCAAACCGGAGGTGTGGCGCAGCAAGTCCTGAATAGTGATGGCCCGCTCGGCGGCGACGAGCTCAAGCCGTCCGTTTTTTTCAACGCCGACCTTCGGATCAGCCCATTCAGGAATGTATTTCGCAACGGGATCGGCGAGGAAAACCCGGCCTTCTTCCACGAGCATCATCAGCGCGACCGAGACGACCGGCTTGGTCATCGAAAAAATGCGAAAGATTGCGTCTCGGGGCAGCGGCGGACCGCCCGGCCGTAACGCGCCGACGTCGGAACGATAAGCGCACTTACCGCCACGCACGATCATCATAGAAACGCCGGGTACACGGCGCGCTTCGACCTCGCGCCGCATAACCGCGGTAAGCCGGGCCAGAGCCTCCGGCCTCAGTCCAACTTCGTCGGGATCGGTTTGGGGAAGGGGAGCATGTTTGTTCACGGCAAGCGCATCCTGTCGAGGGCCGACAGGAGACTGCCTCAGCCTCGAGGTTGGCGCAATGCCGACAGCCTTTGCAAACTCACGCTGCGATCGGCTTGGCGAGGCGGTCCATTTCGCGCTCGACCAACCGGCGGTAAACACCCTCGCGCCGCAACAGCGCGTCCGGCGGCCCGTCCTGTACGACCTTTCCCAACTCAAGCACGACGATGCGGTCGAAATTGCGCACGGTAGAGAGCCGATGCGCAATGGCGATCACCGTGCGCCCGTGCATCAGACGATTGAGCGCCTCGCGGATCGCCTCCTCTGATTCGCTGTCCAGCGATGAGGTCGCCTCATCGAGCAGCAGCAGAGGTGCGTTTTTGAGAAACGCCCGTGCGATGGCGATGCGCTGGCGCTGGCCGCCGGACAGCCGCACACCGCGGTCGCCGACCAGGGTCCGCATCCCGTTTGGCAGTTCGCCAATGAAGTCGCAGCGCGCTGCAAACGCTGCGTCGAGTACTTCGTCGTCCGTCGCGTCGGGCCGCCCGTAACGGATGTTCTCCATGACCGAGCGGTAGAACAGCGAAATATCCTGCGGCACCACGCCGATCGCTTCTCTCAAGCTCTCTTGCGTGACGCGGGAGATGTCTTGGCCATCGATCAAAATACGACCGCCCTTCGTGTCGTAGAAACGCTGCAGTAGGGCAAACAACGTCGACTTGCCGCCGCCGGAATGGCCGACGAGACCGATCCGCTCGCCCGGCATAAAGCTTAAGTTCATATCTTCGAAAATCTGCTGCCCGTCGGGGTAGCTGAAGTCGACGTGCTCGAACTTGACGCTGGCGCCGCGGCGAATGAGCGGCTCGGCCTCCGGATGGTCGCGCAGCTCATGAGGTATGAGCAACGTCGACAAGGCTTCCGACAGCCGCGCGACGTGCTGCGTTATATCGACCAGCGCCACCGCGAGATCGCGCGTCGCGTGCAATACCGATAATCCGAGCGTGCAAATGAGCACGACGTCACCGGTCGTTGCCTCATTCCACTGCCACAAGATAATCGCCCAGGCCAGCAGCCCGAGCGCCAATACGATGGTGACTACGGCATGAAAAATTCGGAGCTTTTCCAGGTAAAAAAGGCTGCGCCGGCGCGCGTCCATTTCCTGAGCCACGGTGGCGTCGAAGCGGCGATGCTCGCGCAGCAGTCCGCCAAATGCGCGCACCAGGGGCATATTGGCGACCACGTCGGTCATTTCGCCGTCCACTGCCGCGGCTTTGCCGGCGAAGTCGTGATGCAGCGGCCGGCCGTTGGCGGCGAGGCGAAACATCAGACAGACCATCGCGCCGGCGACCAAGGTAAGGCCTCCGGCCATAGGCAGGCTGACAGTGCCCACAAGCGCAATCGCTGCCACGGTCGCTGCGCAAGGGGGGAGCACGTTCCAGACGAACATGTTTTCGCCGGTGAAGACCGCATTAGAGGTCGCGGTCACGCGGCTCGTCAGCGTGCCCGGCAATCGTTCGGCAAAGTAACTGGGAGAATGCCCGGTCAGATGGCGAAAGAGATCCCGCCGCAAATCTCCGGTCACCGCTACGAATGCGTAGTTGCCGATCCAGCTGGCGAGCCGCCACAACAGGTTGTCGGCGGCGATCAAAGCGCCGAGCAAGATGAAAGCCGTCCAGACGTCGGCGGTTATTCCGCGCGAAAGCGTGTCGACCAGAAATTTCACGCCATATTGGGTGCCAACCGAGCAAGCGACCGCGCAAAGAACCGCGGTCAGGATAACCGCGTGCGAAACCGGCCGCTGCCGCACGTAGCTGAAGATGAACGAGAGGGGATGCTTGGCGTAATCACACAGATCGACCATGCGCGCTCAAACTCCGATCAATGGACGCTGCCGGTTCCCGCTTCACCGTCACGATCACAACGCAAGCAACGCGGAATTTATCCATCGCGCTCGCAAAATTTCCGTAGCGCAAAAATCGGTGCAAAAATTTGCGGCAAATCCGCGGGGGTATTTTTTGATGGTCATGCGCGCGCCGCACGTTGGCCACATTTCTGATCGACCCGGGAAATTTCGATTAAGACGATTAAGAGTTGACGCGCAGTTTGGAGAAAAAGTTCCGCATTCGCCCGGAAATAATTTCGAATTAGTTTTTTTGGAACCTTCTCCTAGTTCCCGGCTCTTGATCTAGGGCCGGGGAACCCAAAGGGTTCGGATTCACCCCCTCACCAAGAGGACGTCAATGCATATCGCCCAGATCGCACCCCTGACGGAGGCGATCCCGCCCAAGCTTTATGGCGGCACC
>DAIUEQ010000198.1:0-6324 GCA_036845025.1 Xanthobacteraceae bacterium | reverse complement strand
TGCTGTCGCTTCTGCTGCGCAAGCGGACTGTATCGACCAAGGCGGCGCTGAAGCTTCTCGACGATGCGAACGCGGCAATTCATTACAACCGCGAGGTTTTGCAATCCGCTCTGGATCATGTGCGCCAGGGCATCGCGGTATTCGACAAAGATTTGGCGCTGGTCTGCTGGAACAGGCAATTCGGCGAAATTTTCGAGCTGCCGCATTCGCTGACCCGTATCGGCGCGACGCTCGGGGAAATTCTCCGTCACGTCGCCGAGCAGGGCGGCCACGAGGCCGATCTGGATCAGCAGGTCGCCCAGGGACTTGTCCGATACACCTCAGAAGCCGAGCCGTTCCTTGAGCGCATCGCCGAGCGCGGCCTGGTGATAGAAGTGCGGGCCGACAGCATGCCGGGCGGCGGCTTGGTCACGACTTTTACCGATATCACCCCGAGCGTGAAGGCGGCCGAAGCGCTCGAACGCGCCAACGCCACGCTCGAGCGGCGGGTGCGCGAGCGCACCGGCGAATTGACGCGGCTCAACACCGAACTTGAGCGCGCCAAGGCCGAGGCTGACGACGCCAACGTTTCCAAGACGCGCTTTCTCGCCGCGGCAAGCCACGACATTCTGCAGCCATTGAACGCCGCCCGCCTCTACGTCAGCAGCCTCAGCGAACGACAGCGGGCCGGCGAGTACGGCGATCTCGTGCAAAATATCGATGCTTCGCTTGAGGCCGTGGAAGAAATTTTTGCCGCTCTGCTGGACATCTCGCGGCTCGATACCGGCGCGATGAAGCCGGAAATGTCCGACTTCCGCATCGACGAATTGCTGCATCGGCTGGAAGTGGAATTTGCTCCATTGGCACGTGAGAAAGGGCTGGCGCTGCGATTCGCGCCGAGCACGCAAGCGGTGCATTCCGATCGCCGTTTGTTGCGGCGGCTGCTGCAAAATCTGATTTCCAATGCGATCAAATATACGCCGAGCGGCGGCGTTCTGGTGGGATGCCGCCGCCGCGGATCGCTGTTGCGCATTGAAGTTTACGATACCGGTATCGGCATCCCGCACGCCAAACGGCGTGCCGTATTCAAGGAATTCCATCGGCTCGACCACGGCGCGCGTGTGGCGCGCGGTGTCGGTCTCGGCCTCTCCATCGTCGAGCGCATCGCGCGCGTTCTCGATTGTGAGGTGGTGCTGAAATCGAAGTTCGGCCGCGGCTCGCGTTTTTCCGTTGCCGTAGCTCTTGCCTCCGCGGCGGTCGATAAGGCAGCATTACCGAGCCTTCGCAAATCCGCGGCGGGCAGCCTTGCCGGCACCACCGTCCTTTGCATCGACAATGAGCCGAGCATCCTCGACGGCATGCGCGTTCTGCTGGGGGGATGGGGCTGCCGCGTCCTCACCGCGACCGATCTTACTGCGGCGCTCGCGGCTATCGCCGGAGGCGGCCATGAACCTGATGGACTCCTGGTCGACTACCATCTCGACGGCAGCAATGGCGTCGGCGCGATCACCGAACTGCGCCGCCGCCACGGCGGCGACTTGCCGGCTATTCTGGTGACCGCGGACCGTTCGGTGTTGGTCCGCGAGGAGGCCCGCATCGCAGCGGTGCAATTGCTCAATAAGCCGGTCAAGCCCGCGGCGTTGCGCGCGCTGCTGACGCAATGGCGGGTGCAGCGCGTCGCCGCGGAGTGAAGCTTCCGATCAGCCGGCGCCACCTTTAAACGCGCGACCAAAGAATCGTTTAACCCGCCCGAGCCGGCGTCTCACACGAAGCAACGGCGGGTAGGGGGCGGTGATACCGCGCTCCTCGGCGTTACCGGCGCGGCGCAACTCGTCCGTGCGCCACGCATGATAGATCGTTCGGTAGCCGACATTGGTCCACGCCGCATCGACTTTGGTGAAGCCGCATTGCTTTAACAGCGCCACCATGCAGGCCGGGTTTGGCCCCCACCAATTGCTTGCGTCGCCGTCGAGCTCGCTGCCCGGATACATGATCATTGCCGGCCGGCGCGTTTCGAGCGCGTCGGTGTGGGTTTCGACAATCAGCACCTCGCGCGCCAGCGCAGCGATCTGCTGCAAGGCGGCGATCGGATCGACCAAGTGATAGAATACTCCGAGAAACAACACGACGTCGAAAGTTCCGACCCGGTCCGGGGTCAGCGCGGGCAAGTCGAGCTCGCCGACCTCGAGGTCGATTTCGAGGACGGAGCGGGCGAGCTCAAAGGCCTCGCGTCCGCGCAGCACGGGATCGCGCCAGGCAAAATGATCCGTGGCCAGAACGCGGGCCGCGCCACGGCGTTTGGCCTCAAAACTGTAAGCCCCGTTCCAGGCGCCGATATCGATCACCGATCGCGCGCGCACGTGGACCGGATCGAAGATGGCCGCGTATTCCTTTTGATGAACTGCCGGCGGCTTTCCCCCCGGTGTGACAACGCCGTTGCCGAGATCGATGGAGTGAAACCACGGCGTTTGCCGCACGCGCTCCTGGAGTGTCGCCGGGTCGAGTTTCATCTGCGGTGAATTGGCGTTGAGGTCAGTCAAGTTCATGGCGAGTTCCCCGGGAGCGCAGGGTTTAGAAGGAAAGCCGCCGGCGTCCGGACGCGCGCCGGCAAAGGCGGTTCAGCTTTCCCGTGCCGGCTGTTGCGGCCATTGGCCTGCTTCGATCTTGCCCGCGGCGATTACGGCTTGGGTGCGGCTCTCGACTCCGAGCTTCTGCAAAATCGCCGAGACATGCGCCTTGACGGTCGCCTCCGACACGCCGAGTTCGTAGGCGATCTGCTTGTTGAGTAAGCCGCTCGACAGCATCATCAATACGCGCACTTGTTGTGGCGTAAGCGTCGAAAGGCGCGCGATGGTGGCCGCTGTTTCAGTATCGGAATCGCGGGCAAGATCGACATCCGGCGGCGTCCACACTTCTCCCTGCAGCACGCGTCCGACGGCCTGGCGTAATACCTCGACGCCCAGCGTTTTTGGAATGAACCCCGACGCACCGAACTCCATGCAGCGGCGGATGACGGCGGGGTCATCGTTGGCGGAGACCACGACAATCGGCAGACTCGGATATTGCGCGCGCAAATACATCAAGCCTGAAAATCCGCGTACGCCGGGCATGCTGAGATCGAGCAAAATCAAATCCACGTCCCGGCTGCCGCCGTCGAGGATGTCGCTAACGTCTTCAAAGCTTCCGGCTTCGGCGACGTCGACCCGCTCGAACAACCCCATAACCGCCTGGCGCAGCGCGCCGCGAAACAGCGGATGGTCGTCGGCGATCAACAGAAAGTAAGAGTGCGCCGCGCTCAATGGATGATGACTCAAAATTCGATCGCGCACGCGACAGGCATGCGAAAATACCACTTGCGCATTTTACTTCGCAGAGTATGGCGCGGTCTACAGCCCGCATTGACGCTGACGATGGCGCGGAGCCGGCGGACCACGAGATTGGGCTTGCAATTCGGCCATAACGAGGTTGGAATAATGGCCGCCGGGATCACCGAGTTTGTCGAGATAGATCGATGTTGAAACGCTCTCTCGTCTTCGGCTTGGCTGTCACGCTCTTTGGCGCCGCCGGTATCCCGGGCGCGAAGGCCGATCCGCGCGGCCTGTGGCTGGCGCAGGACGGCGCGAAGGTGCGCGTCGGCTCTTGCGGCGGCACGCTTTGCGCCACCATCGCGGAACCGAAGTCCCGCGTCGATCCGGCCACGGGCCAGCCATGGACCGACAAAAACAATCCGGATCCGGCGCTGCGGCGTCGGCCGCTGGTCGGTTTGCCGGTGCTTTGGTCGCTGCAGCCGACCAGTCAGGGAAAATGGTCGGGCACCCTCTACAACGTCGAGAATGGCAATACCTACGAGGGCCATCTTCTCGACGTCGGCCCCAGGACCATCCGCATTGAGGGCTGCGCGATCGGCATCTGCGGCGGTCAGGACCTAAGCCGCATCCAGTAACCCGTTTTCGCGGACGCCCTCGCGCACGAATGCGCAGGCCTCGCGATTTTATCCCTTTTTGCTGCCGACAAATTGCAGGATCGCCTCGCGCCGGTGTCCTCGCGCGCGATGCTCGGCGACGTAGATACCTTGCCAGGTGCCGAGCGCCAATTTTCCGGCCGTCACCGGCACATGGAGTGAGATGCCGGTGAGCATGGTTTTGACATGCGCGGGCATATCGTCGGGACCTTCGACTTTGTGGACCCAGCCGGCGTCAGCAGGGGCGACCCGACGCAAAGCGGTGACGAGATCGGTGCGCACATCCGGATCGGCATTCTCCTGGACGACGAGCGAAGCCGAGGTGTGGCGCATGAACAACAAAACCACGCCGTCCTTGGCGTCGATCTCTTCGAGAAAATTCGTCACCGCGGCCGTGATTTCGAAAAAGCCCTCGCCGCTCGTCTCGACGGCAAGCGTTGCGGTGACAATTGTCAGCGCAGATACACTGCCGCGAACGGAGAGTTCGGTACGCACCAAAGGTCGACCGCTCAGCTCTTGTCCTTTATTTGTTTTTCCGCGCGGGCGATGACGTCGACGAGGCGGTGCCACATCCGCTCGGCGAAGGCCAACACGCGGTCGAGGTCGGGATTGTCATTCAATCCAGGCGTGTGCCGGTTTTCGCTCATGGCCGGAGGTTCCGCCATGGCGCCGGCCGGCAACGGCAGGCCGCGAGCTAGAATATCCTTTTTCAGCGCCGCGTTTTCGCGGCGCAGCCGGGCGATCTCGTCTTCGAGGACGGCACGATCGTCGGGCGCCGCCTGGCATGCCCAGCCCACGGTGCGCTGAGCGCACAGCGAAACGTCGCCGGTCTGTTTATCGAGCCGCAAGACGCCATCGGCCTGCTTGCTGAAAGCGTAGCGGCCGCCTTCATTGTCGGGCGTCGCGTCATCCGCGAGAGCGGGACCGAGTAAACACCAACCGATCAAAGCGCCAGCTAAAGTCTTTTTGATCATTGAGGGCTCTTTCGTCCGGCCGCCAGAGACGTTCGACGCGCGGGATGCATCTCGTCATTCTAGGTAATGGCGCTGCGGCGCACAATCGAGACTCGAGCGTCGCGCGGCGAGCTTATATCCACCATAAGATTCAAGCGCTTAGACCGGATGACGGTCTAACGGCTCGGCGTTGACTTGGTGAAACTCAATCAGTATGGTCCGCGCGGCTTTAAGGGGCGGGCCCGTTTCGATTGCCGCGCACGCGCGAGTGTCGAGGTCATGAGCGACAACGCGCGCGAGAACGGCAACCGCAACAAGGCGCACACCGATGAGGCCGCCCTCTCCGCGAGACTCCAGCGTCTCGGCGAAGGTTTAGGTCAGGCGCACGAGCGCCGGGGACCCCCTTCCGGCGATGACTCTGGTGGAGACCGGGCCGCGACTGCATCCGGTTACGCCAGGGGCTTTCGCCTCTCAAGCGAACTCGTTGCGGGCGTGCTGGTCGGCGCCGGCCTCGGCTGGCTCATCGACCGCCTGCTCGGTATCTCGCCCTGGGGGTTCATTGTTTTTCTTTTGCTCGGCTTCGTCGCGGGTGTGCTCAACGTGATGCGCTCCGCCGGAGTCGTTCCCGGCCCGAGATTAGACGGCGACGCGGGCAGTCGGAAATAGTTTGGACCATGACTGTCGATCCGATTCATCAATTTACGATCCAGAACTGGGCGCCGATTATCACTATCGGCCATCATCAATTCGCGTTCACCAATTCTGCCCTGTTCATGTTCATCATCGTCATTCTCGTTTCGGCGTTGTTGATCGCCGGGACCGCGCCGCGCGCGGTAGTCCCTGGGCGTCTGCAATCGATCGCTGAAATGTCCTACGAGTTCGTCGCCAACACGGTGCGCTCCTCCGCGGGCAACGAAGGGATGAAATTCTTTCCCTTCGTCTTCACGCTGTTCATGTTCGTCTTGTTCGCCAACATGATCGGGCTCATCCCCTACTCCTTCACGGTCACGAGCCAGTTGATCGTGACCGCAACGCTTGCGCTGAGCGTGTTCTTCATCGTCGTGGTCTACGGCTTTTGGCGCAACGGCCTCGGTTTTCTCAAGCTGTTCGTCCCTAAAGGCGTGCCGATCTACATACTGCCGGCGATCGTGGTCATCGAGGTGCTGTCATTCATCTCGCGGCCGATCTCGCACAGCGTGCGGTTGTTCGCGAACATGCTGGCGGGTCACATCACGTTGCAGGTTTTTGCCGGCTTCATCATCATGCTCGCCGGGTTCGGCGTGGTCGGCTGGTTTGGCGCGGCGATACCGCTCCTGCTCGTGATCATGCTCACGGCGCTCGAATTTCTGGTGGCCTTCCTGCAGGCCTACGTCTTTGCCATCCTCACCTGCATCTATCTCAACGATGCGATACACCCGGGCCACTGACGGC
>DAIUEQ010000197.1:0-6372 GCA_036845025.1 Xanthobacteraceae bacterium | reverse complement strand
TCCATTACGGTGCCTTTTGCATCTTCGAAAGTCACCGCTTCGGAGATCGACGGCCCCGGATCCTTCTTGCGCGTGGTTTTGATGCCGTGCGCCGACACTTGCTTGTCGAATGCATCGAGGTCGGCGTCCATCGGGATTTGAAAACCCAGGCGCACGCATTGCGCTTTCGGGCCTTGCTGCAGGACGATTGAGTGATGATCGACCGTCGAAGCCAGATACGCCGTGTCCTTTTCTTTCGCGACCAGCGATAGCCCCATAACGTCGGTGTAATATTCTACTTGCTGGTCGAGATCGGGCGTCTCGTAACTGGCGTGAGCGATTTTGCTGACGCGGATCATGCCTATTCCTCCTCTTTAATCTCACCGGCCCTTATCCGTTCGCACGAACGGCAGGGGTTGCGCGTATCGGAATCTTAGGCAGCCTTTTGCCGCGTATCGGCAAAGGCTGGAGCGACTTCGCTCATGAATCGGGCCATTTCTTCCTTGACCTGATTATGAGGTTTCAATCCGACGTTGAAGTAGAGAATGACCTCCGAGAAACCCGCCGCCTCGACTTTCTTCAGGGTCTCGATCATCCGCGCCGGCGAGCCGATAAGGACCGAGTTTTCGGTCAAATCCTCGGGCTTTACCTTGTTGAGACGCTCGACCATGTCAATGAAATAGCGATAGCTCGGCGGCGCCGACTTGGGATCGCCGGGAAATGCCGGGATCACGCACTCTTTATAGTACCGGATTTGGCGGGCGCGTTGCGCATCCTCCTGCTGCTTGTTGTCGGCGAAATGGGTGAAATAGCTGCACATCAGCCGACCGGGCTTTTGTCCATGCCTGGCACAGCTTTCATGATAGAGGTCGGCGACTTGTTTGAGGCCGCCGTAACTGATCGCCGCTGCGAATGGCGCCACGACAAGCCCGCAACCGAGCCGGGCCGCGAGCTCAATCGACGGCTTCGAGAACGATCCGACGTAGGTTGGGATAGGCTGTTGGATCGGCTTCGGCGTGATGCGCACATCGTCGAACGAATAGTGTTTGCCGTGATGTGAGATACGGTCCGGCGCGCGCCAAAGTTCGCGCACCAGCTCCAGACCCTCTTCGAAAATTCCCTGGTTGTCCGCAAACGACACGTGGAACGGCAGGTATTCGCGCTGGTCGTAACCGCGGCCAACAGCGAAATCGACCCGGCCGCCGGAGAGAAGATCAAGCGTCGCCCACTGCTCGGCCACACGGATCGGATGATGCAGCGGCAACACCGTCACCGCCGGGGCGAGCCGAATGCGTGTCGTGTTGGCGGCGATGTAGCCGAGCACAATATCCGGACACGACAATACGCCCAGCGAATTGAAATGATGTTCGCCGATCCATGCCGAATTCATCCCGAGCTCGTCGGCGTACAAAGCTTCCGCGGTGATGTCGGCGACAAACTGATTGGCCGAGCGCTCGTTGTTCTCGTAGTGATTGTCGCTGAGCGTGAAGTAGCCGAATTCCATATTGCCCTCCAGGGGTCGTCGCTGTTGCGTGAGGATTTCGCGTCGGCCTTCCGGCCTATGATCGGGTTTTCGAATCGTGGTGCGGTGGCCGTTCCAGCGAGCCGATGACATCGATCATGGCGGCGCCGTCGCAATCGGACAGGCCCATAGCGACGAAGCGCTCGAATAGCTCCGCGGTCCGGTCGAGAAGCGGCGTCGCCACGCCGACGCTGTCGGCGAATTCGCCGATCATCTCGATGTAGTGCTGTAAGCCAGGGATCGGACCTTGCAGCGGTTTGAAGCGCCGCTCCGCCATCCACGGGGCGCGGATGCCGAACTGCGTCGAACCACCGCTGCCGTTCGCGATGGCTTTAATCATCAGATCGACGTCAACGCCGGCCTTGACTCCGAGCGCCATCGCCTCAGCGGTGGCGGCGATGTGGATAGACACCAGAAGATTATTGATGAGCTTGACGCGGCTCGCCGCACCGAACGGGCCGAAGTAAATGCATGAATCGGCAAAGCCAGCGACAACGGGTTCGAGCTTTTTGCATGCGTCAGCGTCGCCGGCGAGAAAGACAACGCCCTTGCGCGCCGCGACCATGCCGGGCGTCCCGGCCACTTCGCCGTCGATAAACACGGCGCCCTTCTCGGCCAACGGCGCGATCTGCCGCTTCTTGACCGGCACCGGGTAGGAGCCGAGCTCGACCACGATTTGTCCCGGCCGCGCCGTGCTGACGAGACCGTCGGGACCTTGCACGACTTGCTGAAGCGCTTCGTCGGATGGCAGACAAGAAAACACGATGTCGGCCTGGGCGCCGACATCGGCCGCCGAACGGGCCGGCACGCCGCCGATCTTTTCAAACTCGGCGAGAGAGCCGCGGCGGTAGCCGACGACCCGATAACCGTTTTTGATCAGGTTTTGTGAGATCGGCATACCGATCTTGCCGACGCCGACAAAGCCGACCGTTTCCATGCGCTTTCCTCTACGCCACTTCGATCGACAGATCGGAAAGGTTCACGCGCAGTCCGAGCGTGCCCTCCATGATCGTCCATTCTTTGAGTTCGTACGTGCGCAAGCCGTTCAGCACGAACGGGTCGGCTTCCGCTAATGCGCGCGCTTCGTCGATCCCTGTCACACGCAAAATAGTCAGCCCTGCGCCAGTCGGCGGCCCCTTGCCATCCGATAACGGACCCGAGGCGAACAAGAAGCCACGCTTCTCGAGCGAGATCATGTATTCGAGGTGAGCCGGCAACAGCGGCTTTAGTTTTTCAGGCGTCGGCGAAGGCTGCGAAAGCAACGCGTAAAATTTGCGCTTCCACATCTTCTGCGTCAGCTCGGCAATGCGCGCGTCAACGCTCATAACCTGCCGTTCCTCCCTGACGAGCAAAACATTTTCGACATGGTTGGCCGTCCCACCCGGTCGTGTCAACGTCCGCTCTTGTCCATCAGCCATTCGTTCGTTGCGGAACGGCTCCGCTCCAACAACCGATCCTTAAGCGGCCCGCCCAGTATATTGGCCGTCGACATAAATGAGCGGATCGACCTCGCCGTTGGTGGAAATTGACAGAATGGGGCCCATG
The DNA here is from genome assembly GCA_036845025.1 of Xanthobacteraceae bacterium. Lineage (GTDB taxonomy): Bacteria > Pseudomonadota > Alphaproteobacteria > Rhizobiales > Xanthobacteraceae > BOG-931. Next base: position 3,326 of record DAIUEQ010000197.1, on the reverse strand, counting down.
AAAACGGTATGGGTGCCGTAGTCGAGCTGCTTGTCTTTCCGGCAGATGATGGCGGCTTGGGCGTCGGCCAAAATGGGCGCCGCAGCACCCGTGTCCCAGCAGCCGACCCCGAAGCGGCTCTCGCCACTCGCCTCGCCGCTGCACAGCCGCGAGATAACGACGTGGCCGCGGCTCAGCACGTTGATGGCGAACGCATCCGCCTGAGAGAGCGCGGTGTGGAATTTGGCCGATCGATTAACGCAGACCAGCATTGAGGGCGGCTCCATGCTCAGCGCACTCACGGCGGTCGCGGTCATCGCAAAATCGCGGCCGTCCTGCCGGCAAGTTACGACACTGACCGAACTCGCCAGACGCCGAAGTGCCTGCTTGGCGTCGAGTCTTAATTGCTGCGTGTCGCTCATCGGCCGCGCCTTTAATAGAGACCAACCGGTTCGAGCCCGAGCCGCTCTTGGCCGTACATCGCGGCGATCGGCTCCCAATCGAGAGACAAATGTAATGCTGCCGCGTTTGCGTCGCGCCAGAAGCGTTGCAGCGGCGCGGCGAGGTCGCTGCCAGCGGCACCTTCTTTAGCGAAGAGGTCGTTGACCACGGAGACTGACTGCTTGGCGGCGAAACCTTGATTGCGCCGAATGGCGATGCGCTCGCCGATTGCAAGCGGCGCGTCGTTGCGGACCTTGTCTTCGGCTGCTGCCACGCTGGTGAGGAGTAATGTGAAAGCCGACTCGACGGTGGCCGAGGCGGCGCCGATCTTGTTCTGTATCATCGGCGAGGCAGCCATCGGCACGATCATGCCGGGCTTGGCCGCCCGCACTTTTGTCTTCGCCATCTCGATAAAGCAATCGAGCGCGCCTTGCGCCATGCCGAGAACTGGCGAGACCAGCGCGGTCGGGCCGAAGGTGGTGAAGCCGAATTTGCTCATATTGTTGTCGTCGATCTTTTTTCCGGGAACCGTACCGGCGACGATCTCGGCAAATCGCAGCATGCGGTGGTCGGGAACGAATACCGGCCGTTCGATACGCACGGTCTTGCTTCCGGTGCCCTGAAGACCGCTGGTGAACCACGTGTCCTGATCCACCTTCATGTCGGTGATCGGCACCAGGCACCACATTACGTCTGGGGGGCCTTTAGCGTTCGGCAGTCCGGCCCCGAGCATCAGCCATTGGCTATTTTCGCAGTTGCTCGCATAGGGCCACGCGCCGGCGAGCTTGATGCCGCCGGGAACAATCTCAACTTCTTTGCTCGGTTGATAGGAACCCGCGACGAGATTGTTCGGATCGCCCAAGACATCCTGCTGTGCCTCGAGCGTGAAGAACGACATCATCCACTGGTAGCACATGGCGAGCGAGCCGCACCAACCGGTGCTGCCGCAAGCGCGGCCGAGCTCGAAGGCAATCTGCGCGAGTTCGCTGGTGCCGTATTCGAAGCCGCCGAACCGCGCCGGCCGCACCAGCTTGGTCAGCTCGGCCTCGCGCAAGAGGTCCATGGTCCTTTTCGAAACACGCCGGTTGGTCTCGGTATCGCGCGCTGCTGCGCGCACCGCCGGCTGCAGCTCACGGACGCGATTGAGCAAAACCGAAAATTCAGGCCGCGGAGATTTTGAGGCAAAAGGCACAGTCTTGGCGGCTACCGGCACGTTTTCCTCCTTGCGCTTATTTGATGCGCTTTGGTGAGTGCGGCGACGCTCGCAGCTAGCTCTGGCATTGACAAATCGCATTTTCCAACTTGAACTATCGGCCTGCCCGATACTTGGGTGCGTCGGCTAAACGTATGAAAACTATAAGAGATTTCGATTTGAACCTGCTGGCTTCGCTCGATGCCCTGCTGGCGGAGAAGAATGTGACGCGTGCAGCGAAAAAGATGCATGTGACCCAGTCGACAATGAGCGGCATTTTGCGGCGGCTGCGCGATCAATTCGATGACGAATTGCTCGTCCGCATCGGCCGCGGCTACGACTTGTCACCGTTCGCGCAATCGCTGGCGATTTCGGTGCGGCAAACGATCCTGCAGATCGACTCAACTATTTCGGCAAAGCCGCTGTTCGACCCCAACAAGGATCGCCGGAAATTTCGCATCATGGCATCCGACTACAGCACCACTGTCTATCTATCTACGGTGTTTCGGCGCATCGAAAAGCAAGCACCTTATGTGAGCTATGACATTCTGCCGATCAATTCGCCGCTTGAGCACGTGCGCGGCGGTACGGTCGATCTTTGCGTCACCGGAAATCCATTGAGTCAGGCGGAAGCGGCTTCCGATCAATTGCTGCGCATGGATATGCTGTTCTCGGAGTCCTACTGCTGCATCGTGGACGAGGACCACCCATTACGCGGCATCGTCACATTGGAGCAATTGTTCGAATATCCGCATGTGATGGCCCAGTTTGCCGGCGTTACCATGCAGACGAGCGAGCTGCGCGCCACCAATCACATGCGCAATCGCGCCAGCGCTGTCCGCACCGTGCCGAGCTTCAACGTAATTCCAGCATTGGTCCGCGGCAGCGCATCAGTCGGTATTCTGCCGGCGCGCATGATGGATACCGCGCCCGGCTGGTCGGGCTTGCGCATGCTCGCCGTAGCGTTCGAGATGCCGTCCTTCACCGAGTATTTGATCTGGCACTCGCGATTTGCCTACGACCCGGCGTTTTGCTGGCTGCGTGACGTCATGCTCGGTGCAGCCTGAGCTCGCTTCTCCCAAGGCGAGCGGACGTCACTACACCATCCGCACGCCACCCTCGACCATCAGGTTCTGACCAGTCATGTAATTGGACCTGTCGGAAGCGAGAAAGGTGGTCGCGCCGACGAGGTCTTCCGGTGTCGACACTCGCTTGAGGATGGCTTTATTCCGGGCGAGTTCTTCGACGGCATTCGGCTCATCCCGGTAGCCGGCCTTCATCAGGTCCCGGTCGAGCCCATCCCACAGCGGAGTCTTGACGAAGCCGGGGCTGAAGCAATTGACGGTGATGTTGTGTTCGCCGAGCGCCTCGGCGCCGGCCTGCGACAACGAAATGACGCACGCCTTGCTGGCGCAATAGATCGTGGCGATCTTCTCGCCGACCTTCCCGGCGATTGAGGCGGTGTTGATGATCTTTCCGCCGCCGCCCTGAACGATCATTTGCTTTGCCGCTTCTTGCATGCCGATCAGCACGCCGAGCGCATTGATGTTCATGATGCGGGTGAAATCGGCCTCGGTGGCTTCCAAAAACAGGCCGGCTTTGCTGATGCCGGCATTGTTGAACATGACGTCGAGACGGCCGAAGGCTTTCACCACCGCCTTGATCATGCGCTCAACGCTTGCGCGGTCAACAACGTCAACCTGCAACGCAAGCG
>DAIUEQ010000196.1:0-6413 GCA_036845025.1 Xanthobacteraceae bacterium | reverse complement strand
CCAGATGAAGGCCGGCGGCTACAAGGTCGTGCATTTGGTGCCGCATCAAATGGTGACGACGCTGCCCAAATACGACGAAATGGTTACGCAGAAAGACAAGTTGTCCGCCAACAATACCCGCCCCGAAGGCAGCGTGTTGCACACCATCGGCGAGTATGTGGGATCGCCGGCGCCCGCGTCGCCGGTCCACGAGTAACCGGCGCGCGTAACTCTCAGCGGCTAAATCTGTCGGCGCTAAAGGGTTTCGGATCGCAGAACGGCGTGGCGCCGCTCACCAATTCCGCAATAAGCCGTCCCGTCACCGGGCCGAGTGTCAGGCCCCAATGCGCGTGACCGAACGCCAACCAAAGTCCGCCCTGCTGTGGCGCGCGGGAAATGACAGGCCGCGAGTCCGGAAGGCATGGCCGCGCTCCCAGCCACGCTTCCGGCTCGATACGTTCGCCGAGCGGAAATAATTTGCGCGCTGCCGGCAATACGCGGTCGAGTTGGATCGGCGTCGGCGGGGCGTCCCGCGCGGCAAACTCCACGCCAGTAGTGACGCGGATGCCCTGCTCCATCGGAGCCAACACGTAACCGTTCTCCGCATCGAGCACCGGGCGGCTGAGCGCGGCGCCTTGCTCGGGGCGGCAGTGACAATGGTAACCGCGCTTGACGGCGAGCGGCAGTCTGATCCCGAGCGGATCGAGAATGTCCGGCGCCCACGGGCCAAGCGCAAGCACCGCTTCAGCGCAATCGAGCGGACCGGATTCCGTCTCGACCCGCCAATAAGACCCTGACCGGTGCAGGCTGCGTGCATCGCCCGTTAGAATAATTCCGCCGAGCGCCGCGTAACGCCGAGCGTACGCACGGGTCAGCGCCAACGGATTGGTCACGCTCACCGCGCCGGTCCAGTGCACCGCGTGGCGAAATTCCCCGCGCAGCGCCGGCTCGAGCGCCTGCGCACCGGCGCGATCGAGCGGCACATTGGCGATGCCGAGTTGCGCGGCAAGATCGAACTCCGCCGTCAACGCCGCGAACGTTTGGTCGCTGCGGTAAAGTTTGAGCCAGCCGCGGCGGTTGAAATAACCTTCGGCACCGGCTTCGGCCGCGACTGCTTCATGCTCGGCGACCGCGCGGGCGAACAGCGGCCGCATCAGTCGCGCGGTCTCGCGTATGTGCGCCGGCTGCGACGCGATGCGGAACGCGTTGATCCAGGGCGCGATGCGCGCAAGATGCCAAGCATGATAATTGACCACCGGAGAGCGTTTGAGCGCGATCTGCGCGAGGTCGGCAAGATTTGACGGGAAAGCCGGCGGAAATATCGTATTGCCTTCGATAATTCCGGCATTGCCATAGGAAGTGCCCTCGCCCGCGCCCTGCCGATCGATCAGGGCGACCGACAAGCCGCGTTTGGCGAGATGGACGGCAATGGAGGTGCCGACGATGCCCGCGCCGAGCACCATGATATCCGTGCGCGCCAGAAAGACCTCCGCCCCTCAAGCCTGCGTGCATACGCCCAGCAAGGCACGTCCGCAGGTGTTATGACCCAGCGTTGCCCGCTATAGCATGACGTGTTAGGCGAGCAGCAATCAAGGAAAGCCGTGCTCCATCCTCTGATCATCGCACCGTCAATTCTTGCAGCCGACTTCGGCAAGTTGGGCGAGGAAGTCCGCGCGGTCGATGCGGCGGGAGCCGACTGGATCCACCTCGACATCATGGACGGTCATTTCGTCCCCAACATCACCATCGGGCCGGACGTGGTGAAAGCGCTTCGCGCTCACACCAAGAAAGTGTTCGACGTACATCTGATGATCGCGCCGTGCGACCCTTATCTCGAGGCCTTCGCCAAGGCCGGCGCCGATATCATCACCGTGCATGTGGAAGCCGGTCCGCACATCTACCGCTCCCTGCAAGCGATCCGCGCGCTGGGTAAAAAGACCGGCGTGACCATGAATCCGGGAACTCCGGTCGAAAGCGTCGAACCGGTGCTCGATCTCGTCGATCTCATTCTCGTTATGTCGGTCAATCCCGGCTTCGGCGGACAAAAATTCATACCAAGCGCAATCGAGAAGGTGCAAAGGCTCCGCGCGCTGACAGGCGGACGGCCGATCGATATCGAGATCGACGGCGGGATTACCCCGGAGGTGACCGCCGATGTGGTCCGCGCCGGCGCCAATGTGCTGGTCGCCGGCTCCGCGGTGTTCAAGGATCGAACGCCGGAATCTTACCGCAACAATATCGCGGCCATCCGCCATGCGGCGGTGGTGGCCCGCGGGGAGGTCGCCTAATGGGCATGCTGATCGACGGCAAATGGCACGGCGACAAGGACCCGGACACCGAAACCGGAAAGGCCGGCAACTTTCAGCGCGTGGCGAGCGCGTTCCGCGAGCGCGTCACCGCTGATGGCTCGTCCGGCTTCAAAGCCGAAGCCGGCCGCTATCACCTTTACGTCGCTTACACCTGCCCGTGGGCGCATCGCACCCAAATCTACCGCGCGCTGAAGAAGCTCTCGGGCGCAATCAGCGTCGCGATTGCTATTCCAGGACTTCGCGAACAGGGCTGGACGTTCGAGGACAACCCGGCATTTCCTGATTGCGTGCCGGACCGGGTCAATGGCTTTCGCTACCTTCATGAGGCCTATTCGGCGAGCGACCCGCATTACACCGGCAAGGTCACCGTGCCGACGCTGTGGGACAAAAAGACCGGGCGGATCGTCAACAACGAGTCGTCCGAGATCATCCGCATGTTGAATTCAGAATTTGCCGGCATCGGAGCCGACCCGACCGATTTCTATCCGCAAGCTTTGCGCGGCGAAATCGACCGCATCAACGAGCAAGTCTACGCCAACGTGAATAACGGCGTGTACCGCTGCGGCTTCGCGCGTTCGCAGGCCGCCTACGACGAAGCTTTCGACGCGCTATTCGCCACGCTCGACGAGATCGAAGCCCGGCTCGGCCGTCACCGTTATCTGGTCGGCAATCAGATCACCGAAGCGGATTGGCGTTTGTTCCCGACGCTGGTGCGTTTCGACGTCGCCTACTTTTCGTTGTTTAAATGCAACAAAAAGCGGATCGCCGATTATCCGAATCTCTTGAACTATATGCGCGAACTTTACGCCGCGCCGGGCGTCGGCGAGACGGTGAAGCCGCGGTACTACGTCATGGGCTATTACTCGATTACGCGCGTCAATCCGACCGGCATCATTCCCAAGGGCACTCCGGTCGATTTTGCGCAGCCGCACGACCGCGCCCGCTTCGCTGCTTGATCCTCGCTAGCGCGAAGCGATCGCCAGCGACGGGTTATTCCCCGGGTCGCCCGGGAAACGAGGTAGATATGATCCCGCGCTACAGCCGCCCGGAAATGACGGCGATTTGGTCGCCTGAGACGCGCTTTCGCATCTGGTTCGAGATCGAAGCGCACGCCGCCGATGCGATGGCCGAGCTTGGGATTATTCCCAAGGCGGCGGCGGCAAAAATCTGGGCCAAGGGCAAGAACGCCAAATTCGATATTGCGCGCATCGCCGAGATCGAGCGTGAGACCAAGCACGACGTCATCGCTTTTCTCACCCACTTGGCCGAGATCATCGGGCCGGAAGCGCGTTTCGTCCATCGAGGCATGACCTCCTCGGACGTGCTCGACACCTGCTTGAACGTCCAGCTGGTTCGCGCCGCGGATATCCTGATCGGCGACGTCGAGCGGCTCAACGCCGCTCTGAAAAAGCGGGCGTACGAATACAAGCTCACGCCGACCATCGGGCGCTCGCACGGTATCCATGCCGAGCCCACCACATTCGGCCTCAAGCTCGCCTACGCCTATGCCGAATTCGACCGGGCCAAAGCGCGGCTTATAGCGGCGCGCGCCGAAGTCGCGACCTGCGCCATCTCAGGCGCCGTCGGCACCTTCGCGCAACTCGACCCGCGCATCGAAGCGCACGTCGCCAAGGCGATGGGCCTTCGCGTCGAGCCGATCTCGACCCAGGTCATTCCGCGCGATCGTCACGCCATGTATTTCGCCACGCTGGGCGTGGTTGCCGCTTCGATCGAGCGGCTCGCAACCGAAATTCGCCACCTGCAGCGCACCGAAGTCTTGGAAGCCGAGGAGTATTTTTCCGCCGGGCAAAAAGGCTCCTCCGCCATGCCGCACAAACGAAATCCGGTCCTGTCGGAGAACCTGGTCGGACTTGCGCGAATGGTGCGCGCCTATGTGACGCCGTCCATGGAAGACGTTGCGCTTTGGCACGAGCGTGACATCTCGCACTCGTCCGTCGAACGGATGATCGGCCCGGACGCGACCGTCACGCTCGACTTCGCCCTCGATCGGCTCGCGGGAGTGATCGAGCGCCTGATCGTCTATCCCGACAACATGCGGAAAAATCTCGGCCTGCTCGGCAACCTCGTTCACTCGCAGCGTGTGCTGCTTGCTTTGACGCAGAAAGGCGCATCGCGTGACGACGCCTACGCGATAGTTCAGCGCAACGCCATGAAAGCCTGGCGCGGCGAAGGTGAGTTCCTGGCCGGGCTCAAGAAGGATCCGCAGGTACGCAAATATCTGACGGAAAAGGAACTGGCAGCCAATTTCGACCTCGATTTCCATCTCGCCCACGTCGACACGATATTTCGCCGGGTGTTTGGGCCACCGAAAGCGAAGAGAGCTCGCTAGCCTTCGCCACGCGTCGAACACGGGCTTTTCTGCTTGCCGACCGCCGCAAGCGATTCCTGTTGACTGTGCTTTCCTAGGTTTGCCCGACTCAGTGGCCTGGCCTAACGTCCCGCCACTTTTCGCGCCGAGCACTTGGTTTCAGGAGAAAGTTCATGGGTCGATTAGTGCGCAAGCCGCGAATCGCGGACGTCGATGCGCCGTTATTTGAAGACGGCGATTTGCCGGCCGATATCGCTGCTACGGCGATGCACGGCGTACCCGGCGACACTTATCTCGAGCGGATGGTCAAGTACGTCCCCGGCGAAGTTCTGGCGTTCTTCATGCTGATCAACGCCATTCTCGACCAGGCGATGAAATCCGGCGGGGCGGATGCCGCCATGGCCGGGGTGCCGGTCCCGATGATCGCCGCCGGGGCATTGATCGTGGGCTGCACACTTACCCCGTTATTCTGCTGGTATGTGCGCCAAGAGGGCGACGCCTGGATTGTTAACGCCATCGTGTCGACAATCGCATTTCCGTTCTGGGCGTATCTGATGGGTGCGGTCGCGTTCGCCACCCATCATGACGGCAATCTTGCGGTAATCTTGGTGATGTCGTTCACGGTCATGAGCGGCCTGATTGCGCCGTGGCCAACCAAAGCCAAACTCGAGCTGCAACTGGAACGACCGGCCGGGCGCGAGCGGCTGCGTCTGGTTGATGTATTCGGCGGACTTGAAGCGGCGCTCATCCCCAACCGGGCAGCGCGCGGCCACGGCTAGCTGCGGATTGCCGGAACACGCCAGCGCGTGGCATGTGTGAGCCATGGCGGCCGGCGAAACGATTTTGGTGTTTGATTCAGGGCTTGGCGGCCTCACGGTCTATCGTGAAATTGCCGCGGCGCGACCCGGGGCGGATTTTATTTACGTTGCCGACGATGCGGCTTTTCCCTACGGGGCGATGACCGAGCCGGCGCTTACGCAACGTGTCGTCGAGCTGATGAGCGAGCTGATCGGGCGATATGAGCCTGGCTTGGTGGTTATCGCCTGCAACACCGCTTCGACGATTGTGCTGCCGCACTTGCGTCAAAAATTTTCATTGCCTTTCGTCGGCACCGTTCCCGCGATCAAGCCGGCTTGCGCCGGTTCGATCACTAAACGCATCGCCGTCCTCGGCACCGAGGCGACGGTGCAGCGGGAATATACCCGCGCGCTCATTCGCGATTACGCCGCCGGCTGCAAGGTGACGCTGGTTGGCTCGAAGATGCTGGCGACTTATGCGGAAGCGGAGATCGCTGGCGCGCCGGTCAGTGACGCGCTGATTTCGGCGGAAATCGCACCCTGCTTCCGTGACGAGGACGGGCGCACCGATACGGTCGTGCTCGCTTGCACGCATTATCCGTTGCTGATCGACCGTTTTTCACGGCTAGCGCCGTGGCCGGTTGCCTTTGTCGATCCGGCTTCGGCCATTGCACGCCGCATCGGCGATCTTCTGGGGCCCTCGCCTGCCGCCCCGGGTCGGGGCGCCACGCGAGCGGTTTTCACGTCAGGGCGCAAACCCGCGGCAGCGCTAGCGAACTTCGGCATTTGTGCCGATCAAGCGGCCTCGACCACAGCCAGCTGACGACGTTCGCAGCGTTGCCCGTTCCTTGCCGTATCCCGCAGCCAACGCTACGTTTCCGCAGCCGGGCATCCTGGGGGCATGCCAATGACTATCGCAGTTCAGCGCGAACGCGCCTGGTATCTCAACCGCTGGAACCAGCTCGTACTTGGCGTGATCGCCATGATGGCGATCTCCAG
>DAIUEQ010000195.1:0-6431 GCA_036845025.1 Xanthobacteraceae bacterium | reverse complement strand
TGCAAGGCGCCGCCGTGCAATCGGTGCATATCGACGGCGTGCTGCACGAGTTCTCCTCGATCGCCGGCGTGCGCGAGGACGTGACCGACATCGTGCTCAACATCAAGGACATCGCCATCAAGATGCAGGGCGACGGCCCCAAGCGCATGGTGGTGAAGAAGCAGGGCCCGGGCACGGTGACGGCAAGCGACATCCAGACCGTCGGCGATGTCGTGGTGCTCAACCCCGATCTGGTGCTGTGCACGCTCGACGAGGGCGCCGAGATCCGCATGGAATTCACCGTCAACACCGGCAAGGGCTACGTGCCGGCCGAGCGCAACCGGCCGGAAGACGCGCCGATTGGGCTCATCCCGGTCGACAGCCTGTATTCGCCGGTGCGCAAGGTCTCCTACAAGGTGGAGAACACGCGCGAAGGCCAGATCCTCGACTACGACAAGCTGACGCTGACGATCGAGACCAACGGCGCCGTGACGCCGGAGGACTCGCTCGCCTATGCGGCGCGCATCCTCCAGGACCAGCTCAACGTGTTCGTCAATTTCGAGGAGCCCAAGCGCGAGACCGCACGCGAGACCATCCCGGATCTCGCGTTCAATCCGGCGTTCCTCAAGAAGGTCGACGAGCTCGAGCTTTCGGTGCGTTCGGCCAACTGCCTGAAGAACGACAACATCGTCTATATCGGCGATCTGGTGCAGAAGACCGAGGCCGAGATGCTGCGCACGCCGAATTTCGGGCGCAAGTCTCTCAACGAAATCAAGGAAGTTCTGGTGCAGATGGGCCTGCATCTGGGCATGGAAGTGCCGGGCTGGCCGCCTGAAAACATCGAGGAACTCGCAAAACGTTTCGAGGACCATTACTGAGTATCGTCATGGACGGGCTTTGCCCCGGCCATCCACGTTTTTGAATGCGAGCAAGACAGAGCCCGCGCCAGGGTGGACGTGACGATTGAGTAAACGGGTAGGACCGCATGCGCCACGCGAAAACGCACAGAAAATTCAACCGACGCTCGGACCATCGCAAGGCGATGTTGGCGAATCTCGCCAACGCGCTGATCAAGCATGAGCAAATCACCACGACGTTGCCCAAGGCCAAGGACTTGCGGCCGATCGTGGAAAAGCTGGTGACGCTCGGCAAGCGCGGCGACCTGCACGCGCGCCGGCAAGCCATCGCGCAGATGCGCGATCTCAGTATGGTCAAGAAGCTCTTCGAGATCATCGGCCCGCGTTATAAAGGCCGCGACGGCGGCTATCTTCGCGTGATGAAAGCCGGCTTCCGCTACGGCGATTCGGCCCCGGTGGCGGTCATCGAGTTCGTCGACCGCGACGTCGAGGCCAAGGGTAAGGATTCAGGCCCGGTTCAAGTCCGCGCCGAAGAGCCGGCCCCGGCCGCCGCCTAAGCGGCCGCACGCTTCTAAAACCCGCTCGCGCGCCTATATCGAGGGCGCCGATGGGAAATCTGATGCATCGCTCGTGGCTCCTGGCAACGAAGCTCGCTCTGGCCGTTCTCACGCTGGCGGCGATGGCGTCGACCGCGCCCGCACAGGACCGCCGTCTGCCGTCTTCAGCCGCCGAGTTGCAGCTTTCATTTGCGCCGGTCGTCAAGCGCGTGGCGCCGGCGGTGGTGAACGTTTACGCGGCTCGGGTTGTCGAAAACCGCAACCCGTTCATGAACGATCCGCTGTTCCGGCAGTTTTTTGGCGCCGTGCCCCGCGAGCAAGTGCTGCGCTCGCTTGGCTCCGGGGTGATCATCGATCCCGCCGGGCTTGTCGTCACGAATTACCACGTCATTGAAGGCGCCAGCGAAGTGAAGGTCGCGCTCGCCGACAAGCGCGAGTTCGACGCCGAGGTGGCGCTCAAGGACGAGCACTCTGATCTTGCCGTGCTGCGAGTGAAGGTGGCGGGCGAGCGCTTTCCGGTGCTGGACTTTGCCAATTCCGACGAGCTGCAAGTTGGCGACGTCGTGCTTGCGATTGGCGACCCGTTCGGCGTCGGACAAACCGTAACCCACGGCATCGTTTCGGCTTTGGCGCGCACCCAAGTCGGAATAAGCGACTACCGCTTTTTTATCCAGACCGATGCGGCGATCAATCCCGGCAATTCCGGCGGCGCTCTGGTCGATCTCAACGGCCGCCTTGTCGGCATCAATAGCGCGATCTATTCGCGCTCGGGCGGATCGCAGGGAATAGGCTTTGCGATTCCGTCGAATATGGTTCGCGTTGTGGTCGCCTCAGCCAAGGGCGGCAGCGCCGCCGTCAAGCGGCCCTGGCTCGGGGCGAAATTGCAGGATGTAACGCCGGAGATTGCGGAGAGCCTCGGACTGAAGCGTCCGAGTGGCGCGTTAGTGGCGAGCGCCGCCGCGGATGGGCCGGCGGCCAAGGCTGGCATCAAAACCGGCGATCTCATTGTCAGCATCGACGGGACCGCGATCGATGACGCCAACGCCTTCGATTACCGTTTTGCCACCAAGCCGCTCGGTGGCAGTGCGGAGATCGGCGTTGTGCGCCAGGGCAAAGAGATGGTCTTTCCGGTGGCGTTGCAAACCGCGCCGGACGAGCCGCGCGAGCAGATCGAGATCAAATCTCGCTCGCCGTTCCTCGGCACCACCGTCGCCAATCTGTCGCCGGCACTCGCCGACGATCTGCGGCTCGATACTCAAACCCGCGGCGTGGTCATTGTCGCCGTTGCCGATGGTTCGGAGGCGCAAACATTGGGTTTCCAAAAGGGCGATATTGTCGTCTCGGTCAATAATCAGAAAATAGAGCGCTCGAACGATCTTGATCGCATCACCCGGAGCGGCGGGCGCCAATGGCGCATTACCATCAACCGGGGCGGGCAGCAGATCACGGTCATGCTCGCTGGGTGATGTTTTCTTCGTCATGGCCGGTTGGTCCCGGCCATCCACGTCTTTCTCAAAGCGAGGGCACGTAAGACGTGGATGCCCGCGACGAGCGCGGGCATGACGCGATAAGGTTATGACGATGAGTTCGCGTCCCAAAACCAAATCACCCAACCTGTTCGCGGCGGCCGGCCTCGAGCGCGACGCGCCGCGGCCGCTCGCGGACAAGCTGCGACCGCAGCTGCTCGCCGACGTGGTCGGCCAGGACCATCTGCTCGGTCCCGACGGAGCGCTGACGCGGATGCTGGAAACCCGCTCGCTCGGCTCGTTGATCTTCTGGGGGCCGCCGGGTACCGGAAAAACCACGGTGGCGCGGCTTCTGGCACAAGCTACCGACCTGCATTTCGAACAAATCTCGGCGATCTTCTCCGGGGTTGCCGATCTGAAGCGAGTCTTCGACGCTGCGCGTGGCCGCCGGGAAACCGGGCAGGGCACTCTCCTCTTCGTCGATGAGATTCACCGCTTCAACCGCGCACAGCAGGATTCTTTTCTGCCGGTGGTCGAGGACGGCACCGTGGTGCTGGTCGGTGCCACCACGGAGAATCCCTCCTTTGAGCTGATCGCGCCGCTCCTCTCCCGCGCCCGCGTGCTGGTGTTCAAGTCGCTCGATCCGCCCGCTTTGGAGAGGCTCCTCGCCCGGGCGGAAGAGGTTGAGGAGAAAAGACTGCCGCTCGATGACGACGCGCGCGCCGCGCTGATCCGCATGGCTGACGGCGATGGCCGCGCCGAGCTTACGCTTGCCGAAGAGGTATGGCGTGCCGCGCGAAAGGGCGAAATCTTCGATACTGCGGCGTTGACCGAAATCGTCCAGCGCCGCGCGCCGATCTACGACAAGAAGCAGGACGGCCACTACAACCTGATCAGCGCCCTGCACAAATCGGTGCGCGGCTCCGATGCCGACGCGGCGCTGTACTATCTCGCGCGCATGCTTGATGCTGGCGAGGATCCACTTTATCTCGCGCGTCGGATTGTCCGGATGGCCGTCGAGGACATCGGGCTTGCCGACCCGCAGGCGCTCATCGTCGCCAACGCCGCCAAGGAGGCTTACGACTTTCTTGGCTCGCCGGAAGGTGAACTCGCCATCGCGGAAGCGGTGATCTATGTCGCTACCGCACCGAAATCGAATGCCACTTACGCGGCGTTTGGCGCGGCGAAACGCGTCGCCAAAGAGGCGGGCTCGCTGTTGCCGCCCAAGCACATTCTCAACGCGCCGACGAATCTGATGAAGACCGAGGGCTACGGCGCGGGATATGAGTACGATCACGACAGCGATGAGGCGTTTTCCGGCCAGGATTATTTCCCGGAGCAACTCGGCCGGCAGACATTCTACGACCCGCCGGAACGCGGTTTTGAGCGCGAAATCAGGAAGCGCCTGGATTATTGGGCAAAGCTGCGCAAAGAGCGGAGCGGCTCTTGATTAAAGATCGGAGCCAATCGTGAGACGAGCACGCGGGCCGCGACAGCCGGGCGGCGGCAAGCAGATCGCCGGATCGCGTCAGCAGCGGCGCTTCGCCCGCCGTCACCCTGAAGTGCGAGCGGAGCGAGCTTCAAAAGGCGAGGGCGCTCAAGCTCGCCATAGCCGATTTGAGCGTTCAAATATTCCGAAATCGAAAAATTCCATTTCCGGCGGCGCTCGGGCCGCATCCTTCGAGCCGCAGGCGCGGCATGCGCCTCGGGATGACGGGAAGCAAAGCGGAGCGCCGGCTCCGATGCCGAGCAGCGTGCAGAACGTCGCGGTCACTGCCGACGAAGCCGGCATGCGGGTGGATCGGTTTTTCGAAGCGCGGTTTCCGGGCTTAAGCTTCTCCCACATCCAGCGCGTGATCCGCAAAGGTGAGGTTCGCGTCGACGGCAAGCGCACGCAGCCGAAGAACCGACTGCAAGCCGGGCAGAGCGTGCGGATTCCGCCGCTTCGCCTCGACGCCCCGAAGCCGCAAGCCGGCGGCGGCGAAGCAGCCGACAAAACCCGCGAATTCCTCAAATCCATCACGCTGCACGAGGATGCCGACGTGCTCGTGCTCAACAAGCCGATGGGACTGGCGGTCCAAGGCGGCTCCGGCACCGTGCGTCACCTCGACGGTATGCTCGACGTACTGCGCGACGCCCGCGGCCAGCGGCCGCGCCTGGTTCACCGCCTGGACAAGGATACCGCCGGTTGCTTGCTCGTGGCGAAGACGCGGTTCGCCGCCACAGCGCTTGCCAAGACTTTCCGCACGCGCGCCGCCCGCAAGATTTACTGGGCGCTGGTTGCCGGCGTGCCCAAGGTTCAGCAGGGCCGCATCTCGACCTATCTCGCCAAGGAGGAGCGCGAGGACGAGTCGGTAATGCGCATCGCCCGGCATGGCGAGAAGGGCGCCAGCCATGCGGTGACGTACTACGCGGTGGTGGAAACCGCAGGACCGCTGTTGTCGTGGCTGTCGCTCAAACCGGTTACCGGCCGCACCCATCAATTGCGCGCACACATGGCGCATATCGATCATCCGATCGTCGGCGATCCAAAGTATTTCTCGATCGAGAACTGGCAGCTGCCCGGCGGCATGCAGAACAAGCTGCATCTGTTGGCGCGGCGCATCGTCGTGCCGCATCCGCGCGGCGGCATCATCGACGCCACGGCGCCGCTGCCGCCGCACATGCAGCAATCCTGGAATCTGCTCGGCTTCGACGCTGCGCGTTACGACCCGATCGTCGAAGCGCCCGAGGAGTAGCGCAAGGCCAGCTCTTTCCCGCGGAGCGCAGTATATCCGGGCTTCTTAAAGTTAAGCTGGAGGCGCAGCTCTGGTCAGAAACTCCTCGAGAATGAACGCACAAACGAAGCTGGAGACGGCGCCTGCGGCGGTGGCATAAATCGCGAATAAACGATAATCGCGATCAAGGCCGCCGCTTATTTCGATCAGCAATATCGCGAATGCAATGAAGTAAACCACGGCGCCGATCAACGCCGCGACAAGAAACCGGCGGCCAACGCCGCTCAAATGGCGGCGGCTTCGCGCGTAAACCAGGGTGATGATCAGGAAGGGCAACAGCCCTACGGCGTAGGACGCCATTAATCCATAAATGCTCAGCGCGACGCCGACGGCTTCGCGGGTTTTTTCATGAAACGGGTCGCTGTTGGGGTTGGCGAGCGACACCAGCAACCAAAACAACACGCCAAAGAGTGGCGGGCCGAGGACAAGAAAGATCCCGGCGATTTTGCCAAAGGAAAGTTGGCGCGAAGCCACGCGGTCAAAGCTATCAGGATTTGGCGTCGTTTCTGACAATGGCGTCTCCACTGTCGGAGTTGCCAATCCGCGGTCGACAAACAACCGCTTCCAAACGCGGACGCGAGAATCGCCTCTAGGCCGTTTATTCTAATCCCGGCTGCTTTTCATGATGGTCGTTTATTTGGGCTTGACAGGCAACTAAATGGTTGCATATTGTCGCCATGGATGATGTGTTCAAGGCGCTGGCCGACGCGAGCAGGCGTGAATTGCTCGACCGGCTGCGCGCCGAAAACGGCCAAACGCTGGGCGAGCTGTGTGCGCGGCTCGACATGACGCGAC
>DAIUEQ010000194.1:0-6478 GCA_036845025.1 Xanthobacteraceae bacterium | reverse complement strand
CCATGGTCTTGTAGCGGTTCTCCATCTGCCAGGATTGCGCGGCGCCCTTGGAAATGGTGGCGATGAGTTTTTCAATGTCGAGCTCGGCCCGCTGCGCGAAATGCAGCGCCTCGGAAAGACCCTGGACGACGCCGGCGATGCAAATCTGGTTCACCATTTTGGCGAGCTGCCCCGAGCCGGACGCACCGATCAGGTTGCAGGCGCGCGCATACGCGGCGATGACTTTCTCGGCGCTGGCGAAGGGCGCCGCATCGCCGCCGCACATCACCGTAAGCACGGCGTTCTCGGCGCCGGCTTGGCCGCCCGATACCGGCGCATCGACGAAGGCAAAGCCGCGCGACTTTGCTTCGGCGTAAAGCTCGCGCGCGATCTCCGCCGATGCGGTGGTGTGATCGACCACGATCGCGCCTTTTCGCGCGCCGGCGAAAATACCCTCAGAGCCGAGCATCACCTCGCGCACGTCGTTGTCGTTGCCGACACACGCCATGATAAAGTCTTGGCCTTCGGCGGCGGCCTTCGGGGTCGGCGCGGCTTTGCCGCCAAACTGCGTGACCCATTTGTCCGCCTTCGCCGCGGTGCGGTTGAAGACAGTTACCTCGTGGCCGGCCTTGGTCATAAGGTGCCCGGCCATCGGGTAGCCCATGACGCCAAGACCGACAAACGCCACTTTCGCCATTTCAACGTCTCCATTAATCCGCAGCGCGCCAGCTTGCCACGTCATACGCGGGCTTGATCTGCGTATCTACCGTCATTCGGCGTTCTTTGCGCGTCATTGCCGGGCATAGCCGTTGAAGACGGGCATGGACGCGCCCTTTGCCCGGCAATCCATGCAGACCTTCCGGTCACCATGGACCGCCGGGTCGAGCCCGGTGGTGACGAATAAGGAATGTGCTGATTGAGCCCTAAGCCGCGGGGGACTATCTAAGAAGCTACCGCCCGCTTGGAGAATTAAATGGCGTCGCTCAAAGATGAAGTGCTGGCGAAGCTTGCCGCCGTGCCGACGCCTGACGGCGCGCCGCTCACGCAGAGCGGCAAGCTTTCCGACATCCTCGTCACCGACGGCAAAGTATTTTGCTCCATCACGGTCGATGCCGCGAAGGTCAAGGCGTGGGAAAGCGTGCGCGCGAATGCCGAGAAAGCCGTGCGCGCGGTGCCCGGCGTGCGCTCGGTGATGGTCGCGCTGACCGCCGAACGCGCCGCGGGCGGCGGCGCAGCCGCGCCGCGGCCGCCGCAGCCGTCGCCGCCGCCACGCGCAGGCGCCGCGGCGGGTGGTGCAACGCACGGACCCGCGGCGCGTGCCGGCATTCCCGGGGTTGCCGCGATTATCGCGGTGGCTTCGGGAAAAGGCGGCGTCGGCAAGTCCACCGTCGCTGTCAATCTCGCGCTCGCCTTGCGCGATCTTGGGCTCAAGGTCGGCATTCTCGACGCCGATATTTACGGGCCGTCGCTGCCCAAGCTGCTCGCCATCCGCGAGCGTCCGGAGACCGCCGGCGGCACCCGGCTCAAGCCGATTGTGCGCCACGGCATGCCGGTGATGTCGATCGGCTTTTTGGTCGAGGAAGAAACGCCAATGATCTGGCGCGGGCCGATGGTGATGTCGGCGCTGACCCAGATGCTGCGCGAAGTGGATTGGGGTACGCTCGACGTCATGGTGGTCGATATGCCGCCGGGCACCGGCGACGCGCAATTGACCATGGCGCAGCAGGTGCCGCTCAAAGGCGCCGTCATTGTCTCGACACCGCAAGATCTGGCGCTCGCCGATGCCCGGCGCGGCATCGCCATGTTCCGGCGCGTCAACGTACCGGTGCTCGGCATTGTCGAGAATATGTCGACCTTCATCTGTCCGCATTGCGGCACGCAGTCGGACATTTTCGGTCATGGCGGCGCGCGCCGCGAAGCCGAACGGCTTGACGTGCCGTTTTTGGGCGAAGTGCCGCTTGCGCTCGACATCAGGGAAAAATCCGACGCCGGCACACCCGTCGTCGCAACCGATCCGGAAGGCGCGCACGCGAAAATTTTTCGCGACATTGCCGCACGCGTCCGCGCCGGGCTCGACGTCGAAAGCCGGCCGGCGCCGAAAATCGTTATCGAGGCTTGAGCGTTCGTCCTTTGCGAGGACAGTCTCTTATCTCCGCTGAACAATCGTTCACGCGGTGTTTGTTCCGGCGTTCATGCCGTGTTTGTTTCACCTAAGAGTTCCCGGAACTTTGAGACGCGCGCCAGGTTTATGGCTGCGCGCCGGAACAACTTTCGGCGTTTCCACGTTTCTATCTGACACCGAACAGGAGATAAGCGATATGACACTAACGACGAAACTACTTGCGGCGGCGGCTATCGGCAGTGCGGCGCTATCGTTTTCTGCGCTGAACGCGTCGGCGGCGATTGCATGCGTGGGCCCGGTCTGCTGGCACTCGCACGAAGCCTATGAGTATCCGCCGAGCGCGGGCGTGGTCGTCCATGGTGACGATTGGCGTTGGGGTCCGAAGGAGCACTATTCGTGGCGCGAGCACGAGGGTCGCGGCTATTGGAAGGGCGATAGCTGGACGGCTTGGTGAGCCGACGCTCATCTTCGGTAACATTATTTGAGGCCGCCCAATTGGGCGGCCTCAAATCGTTTTGGCGAAGACAAAGCCGTTGGGCGAACAGCTACGAATGCGGTGGCGGCGGTAACGGCTGGCCCTCGGGAGGCGGCGGAGCGCCGGGCGGTCCGCTCGGCGGCGGGTAGCCGGGCGGTGGCGGTCCTCCGGGCGGCGGGCCGTAGTAACCGGGTGGCGGCAGATAACCAGGAGGCGGTGGCGGATAACCGGGCGGCGGCGGATAATAGCCGGGCGGTGGTGGCGGAAAACCGGGAGGCGGCGGATAATAACCAGCGTCAGGCCAACAACGCCGTCCGTAGGGGCCGAGATGATAGCCCGGCGGACAGGCATAAGGCGGCGGCACACACGAAGACAGCGCGACACTCGCAAAAGCGAGCCCGGCCACAATCGCCACGCGGATAGACATAGATCCCCCCGTCGCCGATTCTCTTCGCGCAATACTTAGCATGGCAATCGTCGAAATTTGCGCTCGGAGTGCCGGCATGCGCCGAGACTGGAACTGCGCTGCTTGGGTGTTAGCGCGTGAAAAGGCGTGGACGAACTTTTATTATGCCTCGCGCCGGTCGGGGCCGAGCCTACGGCGCAGCAGAGGATGTTCGCGCGGCGCACCCTTGTGGCGCTCGCTTCGTTGCCGCATTGCCTGGGCGCGATCGGCAAGATCGAGCCACTTTTCGGCCAGGTCGAGCAGATGACCTTTGTCGGCCAAAGTCGCGGCGCGGTTGGCGAGGTTCACCGTGCGCGCGGCGTTGAGCTTGTAATCGTCTTCTTTGCTCATGGGGTTGAGCTCCCCGAACATGGCGTCAATGGCGCTGTTGGCTAACAAAATAATTCCGACGCCGTGGGTTCGTTCCCAATTTTATGAAATCCTGTTCCTTGTGCTTAAATTTTTATGAAATTCTTATATTTCGAGCCCCTGGCTCGGGACATTGTTCCGCAGCGGCGGAGTTCCCGTACAGCGGCCGACTGCGCCGACTGGAAAACAAAAAAGGCCGCCAATGAAAGGCGGCCTCCTTCGCAGTTGTCGTGCGTCGAGTGTTATTTCAGCTGCGTCGAGATGCTGCCGAAGCTCGTGTTCAGCTTGGTGCCGATGCCGTTCACGGCAGCGATAATCGCAACCGAGATGCCGGCGGCGATGAGGCCGTATTCGATGGCCGTCGCTCCGGACTCATTCTTCCAAAATCGGGTGAGTAGTTGAGACATGTAATAGCTCCCTATGGCTCCTAATAAGACCCGTGCGCGTGCGAATATGCCCGTCAGCCACGGGGAAACTGTAAAAGCCATCGTTAAAAGTGAAATTTGGAAAACCAGAAGTTAATTTGAGACAAAAGCCATCGACCGGCTGGCGGTCGGGGCAGCCGAAGAAGCGGCCTATTCCGAGAGATCTTTGCCGAAACCACGCCTGGGTAGGTTTTATCCAGGCATTCGAACAGCGCGCGCAATTGCGGCGGAGCCACGCCGAAAACGCGCAGTCCGAGGGCCGATCGGTTCGAAATGGACGGCGCTAAAAAGAAAGAAGCCGCCGGGTTCGGCGGCCTCTTGAGCTCGCAGCCACGTAAGGTCGGAAATTATTTCAGCTGCGTAGAGATGCTGCCGAAGCTGGTATTCAACTTGGTGCCGATGCCGTTCACGGCGGCGATAATGGCAACCGAGATGCCCGCGGCGATCAGGCCATATTCAATGGCGGTCGCGCCGGACTCATTCTTCAAGAACCGAGTGAAAAGTTGCGACATGAGATAGCTCCCTCTGTTTGCGCTGGTGGATTATGCGCGCGGGGGGATGCCGAACGGTTAAATCCGATAATGAAAAATTCGATAATGAAATTGACCTTAAGCAATCGAAAATTTGAATTATGAAAAGGCGAAAGCCGACGTGCGGTTGCCGACGGCTGGGCGCCGGCGCGACCGTTTCGCTTACGGGAAAAAGATCACCAATATGCCGACGGCGATAACGACCAGCGCCGCCAGGATCAGAAGTAAATCGGCACGTTGGGCATGCTTGCGGCTACGGTATTCGGGACTTTCCTCGGAGCCGGTCATGCGATTGCACTGCCAGAGTCTACCTGTGGCTGTAGAACCTATACCGGGAAAGTTTATTCAGTACTACTTTGGGACGTTGTACACCGACGCGGCCCGAACCGCTCGGCGCCACACGGAACCGGCCTGCGCCTCGCCGATTACGGACGCGTGCCCGGCGAGTGCTTTTTCAACCTCGAGGAATGCGGTGAAGAAGGATGTTGTGGCCCCCGGACCTGAGCGCCGCGAACCGCGCCAAGCGGTCGCGCGCCGAAGGGGGGCCATTGACCATCGTTCCCTTTTCGTTCTTAATCCCGCATGCCCCCGCGTCGCCGATATCCGTCGCCTTGGCGGATCGAGGAAAACTCCGAATCCTACGTCGTCGTAGACGACAACGGGCAGCGGCTAGCATTCGTCTATTTCGAGGACGAGCCGGTTCGCCAATCGACCATGAAGCGCATCGGCAAGGGCGACGCCTATCAGCTCGCACGCGCGATCAGCCGAATACCTCAAATGTTGCAGCGGGATTAGCCGTCAGCGGGCAAAAGTTTATGGCCCGGCGGAGTGAACTCTAGAATGCGGGCCGGTCACGGCTTTACTATCGTTCCAGCGCGGTGAGCCCGCGCAATCGCGCGGGCGGCAAGCCTGTCGTAGTCGCCCGCCAGTTTGAGAACGGCCGTCTTCATGCCGCCTTCGGTCATGTTACCGGCGATTTCGCGCACTTCGGCGGCGCGATCTAGCCAATGCCTCGGAGTGTTGATGGATTTGGATAGCGTCATGCCGTCGTTCTAGCACGAACCGGCCTAATGACATCATTAGGGCCGAGGGGCGTTTTCTTGAGAATGTCGTTTTTCCTTAGTCGAACGGATCCCCCTGAATTACCCGGAACGACTTACGATGCTGCGATGGCGTCGGTCTGGGCGGCACGGCTTTCAAGGCCGTTTCGATTAGCTCCGCAACCGACCAAACGTGATCGGTAATGGCGAGTGACGCCGCGGGCGTCATCCGCAGCGCTTCATGCGTCTCACAGAGATTGGAGAACGCCACGTATCACGGCCGTTTGTCGGGCCGCGTCAAGCACCCGCGCGCACTATTTCCGAGGACTGCTGTGCAATCTAAGTCGCTCCCGGTATAGCTCGCCAATCAGCACATAGAGGCGATCGACCTCCGTCGGGTCGGTTGCTGATTTTAATGACTCGGCGGCTTCGTCAATGCGTTTGTCCAGCTCGTCGCAGACTTCGCACATCCCCGTACCTCCGTCGTTCTAGACCGAGGTACGAATTGCTCCGTCATTAGTTTCATCGCGGGCTGGAATGAAAGTGGCCACGCGATATTTCAAAAACGACGGCGTAGCGAAAGGGGCCGCCAACTGAGGCGGCCTATTCATGGACGGCGGAAGGTCTCTCAATCAGACCGAGCAGCGCCATATCTTTTAACCGGGTTACGTCGCGCTCGCCGTTACGAGTGGCATCGATAATTCGGCGCGCGATGACGTACTGGACCGCCTCTTCTGGTTGACCAGTCGGGTCCGTCACTTTGCAGGCAGCGTCGAATGCCTCGCCCATGACGCGAGTGGCAAACTCGTCGAAAACGGGCGAGTCGGTCGGCTGAATGAATTGGAGAATTTGAGCCACGGGGGCGCTCCTTCTTGCCATCATAGGCGGGAGCGCTACCGAACTCTCAGCCACCGACGCCTGGCGCAGAGCCGCTGTCGCTGATGTGACGACGGTAGGCCTTTAAGGAACGGTGCGCGAGTCAAATAACAGAGGGTAAATTCACGCCTCGTCACTGTGGATCTTGGTGTAACCCGGCTCGTTCCTTTTGGAGCCCTTCGATCAACTGATTTACATGATCTCGTTCCGAAGGGTG
>DAIUEQ010000193.1:0-6517 GCA_036845025.1 Xanthobacteraceae bacterium | reverse complement strand
ATGACGGAAAAGCAGGGCGGCACCGACGTGCGCGCCAATTCCACCACCGCCACGCCGGTCGGCGAGGCTTACTCGATTACCGGTCACAAGTGGTTTCTGTCCGCGCCGATGTGCGACGCCTTCTTGGTATTGGCGCAGGCGCCCGGCGGACTCTCCTGTTTCTTCGTTCCGCGTTTTCGCCCTAACGGCGCGGTCAATGGTCTGCGTCTACAGCGATTGAAGGACAAGCTCGGCAATCGATCCAATGCGTCGAGCGAAGTCGAATTCGTAGATGCGTTCGCGGTGCGCGTCGGCGAGGAAGGCGCAGGCGTGCGCACCATTATTCAGATGGTGCAACTGACGAGGCTTGACTGCGCGCTCGCGTCGGCTGGCTTCATGCGGATGGCGATGACGCAGGCCATCCATCACTCCCGCTATCGCTCGGTTTTTCAAAGGCACCTCTACGACCAACCGATGATGCGCGCGGTGTTGGCGGACCTGGCGCTGGAAGTGGAAGGCGCGATCGCACTCGTCATGAGGCTTTCTCGCGCGTTCGATTATGCGGCCGCCGACCCGCGCGAGGCGGCCTATGCGCGGCTCATCACACCGGCGGCCAAATATTGGATTTGCAAAACCGCGCCGAGCTTCATTTACGAGGCGATGGAATGCCTAGGCGGCAACGGTTACGTCGAGGAAAGCATGCTGCCGCGGCTTTATCGCGAGGCGCCACTCAACGCCATCTGGGAAGGCTCCGGCAACGTCATGTGCCTTGACGTTCTGCGCGCGCTTAAGCGCGAAAGCGAGGCCGATGAGCTCCTCTCCGGCCTTGGACGCGAAGTCGCCCAATGGACGGGCGAAAAAGTCCGCTCAATCGAACCGGCAAATGAGCTGGAAAGCGAAGCCACAGCCCGTGTCACCGTCGGCAGGTTGGCGACGTTGGCCGCGGCCTCGGCGCTGGCGGCCACTGCGCCCCCCGCAATCGTAGACGCATTCATTCGCAGCCGGCTCCTTGCGCCGCACGCCGCGCTGTACGGCGCAGGCGGCATCGATTCACCGACGATTCACGCTCTACTGCAGCGCGCCTTGCCCGAGGGATGAGTCGCACCTAGTCAGTTGCATCGCGCTAACCAAACCAGGGGGCTTACGATCATGCGGTCGATACTTTTAAGGCTTGCATTTGTTGCCACGCTTCTGCTGCCGGCGGTCGACACAGCGCTGGCGGCAGACTCCATGACGCTTGCTTCGCGCTATGACGTCGCCGGGACTAATCCGGACGGGTCGAAATATTCCGGCACCGCGAGCGTCAAGGTGATCTCGGACACGACGTTCACGATCAAGTGGGATATCGCCGGCTCGGTGTATGAGGGCTTTGGCATGCGGTTGAACGATACCTTGTCGGCAACCTATACAATCGACGGCGAACCCGGACTTGTCATGTACAAGGTCGGCGGCGACGGCATCAACGGACTGTGGGCGATCCGCGGCCACAACGGCAGTGGCACCGAACACCTGACGCCGCGCGATTAACCGAGCGGTCGCCGGCGCGACGCCTTTCAATGGCTTAATCGATCGAGCGCGCCCTGCAGGATGTAGGCGGCGGCGTGTTGATCGATGACGGCTTTGCGCTTCCGGCGGCTCGCGTCGGCTTCGATCAATACGCGCTCGACCGCCGCGGTCGACAGCCGTTCGTCCCAAAGTCCGATCGGCAGTGCGGTCAGCTTGGCGAGATTGCGCGCAAACGCGCGGGTCGCCTGCGCGCGCGGCCCTTCGCTGCCGTCCATATTCAGCGGCAAGCCAAGGACGAAACCGACCACGCGCCGTTCGGCGGCAAGCTCAAGAAGCCGTTCGGCATCGCTAGTGAACCGCGCTCGCGCAATGGTGACGACCGGTGCGGCAAGCTTCCGATCGGGATCGCTGACCGCTACTCCAATGGTCTTGGTGCCAAGATCGAGCCCAAGGAGCGAACCCCGCTCCGGCATGAGCGCGGCGGCGTCAAGAAGCATAGCGACGGGCATGGCGCTCCGTAGCATGCGGGAGGGTCGCGACCAACGCGGCGGGAAGCTATTGCCATCGCAAAAAAGCAACGCCCGCCAAACCGGCGGGCGTTGCTTTTAGTTCGCCTGAATGGGTCGGTCAGCGATCCGCTTGGCCGAGCGCAATGCGATCAATGTCCGAACGGGTGATGCCGATGTCGGCGAGCTCGCGATCGCTCAGATGCGAAAGCTCTCGCCGAGCTTCGCTGTAGCGCTTCCACTCGTTGAAGAGGCGGGCAATGGAAGTAAGCATGTCTTGGTCTCCAATCCTTTCCCCGGGGATCACCGCGGTGCCAGGCCGGGTGTCTCCGTCCGACATAAGGAACAGATGTGCGCTGCACCATATATTTTGCTGCAGTGCAGCTAGGACCGACATGCATGCCATTTATTTGAAAGTGCAGCGGATTTTTAATCATCCGTTTAGCTTAAGGGTTGGGCATTGGCGCGCTCAATTGCCATTTTTTGCGTCGCACGCGCCTGCTTTACGCCATCGATTGATCGCGGGCGCGCCGTACTTTGACGCACATAATCCCCGTGGTGTTGCG
This sequence comes from Xanthobacteraceae bacterium, assembly GCA_036845025.1. Classification (GTDB taxonomy): domain Bacteria; phylum Pseudomonadota; class Alphaproteobacteria; order Rhizobiales; family Xanthobacteraceae; genus BOG-931. Next base: position 3,960 of record DAIUEQ010000193.1, on the reverse strand, counting down.
TTAGTCGGGGACGTCATGATGGGGATCATTCAGGATCATCGAAGCCGAAACCATCGGCGGCATGCCGAAGAGTGCGTGGCAATGGCCCGCGCCGCGGACGACCAGAGCGACAAAGTGCTTTGGCTGACCTTGGCGCAGTCATGGGTGCGACTTGCAGAGCACGTCGCCCGCGCCACGAGCGTCGCGGCCAATGATGACGCGCAAGCGTCGCCTGAGACGGCCTCAAGGTCTACGGCTTAGGGTCTTAGGTATTGGAGCCGGTACGGTCACTCGCCGCGGCGCGCTTTCGCCGCGTGGTCGACGCCGCGTGTCAAATTCCGGGTTGGACTTGCAGGATACCGCAAGGCGGAGATAAATCTCGACGCAGGGCGGTTAGCTCAGCTGGTAGAGCGTCTGCTTTACACGCAGAATGTCGGCGGTTCGAGTCCGTCACCGCCCACCACCAAAGTTCGAGTTCGCGGAAATTAGAGACGCCTGATGACGGAAAGGCGGACTTCCCGTCATCAGGCGCCCAAACGCTCGCGCGATGTCAGATTGCTTCTTTTAATTCTTTCGACGCGCGGAAGGCGACTTTCTTGCTCGCCTTGATCTGAATTGCTTCGCCCGTTGCGGGGTTGCGGCCCATGCGCGCGGCGCGCTTGCGGACTTGGAGAATGCCGAGGCCGCCAATGCGAATGCGCTCGCCTTTTTTCAGATGCTTGACAATTTGGCCGACCAGACCCGCGAGGATGGCCTCCGATTGCTTCTTCGACAGTTCATTATCTTCCGCAAGGCTTGCAGCAAGATGCTTTAATGTAACGGTTGTGGCTGGTTTATTTGCCATTAGACCCTCCTCGATGAATCCTAGACCGGCGAAAAGTGCCCGCCAACTCGATGCAATTAGACGATTCGGTTTCGGCTGACCACGTTGTTTTGCCGATTCCACCGGCATTTTGCCCGTTATCCCGCCCTATCTGGTCCGCCTCTGTGGCGTGCGCAAGGCAGCCGCAAGAGTGCATTTAGGCCCGAATTCCTTGACTTGCCGCATCGCGCGCCTTAAGTGCGAGCGCGCCCGCGGGGGCGTAGCTCAGTTGGTTAGAGCGTCGGCCTGTCACGCCGAAGGTCGCGGGTTCGAGTCCCGTCGCTCCCGCCAGCTTTTTCAACGACTTAAGCAATAGCGCTCGCTCCATTTTCAACTCAGGCCTGGCGGAAAATTCCAACTCTGGATTCTCGCGCACAGGGCTGTGGCAGCGCGCCTTGCGCGTTTTTGTGCACTGCGCTAAGGGTCGCAAATCTTCGAATTATTCCAACGCGAAACCGCTGAGATTGGGGCATCGCGGTCCTTGCTTGGGCGGAACCGTCGCGTGGAGGGCATGTTCCTGAGGTAGGCAAAAGGCCGTCCCGCCCGACGGCCGACCAGAGGAGCGCCCGATGGCTCAATCGCTTAATCAGTTGCTGCTCGGCTACCTCCCGCTTGTCATTTTCATCGGCGTCGCGCTGGTCATCGGGCTCGCGCTGTTGTTGTCCGCGTTTCTGCTCGCCTATAAACAGCCCGACCCGGAAAAGCTGTCGGCCTACGAATGCGGCTTCAACGCTTTCGACGATGCGCGCATGAAATTTGACGTCCGTTTTTATCTGGTCGCTATCCTATTCATTATCTTCGACCTCGAAGTCAGCTTTCTGTTTCCGTGGGCAGTCGCCTTCGGCAAGCTCGGCTTGTTTGGCTTTTGGTCGATGATGATCTTCCTTGCGGTCCTCACGATCGGATTTATCTATGAGTGGAAGAAGGGAGCGCTCGAATGGACGTGAGCGAACCCACGATCGTCGCCCCGCGCCAGCAGATCCTCGCGCCGCGTGCCGGAACTCCAAGCGGTGCGGACGATCCGCTTTTCGCCAAGGTCCGGGCAGATCTGACCGATAAGGGCTTTCTGGTCGCCGCGGCCGACGACCTTATCGCCTGGGCGCGTGCCGGCTCGCTGATGTGGATGACGTTCGGTCTCGCCTGCTGTGCCGTCGAGATGATGCAAATGTCGATGCCGCGCTACGACGCGGAACGGTTCGGGTTTGCGCCGCGCGCTTCGCCGCGACAATCCGACGTCATGATCGTCGCCGGAACGCTAACCAATAAAATGGCCCCGGCGTTGCGGAAAGTGTACGACCAGATGCCGGAGCCGCGTTACGTCATCTCCATGGGCTCCTGCGCCAACGGCGGCGGCTATTATCATTATTCCTATTCGGTGGTGCGTGGCTGCGATCGCATCGTGCCGGTCGATATTTATGTGCCCGGTTGTCCACCTACCGCCGAGGCGCTGCTTTACGGGGTCCTCCTGCTGCAGAAAAAAATCCGGCGGACGGCCACCATCGAACGCTGATCATGGATGAGATACTCGACAACCTCGGCCGAACCGTCGCGACTGCGCTTTCTAACGCGGTCGAAGGCTATTCGGTAGCGCACCAAGAGCTGACGGTGAAGGCGCGGTCCGCCGACATTGTCGCGGTCTTGCGTTTCCTGCGCGACGACCCGCGTTGTTTGTTCTGGAACATTGTCGACATCGCCGCCGTCGATTGGCCGAGCCGCGAGCGGCGGTTCGACGTTGTCTATCATTTGCTCTCGCCGAAGCACAATGCGCGCATTCGCATCAAGATTGAAACCGACGAAGCGACCCCGGTGAATTCCGTCATTGAAGTGTTTCCCGGCGCCGATTGGTTCGAGCGCGAGGTCTTCGATCTTTACGGCATCGCGTTCACCGGCCATCCGGACATGCGCAGGCTGCTCACCGACTACGGATTTGACGGCCATCCGTTGCGCAAGGATTTTCCTCTGACCGGGTTTGTTGAGGTGCGTTACGACGACGAACTCAAACGTGTCGTCTACTCGCCGGTGAGCTTGACGCAGGAGTTCCGCAATTTCGATTTTCTATCGCCGTGGGAGGGGCCGGATTACGATCTGCCCGGTGATGAGAAGGCCCGAAAAATCGGCGGGCAGGATTCGTGAGCGTGGTCAAAGCATGAAATCGACGCTCAAGCCCGGTTTGAAGCATCGTCTTACCTATACGGTCGGGGCGGACAAGACCGTTCCGCGCACCTTTCCCGAGTCGAAGATCATTGCGTCGATGCCGGAGGTATTCGCCACCGGCTACATGATCATTCTGATGGAATGGGCATGCACCGAACTTCTCGCCGGGCATCTTGACGCCGGCGAAGGCAGCGTCGGCGTGCATGTTGACGTGAGCCACCTAGCCGCGACGCCTCCGGGCATGACAGTGACCGTGGATGCCGAATGCGTCGAGATTGTCGACCAGCGGGTCGCGTTTTCCGTCACGGCTCATGACGGCATGGATCTCATCGGCGAAGGCCGGCACGAGCGTTTCGTCGTTGCCTGGGACAAATTCAACGCGCGGGTGGCGGCGAAGACTGGAAAGGTGCGTGAAAAACAGATTTCGTCGTTGCAAGCGAGCTGAGAGCGAAAACGAATTGCGGACGTGATGAGCGCGGAAACCGAGCGGAACTTCACCATCAATTTCGGGCCGCAACATCCGGCGGCGCACGGCGTATTGCGCCTTGTTCTTGAGCTGGACGGAGAGGTGGTGGAGCGCGTCGATCCGCATATCGGGCTTCTGCATCGCGGCACCGAAAAGCTGATCGAGCACAAGACTTATCTGCAGGCGATTCCCTATTTCGACCGGCTCGATTACGTCGCGCCGATGAACCAGGAGCACGCGTTTTGCCTGGCGGCTGAGAAGTTGCTCGGGCTTACGATCCCAAAGCGCGCGCAAATCATCCGCGTACTGTACTGCGAGATCGGCAGGCTGCTTTCGCATCTCCTCAACGTCACCACCCAGGCGATGGATGTCGGCGCCCTCACGCCGCCGCTATGGGGATTTGAGGAGCGCGAAAAGCTGATGCTGTTCTACGAGCGTGCGTCAGGCTCGCGCATGCATGCGGCTTATTTCCGCGTCGGCGGCGTGCACCAGGATTTGC
>DAIUEQ010000192.1:2673-6562 GCA_036845025.1 Xanthobacteraceae bacterium | reverse complement strand
GCAAGCTTGAGCGCGAACAGCGGCACGACGATGGACGCGTCGAACACGTGCGAGCCCATGCCGTGCAGCGCGTCCACGCGCAAGCCGATGATTTTGCTGTTCTCATCCAGCGCCAATTCGCCGGTGACGATCTGATCGCGCCCGTGTGAGTCGCTGAGAAAAGCCTCGGAGCGGGTGGAAAGCCATTTTACCGGGCGGCCGCCGATGCGGCGCGACGCCCAAAGGACAAGCGCATCCTCGGGATAGACTGCGCCCTTCATGCCGAAACCACCGCCGACATCGGGCGAGATGACGCGCAGCTTGATCTCGGGCAGCTTCAGCACGTCGCGGGCGACGTGCGAACGCGTGCCGTGAGGATTTTGCGTCGTGGAGTGGAGCGTATAGCTCTCGCTCTCGGGGTGATATTGCCCGAGCGTGACGCGCGGCTCGATCGAATTGGCGTGGACGCGGTTGTTGACCAGCTTGAGCGAGACGACGTGTTTGGCGACGGCGAAAGCGGCGTCGGTCGCTTCTTTATTTCCCATCATCAGGGCAACCGCCACGTTGGTCGGCGCCTCATCCCAAACGGCAGGAGCGCCGGGTTTAAGCGCGTCCTCCATATTCACCACGGCGGGGAGCGGTTCATACTCGACCTCGACGAGTTCGGCGGCGTCGCGCGCTTGCGCCAGAGTTTCCGCGACAACGAACGCGACGCGGTCGCCAACCGCGCGCACCCGGTCGCTGGCGAGGATCTGGCGGAGTGTGCGGTAGCCCTTCGGGCCGCCCATATCCTCCGGCATAACCGGAACAAGAGGGCCGAGCTGGTCGGCGGCGACGTCGGCCCCGGTCAGGACCGCCAGCACGCCGGGCGCGGTCTTGGCATTGTCCGTGTCGATGTGCTTGATCCGCGCGTGGGCGTGCGGCGACAGCACCACCACGCCATAGGCCTGACGGGGCAGGTCGATATCATCGACATAGCGGCCGCGGCCGGTAATGAAGCGGGGGTCTTCCAGCCGGCGCACCGGTTGGCCAATACCGAATTTTTGCACGCTGTTCTCCCTCGAGACTGCGAAGCGGCAGCTCGCCCCTCCGGGCCTGCGCCGCGATTTCCGGTTTGATTTATACTCGGCATTGCCGGCAATGGTAGGGGCTCGCTACGCTTGACCGACCACGTCGATCCTGCCCGTCGCCCCGCTCGCCTGACCGCCGCCGGTTTGCGCGGCGACCTGTTCGGCCACCCGAAGGGGCTGACTTTTCTTTTCACCACCGAGATGTGGGAACGCTTCTCGTATTACGGGATGCGCTCGCTGCTCGTCCTCTATATGACCAAATACCTGCTGCTGGGCCGGCGCGCCGAGGGCACGCTCGGCCTTTCAGGTCTGAAAAACGGACTGGAGGCGGTATTCGGCCCCCTCGATGTTCAGCCGCTGTCGTCGCAGATCTACGGCCTTTACACCGCGCTCGTCTATCTGACGCCGATCTTCGGCGGGCTTCTTGCCGACCGTTTGCTCGGCCAGCGCCGCACGGTCGTGGTTGGCGCTGTTCTCATGGCCATCGGTCATTTCATGATGGCGTTTGAGCAGCTTTTCCTGTTCGCGCTCTTGGCGCTCATTCTCGGCAGCGGTGCGTTCAAGCCGAATATCTCGACCCAGGTCGGAGGCCTTTATGCGCTCGGCGATCGGCGCCGCGATCGTGCCTATTCCATCTTCTATGTCGGCATCAATATCGGGGCGTTTCTGGCGCCGCTTGTCTGCGGCACGCTTGGCGAAGAAGCCGGCTGGCATTACGGCTTTGCCGCGGCCGGAGTCGGCATGCTGATCGGGCTCGCCATCTATCTCTATGCCCTTCGGCTGTTACCGGCGGACGAATTGCAGAAGGCGAGGGAAAGCCACAGCGCGCGGCGCCCGCTCGACGCCAACGAGTGGCGCGGCGTCGTCGCGCTGCTGGTTCTGTTCGTACCGGCGACTTTGTTCTGGGCCACTTACGAGCAGAGCGGCAACACCATTGTCTTGTGGGCCGACGCCAATACCGACCGAACCGTCGATTTGTTTGGCTTGGCTTCGCAAATCCCGACGACGTGGTTCCTGGCCTTCAATCCGTTTATGATTTTTGCTTTCACGCCGTTTGTTGTGGCGCTGTGGACCCGGCAAGCTGCGCGTGGCAGCGAACCTGCGACAGTCAGCAAAATGGCGCTCGGCTGTTTCGGTGTCGCCGCGGCGAATCTTATCATGGCGCTTGCCGCCTTTTACGCCGGCGGCGGCCAAGCGAGTTGGCTTTGGCTGTTCGGATTTTTTGTCATCCTTACCATCGGCGAACTCTATTTTTCCCCGGTCAGTCTTTCTCTCGTGACCAAGATCGCCCCCGCGCGCATCCTTTCGATGATGATGGGTGTGTGGCTCGCCACCAGCTTTGTCGGCGGGTTCCTGGCCGGTTGGCTGGGTAGTTTTTGGAGCCGGACGGAAAAGCCTGAGTTTTTCCTGATGATCGCCGCGATTGCGGCGCTGGCCGGGGCAATGATATTCGGCTGCCGCTGGCTGCTGCGCGGCGCGTTACCCGAGTAGTTGCGACGATTTCCGATTTCTTTAGGAGATTTTGACGGCGCGTGGATTGTTGCGCGCGGCGTGCTATGCCAATGGCCGGGCAGGACTGGAAGTGTGCCAACGCCCGGAAACCCAACGTATGACTGATCTTCGCGGCTGGTTGCGCGCCCAAAACCTCGAACAGTTGGCGGAGACGTTCGAGGCCAACGATATCGACGTCGATATCGTTTCGGAACTGACCGACGAGGACCTGGAGAAACTCGGCGTCTCCATCGGCAATCGGCGCCGTTTGTTGAAAGCGATCGGCGAAGCCGCCGCCAAATCGTCCGAGTCCAAGCCTGCCGCAACCAAAGCGCCGGGAGCGCCCGCGCCGCCTGAGGCCGCCGGCGCCGAGCGACGTCAGGTCACCGTATTGTTTTGCGACATGGTCGGTTCGACGGCCTTGTCCGAAGCCGTCGATCCCGAACTTCTTGGCGCGCTGATGCGCCGCTATCAGGACGCCGCTGCGGGAGCGATCGGCCGCTACGGCGGCTTTGTCGCCAAATTTATGGGCGACGGTGTGCTCGCCTATTTCGGCTTCCCACACGCCTTCGAGGATGCGGCGGAACGCGCGGTCCGTGCTGGCATCGGCATCCTCGCCGAAATCGGCAAGATCGCGCGGCCGGATGGCGCCGCGCTGCAGGCACGGGTCGGTATCGCCACCGGCCTTGTCGTTGTCGGCGAAATCATCGGCGCCGGTTCCGCGCAAGAGCGGACGATCGTCGGTGAAACGCCCAATCTGGCCGCACGGCTCCAAGCGCTGGCGGCGCCGGACACCATTCTGATCAGCGAAGCCACGCAAAATTTGCTCGGCGGATTGTTCGAGCTCGAATCCGCCGGCGCTCACGAGCTGAAAGGATTCGCGCGGCCGATGCCGGCTTGGCGCGTGGTCAAGGAAGGTGCGATCGAGAGCCGTTTTGCCGCCATTCGCGCCGGCGCCGCCACGCCGTTGATCGGTCGCGCGCACGAAATGGGGCTGCTGCTCGATCGCTGGCGGCTGGCGCGGCAAGGCGAAGGCCAAGTCGTCACCTTGATCGGCGAGGCCGGCATCGGCAAGTCGCGCTTGATCGAGGCTTTGCAAGAGGCCGTCGCCGCCGAGCCGCACGGTCTGATCTATCTGCAATGCTCGCCTTATCACAACGATAACGCGCTCTATCCCGTGATCCAACACATGGCGCGTAACGCGGGCTTCGTTTCCGGGGATTCCTCTACTGTGCGCATCGAGAAGCTCAGCGCCCTATTCTCGCAGCGGGCGACGGTCGATCCCGCCGCGGTGCCGTTGCTGGCCGAGTTGTTGTCCGTGCCGGATGCACCGCCAGTGCCGGGCTCGC
>DAIUEQ010000192.1:0-2573 GCA_036845025.1 Xanthobacteraceae bacterium | reverse complement strand
GCCGCCTCGGCCGGACCGACTGCGCCGATCTGATCGCCGGTATTGCGGCATCACATGGATTATCGGGCGACACTGTCGCGGCGATCGTGGAAAAGACCGACGGCGTGCCCTTGTTCGTCGAGGAATTGACCAAGAGCGTGATGGAGTCGGCGGGCGAGGGGGGCGGTGCGGTACCGGCGTCACTCAAGGATTCGCTCGCGGCGCGCCTCGACCGTCTTGGCGAGGCGCGTGAGATAGCTCAGGTCGCGGCCGTTATCGGCCGGCAGTTTTCGCTGCCATTGCTTGAAGCGCTGTCGCCGAAACCCGGCGCCGAACTCGAGGCCGCGCTCGCGAAACTCGTCGCCGCCGGCATTGTCTTTCCGGAAGGCCGCGGGACGGAGCAAAGATTTAGCTTCAAACACGCGCTGTTGCGCGACGCGGCTTATGAAAGTCTGCTTCTGGCACGGCGGCGCGAATGGCACGAACGAACCGCTCGCGCGCTGGAGGAGCATTTCCCCGAAGCGGCGGCAAACGAACCGGAGTTGCTCGCGTATCACTTTGCCGAAGCCGGCCTTACCGAAAAAGCTTCCGATTATCGCCTGCGGGCAGGCGATCGCGCGTTGAGCCGATCGGCTTATCTCGAAGCCATCGCGAATTTCTCCGCCGGTCTCAAATTGGCCGATACGCTGCCTGAATCGGGCGAACGGCAGCGACGGCAATTGAATTTTTTGCTCAAGCTCGGTCCCGCACTCGGAATCATTCACGGTATGCAAAGCGCGGCTGCCGAGGAGGTCTATCGCCGCGCCGCCGAGATAGGGGAGCAAATTGGCGACAGCACGGGGCTATATCGGGCAAAGTGGGGCCTGTGGCTCAACGCCAATCTCGGGCGCCGGACTTCGCTTGCGCGTGATCGCGCGGAGGAGCTGGTGCGGCTCGCGCAACGATCGAGCGACAGCGATCTGTTGCTAGAAGCTTATCATTGCCGCTGGTCGACGGCCATTTTCCGCGGCGACGTTGCAGCCGCGATCGCCGACGGCAGTCTCGGAATTAAATCGTATGATCTAAGCCGCCACCGCCATCTGGGTCTTGCCTTCGGCGGCCACGATCCTGGCGTTTGCGCGCACGTTTGCTCGTCGCTTGCACTGCAGATGTCAGGTGATCGGGAGCGATCGAACGATCTCCAGGTGCGCGGGCTTACCCTTGCCGAAACGCTCGACCACCCGAATACGATCGCGCACGCGCTTTATAATATCGCCATGGCCCATCAAATCGTGCGCGATCGCGAAGCTGCAGCCCGTTGCGCCCAGCGGGCGGTGACGTTGGCGGAAAAATTTGGCCTGCAAGCATGGCGCGCCAGTAGTTTACTGCTTTTGGCCTGGGCCGGTGCGACCGGCGCGGGTACCGCCGAGGCGGCGCGATTGATCGAAACCGAGATCGACAGCGCAACGCGTGTCGGGCCAGTGCCGCAGGTCTATCTTGGCCTGGCCGGCGAGATTTTGCTCGCGGCCGGTCGGCCCAACGACGGTATTGCTTACCTCGATAGCGCCATTGCGGCGGTGGACGAACCGGGCGTCGGCCTTTACCTGCCGGAGATTTATCGCCTGCGTGGCGAATGCCTGCTCGCGCTCGACCGCAATAATAAGGGCGACGCGCAGCAAGCGTTCACGGCCGCTGCGGATATCGGGCGGCGCCAGGGCGCCACCCTCTTTCAGCGCCGCGCCGAAGCGTCGCTACGCGAGCTGGCTGGTTGACGGAAACCTAGTGCGCTGCGGCGGCGGCCGCTGCCGCGGGAGGCGCCGCGTGCGGCGGCGTCTCCATCGCGGTCATGCGGGTTTTCACCGCCTTTTGCACCTTCTCGAAGGCGCGCACTTCGATCTGGCGGACGCGTTCGCGTGACACGCCGAACTCGTCGGCCAGTTCTTCCAGCGTGATCGGCTCGTCCGCGAGCCGTCGCGCCTCGAAGATGCGCCGTTCGCGATCGTTGAGCACGGTCAGCGCGTCGCCGAGCGCCTTATGGCGGTTCTCCGATTGCTCGGATTCGGCAAGCCGGCTTTCCTGGCTGACGCCGTCATCGACCAGCCAATCCATCCACTCGCCGGAATCGCCATCCTCGCGGATCGGCGCGTTGAGCGACGCATCGCCGCCAAGCCGGCGGTTCATGTCGATGACGTCTTGCTCGGTCACCCCGAGGCGTTTGGCAATGAGCTTGACCTGATCGGGCCGCATGTCGCCCTCTTCAAGGGCGGAAATGCGGCTCTTGGCTTTACGCAGATTGAAAAACAGCTTCTTCTGATTGGCCGTAGTGCCCATCTTCACCAGCGACCATGAGCGCAGGATGTATTCCTGGATGGCGGCTTTGATCCACCACATGGCGTAGGTCGCCAAGCGGAAGCCCTTTTCCGGCTCAAAGCGCTTCACGGCCTGCATCAGGCCGACATTGCCCTCGGAAATGACTTCGGAAATCGGCAGGCCATAGCCGCGGTAACCCATCGCGATCTTGGCGACGAGCCGCAAGTGGCTCGTGACGAGCCGATGCGCCGCGTCGCGGTCGCCGTGCTCGCGCCAGCGCTTGGCCAGCATGTATTCTTCCTGCG
>DAIUEQ010000191.1:3552-6595 GCA_036845025.1 Xanthobacteraceae bacterium | reverse complement strand
CGGGTGCGGACTGTATCTTTCCGCCCGCGGGCGCCGCACTCGCTCCGCCATCAGGAAGTACCCTCCCAAAAGGCGTCCTTTAATGAGCGAGATTGATTGCCGTTATTACCAGCGTCGCGGCGAAGTCAAACGCCGCCGAATTTTTTTCGATGAATCAGGCCGCTTGCACGGCGCGTGTTTGCTGAGACGCCACAGCACTCCGATGATTCTCTGGCGCCCCATATTCGTCATTGCCGGACTTGATCCGGCAATCCATGCAGCATCGCGGATTCATCATGGACCACCGGGTCAAGCCCGGTGGTGACAAATTGAGAAGATCGCCTCTCCCCGCACGCGCGGAGAAGGAGATACACGGACCATTGCCGACGGCGTTTTTCCCTGATTAGTGGTGGATAAATGAGCACCCGCATCACTATCCGCAGGCCCGATGATTGGCACTTGCACGTCCGCGACGGCGAGATGCTCAAAGCGGTATTGCCGTATTCGGCAAAGGACTTTGGCCGCGCCATTCTGATGCCGAACCTGGTTCCGCCGGTGTGCACCACCCAAGACGGGATGGGCTATCGCGCGCGCGTCGAAGCTGCGCTCCCTGCCGGCTCGCGCTTTAAACCGTTGATGACCTGTTATCTCACGGATCAAACCGATCCCGACGACGTAGAGCGCGGCTTCCGCGAAGGCATTTTTACGGCGGTCAAACTTTACCCGGCAAACGCCACGACTAATTCCTTGGCCGGCGTGACCGATTACCGCAAGGTCTTCCCGGTCTTTGAGCGCATGCAGAAAATCGACATGCCGCTCTTGATGCACGGCGAAGAAGTCGCCGACGACGTCGATATTTTCGACCGTGAAGCGGCTTTCATCGATCGCCGGTTGTCCAAATGGACGAAGCAATTTCCCGCTTTGCGCATGGTGCTCGAACATTTGTCGTCGAAAACCGGCGCCGACTTCGTGGCAAGTGCAGCCCCGCAAGTCGCAGGCACTATTACGCCTTATCACCTCAATCTCACGCGTACGGATTGGCTTGGCGGCGGGCTGAAGCCAATGATGTACGCCATGCCGGTCATCAAAGCCGCGGCCGATCGAGAGGCATTGCGCAAGGCGGCGACGTCGGGTGCGCCATGTTATTTTCTCGGTACAGATTCCGCGCCCCATCCGTTCGCCAGGAAGATTGCGGTCAGCTCGGTGCCAGGCATCTTTAACGCTCCGGTGGCGCTCGCGACCTATGCACAGGTGTTTGAAGAGGAAGGCGCTCTCGACAGGCTCGAGGCTTTTGCTTCGCTGAACGGACCGAGGCATTATCGGCTGCTGCCGAACGAGGATAGGATTGTGCTGGAAAAATCGCCGTGGATTGCGCCGGTGGAAATCAAAGTTTCCGGCGCGGATGAGCGGGCGCTGCTTTATCGCGGCGGTGAAACCATCGCCTGGCGAGTGAGCGAGGACGTCCGATGAGTGGATTCGCCGACAAGAAATCGATCGCCGAACTGACGGCGAAAATGCTCATCGAGGTGGAGGCGGTTCGGTTTATGGCCGACAAGCCGTTTATCTTCACGTCGGGCTGGGCAAGCCCGGTCTACACCGATTGTCGGCGACTCATCTCGTTTCCGCGGGTGCGCCGGACGCTGATCGACTTCGGGGCGGCGACAATCGAGCGCGATGCCGGCTTCGAGCAATTCGACGCCGTGGCCGGCGGCGAAACCGCGGGCATACCTTTTGCCGCGTGGATGGCCGACAAGCTGATGTTGCCGATGCAATACGTGCGCAAGAAGCCAAAGGGGTTCGGGCGCAACGCTCAGATCGAGGGGCATATCGAACCCGGCGACCGGGTGCTGCTGGTCGAGGACATGACCACCGACGGTCGCAGCAAGATCAATTTTTGCGAGGCTTTGCGCGGCGCCGGCGCCGTCGTTGAGCATTGTTTCGTCGTGTTCTTCTATGACATCTTTCCCGAGGGCAAAAAGATCTTGAGCGACCTCGGCGTCACGCTGCACGCTCTTGCGACCTGGTGGGACGTTCTCGAAGCGGCCAAGAGCAGCGGCAAATTCGACAAAACCAAGCTCAAGGAAGCTGAGAAGTTCATGAAGGATCCGGCCGGCTGGTCGAAAGCGCATGGCGGCGCCGCTCAGGCGGCCGAATAAGAATCAAGCCTGCGAATGTCCCGCGAGCGCTGATGCGTGAGCAAATAGCCGACGTGATTGTAGTGGGCGCGGGTAACGCCGCCTTCTGCGCAGCACTGGCGGCGCGCGAGCGCGGCGCCGAAGTTCTCATGCTGGAAGCCGCACCCGAGGAGGAATCCGGCGGCAACAGCCGCTTCACCGCCGGGTCGATCCGCGTGGCTTATGACGGCGTCGACGACATCAAGACACTTGTGCCCGATCTTACGCCCGCGGAAGTCGAGACCACGGACTTCGGCGCTTATACCAAAGCGCAATTTTTCGACGACATGTCCCGCGTGACGCAACATCGCGCCGATCCTGATCTGGTCGAGGCATTGGTCAATAATAGCTTCGCGACGCTTGACTGGATGCGGCGGAACGGCGTGCGTTTGATCCCGATTTACGGCCGGCAGGCGTTCAAGGTGGATGGGCGCTTTAAATTTTGGGGCGGGCTGACGGTCGAGTCCGTCGGCGGCGGCCCTGGCTTGATAGCTATGCTGACGGCTGCCGCGAGCCGCCGCGGCATCGAGGTTCGCTACCGCTCACGCGCGCTCGACTTGCTCTACGACGGCGCGAACGTCGGCGGAGTGCGCGTGCGCCACGGCGGTAAGACCGAGGACTTACGCGCCGGCGCGGTGGTGCTTGCCTGTGGGGGTTTCGAAGCCAACGCGGAGTGGCGGACGCGTTATCTCGGGCCGGGATGGGACCTCGCCAAGGTGAGAGGCTCGCGTTTCAACACCGGCGATGGCATTCGCATGGCGCTCGACATCGGAGCCAGTCCCCGGGGAAACTGGTCGGGCTGTCACGCCGTGCAATGGGAGATGAACGCTCCCGAATTCGGCGACCTTGCGGTCGGCGATCAGTTTCAGAAGCATTCGTATCCATTCGGG
>DAIUEQ010000191.1:0-3542 GCA_036845025.1 Xanthobacteraceae bacterium | reverse complement strand
GGATTTTGATCAATGCCACGGGCAGACGTTTCGTCGACGAGGGCGCAGACTTTCGCAACTATACCTATGCCAAATATGGGAAGGTGGTGCTGGAGCAGCCGGGCCAATTCGCCTGGCAGGTTTTCGATCAAAAAGTGAAGCACTTGCTTCGCGACGAATACAAAATACGGCAGATCACAAAGGTAGCGGCGGACAGCATCGAAGACTTCGCGCAAAAGCTCGACGGAGTGAACGCGAGGGAATTCGTCAAAACGGTTGCGGAATGGAACGCGGCGGTATGCGCCGACACACCGTTTAACCCAAACATCAAGGACGGGCGCTGCACTGCGGGCCTCGCCATCAACAAAAGCAACTGGGCGAATACGCTCGACGCGCCGCCGTTTGAAGGCTATGCGGTCACTTGTGGCGTCACCTTCACGTTCGGCGGGCTCCGCGTTAATACTGACGCGGCGGTGCTCAGCACCGATTATCAGCCGATTAGTGGGCTTTACGCCGCGGGCGAACTCGTTGGCGGCCTGTTCTATTTCAATTATCCCGGCGGTACCGGACTCATGTCCGGCGCCGTGTTCGGCAGGATCGCGGGTTATTCCGCGGCAGACGCAATTGCCGGGAATCGAAGCTTCGGCTCCAACCGTCGGTGAATTTTATGGCAAATAGCGGCGCTTGGCCGACAGAATTGCGCCTGCGTAAGGATCGCAAGATTCTTGTTGTTAGTTTCGATCCGGGAGAAAGCTACGAACTTCCTGCAGAATATCTGCGCATCCGCAGCCCAAGCGCCGAAGTGCAGGGTCATTCGCCGGCTGAACGGCGCGTCGTAGCCGGCAAGCGCGACGTGCAAATCAGCGAACTGCATCCGGTCGGGAACTACGCCGTGCGGCTTGTGTTCGACGACCAACACTCAACCGGCATTTTCACCTGGGACTACCTTTTGGAACTCGCGCGCAACCATGAAACCTATTGGAGCGAATATCTCGGCGAATTGCAGGAAAAGAGACTTTCTCGCGCTCCCGGCTGAGTGTGCGAAGCCAGCGCCAGAAGGCGTCGTAACGATCAGTCAACTTCGCTTTGGCATCATCGCCGAAGTGTCGGGGTGGGGCGTAATGATGGGGCGCCTTCCGACACGTGAACGGCCTTGGCCCCACTCCCTCGGGACCGAGGCCGTTCGTCTATCAGGGCGCTTTCCAACTTAGCGGCGAATCGGGCATGGACCGCCCTTCAAGGCTTTGGCGGTGCATTGTTCGTGGTTTATTAATTGCAAAGGGGACCTTGGGCAGTGCAACGGCGGGCTTCGAGTTTGCAGCCACGATCAACAAATTGCCGCAAGGCTGCGCTTTGCTTGGGTCCGAAGGGTGGGGTGGGGCCGGGATGCTTGGCCGATCATGCCCAAGCGCGGACATGAAGCGGCGGCAATTCATCAAGTTTATTGGCGGTGTCGCAGCGATGTGCCCGCTGCCTTTGCCCGTGGCGTGGCGTTTCGCCGCTAGCGCGCAGGACCCTGCGGGCATGCCGCAAAGTAGTGCTGGCCAAGCCGCTCAGACCGGTCAGGCCGGTGAGATAGGCCAGGTCGGTACTCTGCAGGGCGAGGCATCAGTGACGCGGGGGAATACCGCGGCGGTCGCTCTGAAGATCAAGGATTCCATCTTCAAGAACGACGTTCTCTCAACTGGCGCCAATTCCACCTTGGGCATCACATTCGACGATGAAACGACCTTTAGCCTGTCCGCCAACACGCGCATTGTGGTCAACGACTTCGTCTATGAGGAGAACGGCCAAAGCAACGCGGCGTCCATTGCGGTCAAGGCTGGAACAGCCGCCTTTGTCGCAAGCCTGGTTGCCAAGACCGGCACAATGAAGATCACGACACCGGTCGCTACGCTTGGAATTCGTGGCACGACCGGCGTGGTCGACGTTCCGCAAGGGGGCGCCGCGGCCGGAGCCGAGGAACCGCGCATCAAACTTTATCCGGACACGGATGGCCACGTCGGTCAGATCGACGTTTTCAACCTGCAAGGCGGTCAACTCGGCGTCCTCAATCAAGGCGCAAGCGCGTTTGCGCTGCGGGCGGGAGCGGGCGGCAGATTTCAGGCGATACCGTTTCAGATTCCGCCGCAGGAAGCGGCGCGCGACCGCGGCGTTCTGCAACGGTTGTTTGCCGCGCACAATATCGGCCGGCGGATGGCGCGGGAGCGCCTGCGCGCACGCGGATTTAATCGCCAGCGGTTCAACCGTAATCAGCGTGGTGGCGGCGAACACCCGCGTGGCGGCGGTGAACACCCGCAGGGCCGCGGAAACGGGTCCCGCCGCGGCCGCCGCTAGCGATCCGATCCTAACATTCGGATGGAGTGAGCTCGAGTGCCCTTTGCACCTCGCCGCCTGATCGCCTTGCTTGCGGCCTTGCTTGTGCTTTCGCCCGCGCCGCTTCGCGCCGGCTCCGCCGTTGTGCAAGATCACATCGCCGGCACGTTCCCCGCCAGTCCTTCCGGCGATCTCGATGCAGCGGAGGCACAATATCGTCGGGCCTTGGCGGAATATACCGAGGCCCGGCAACGCTATACGGCGCTGGCTGAAGCCTATTGGAGCGGTATTAGCGAAAAGCGGCATCTGCGGACGAGCAAGCGCGCAAACCACCATGCGATATTGCTCGACGATTACGTGCTCACCCAGCCTCCGATTTACTCCGGTCCGCCCCGGCCGCGCGATCCTCTCAAGCCCTCAGAAAATCCGCCGGCGCCTTATGTGCCGGTGGTGTCCGATTTTCTTGCCGCGGCGCAGCGCGAATTTAAATTCGTGCCGCACCTGCCGCGCAGCGAAAGCGAGTTCAAGCACGCTTATGCCCGGGCGGCGCTTGCGGCCGGCCTGACCGGGGATCAGATCGTGCGGATCTACAGCTTCGAAGCTGGCGGCAACGGCGGCTACGACGTGCAGGCTGGACTCGAATACAACAAGAAGGCGCGCGCGATCACGACCGCGCTCGGCTACAATCAGCTGCTTGCGACCAACACGGTCGAGATCGTCGCCGAAAAAGGCAGTCAGTTCGTAAAAAAACTTTCGCTGCGCGCCGGCGAAGTTCAGGATGGCGAGAGACAGGCCCTCGACGACAAAATCGCGGTTCTTCGCAGAATGGTGAGTTATTCTACCAGCGTTCCTGACGCCTGGAGTGAGCATGAGAGTCTGGCAAACACCTCAAAGGGTCTCGCCATCCACGCACTGAATCTGGACCTCGATCTCGGGCCCCTGCTGCAGGCGCAAAAGCTGCTCGATTCAGTCGTCTTCGCGCGGCGCAAGGGCTATGAGGGACCACTGACCGCGGCTGACCTGGAAATGATGAATCTGACCGGCGACGGCAACGGCTTTGACATGGTCACCTTGCCGGCAGAGTGGCGCGGCAAGGTCCCGACCGCCAACTTTTTTCAGCGCAGCGGATATCTCGACAATCCGGTCGCACAGCGCAACAACGTCGTCAGCAAGCTGCTTGCCGCGACGGACGCACGCATGGACGAGGAAACCAGGAAATCCGGCGCCCGCGAACTCGCAGCGGCGCT